>JAGBYM010000088.1 GCA_017628755.1 Clostridia bacterium | reverse complement strand
CCGCACTCTTCGCATGCTCTGCCGGTGAGGGTGTTCTTAACTACCTGGTAGGAAACGCCTGCTTCGCGGAGTTCCTTACGGAGTTTAGTATCGTCCTCAACGGTGATTCCCTGGTAGTTTACAACTACACCGGAAACCGAGTTGCGAATCTTCTCGGAAAGCTCGGAGACAACCTGCTGCTTCTGCTCAAGTATAGCTTTGCTGGGCATGTGTTTAACCTCCTAATGGTTTGTGATCGTAAAAAAATATCCTTACTCCCGAAATGCGCGCACACAGAGAGAAAGGACACAAATAAACTATTTGATTCTTCCTCGGCAGGGTGGCATACGCTTTTACGGGAACCTGCTGTCTTTGGATAACGGGGTATATTATACCACAAGTGTTCGCGTTTGTCAACCCTTTTTTCGAAAAAAATCGAATATTTTTGAAAAATATTTTGATTGGCAATATTTTTGCCTTATTTATCTATATATAGGAAGTGTTGTTTACGACAGGTTCATATTTGAGGTGTATAATAATATAAATATTTGATAAATTGAAAGGTGTTACCATGCTTGATAAATTTTTGAAGCGCGATAAGGAGGCTGCCCCCCTGAACGTAAAGACGTGGTTCCGGGCTACCGTCTGCCTTGCTTCTCTTGCCGCGATCCTCAGAACTGTAGCTTATTTTACTTCCTTTGATTCTGAGATCGGTTATTTTAATGAAAGCTTCTTTGTTACTCTTGTAAATTGGCTGATCGTTGTAACCTGCGCATTTGCTTTGAGCGGATTTATATTTATATCGAAGGATGCCGATCTTTCGCATAAGATCGATAACAGCGCAAATTCGATATTCTTTTCCGCAACCTTCGCGGGATTTATTATGCTTGCCGATTTTGCATATAAGCTGTTCACTATCATAGGCGAAGAAAAGTTCTCGTATTATAAGATGATATTCTCGTCCGCCTACAGATCAGACAATGCTTACATCATCCGTGTTACCGCTATTATTGAAATTTTCGGTATTCTGGCATCTGTTCTTTCTGCGGTGTGCTTCTTTGTACGTTCTTCAAAAAATCCCAAAGCAAAGCTTTCTGCGTGGCTCGGATTTTTTCCTATAATCCGTGCGCTTGTCGGAGTTGCACAGATGTATTTTGATATGACGGTTCAGATGAATCATCCTTCAAAGCTTATGCTCCAGTTTGCTCTTATTGCTGTAATGTTCTATTTTCTCTGCGAAGAGAGAGAATACGTTTCTCCCGAGCATGCACGTCCCCGCAGATTTTTCATCAGCGGCTGTCTTGCTTACTTCCTTGCGTTTGCCGGAGGCTTCTCCGAAATCATCGGATTCTTTACCGGTAAGCTTTCTGAGGGGGCTTTCTGCGTCGAGGCTTTCTTCTGCTTCATTCTCAGCTTCTATATTCTTGCAAGAACAAATTCTTTTGTGAGATGCATGAATGCTCAGCCGAAAACCGAAGCGGTTGTTGAAGAGGTAACTGAAGAAACTGCCGAAGAAGAGAAGATTGACGAATAATTTCTTCCTTATTATATATATAAGAAAAAATCCGCGTTTTGCGGATGATGAGAGGAGAGGTCGGTATGTCGGGAGAATTTGCCGTTGAAAGAATAATCTGGCTTCACAAAAGAATAAAGGACGGTTATTATCCGAACGCTGTGCGTCTTTCCGAGAGATTTGGTATTTCTCACAGACAGGCACAGCGCGACTGCGATTATCTGCGCCGTAAGCTTAATGCTCCCGTAGAGTTTGACCGTTCGCGTCAGGGATACTATTATACGGAACCCTTCTCGCTTCCCGATTCGATCAGAGTTGAGGACCCGAGAGATATTTCAAACATCGTTGCGCTTGCCGATATGCTCGGCGACAACGAAGGTGAATCGACACAGATCTCGATTCCTTATACCGCGCTTTTGCAGATACCCGATAAGCTCGCGGCTCTCGAGCTTGCGCCCTTCGTAACGAAACGAGTGGGAAGCAAGGGAAAGTACATATGCGAGTTTCAGAATATCCGCGTTTTCTTTGGTGCGCTGATTGCGTCGGATGCGGAGATACGAATTCTCGAGCCGGAATGGCTGAGAGAGGATTTCTGTAAGTCTCTTGACAGACTTCGCGCGGCGAATGAGAAGTCTGCGGAGGAAGAAGAGCAGGAAAACAACGCGGAAGACTGATTATTTGTGCAATTTGATGCATTTCTGCATTTTGTACAAAAAACACATGCGCAAAATATGAAAATCAACCTCCGAAAAACGCTTCGGAGGTCGGTTTTTGGGGTGATTTTGAGGCAAAATAACGGTATTTTGTTAAAAGTGCACAAATTCACCGCAATATTTCTGGTATAATTTCTACTAATATGTTTATTGCAAATAGACGAAAAATGTAGTATAATATTGAGGCTTGATGTGCGAAGTATGCGTTGAAGCGAAAGGTTGCCGCAAGAACATGCGGGTAATTTTCGTGGAGAAGTCCGAATTTGATCGGGCGCGTGGGCTATGTCAGGCATCGGGTGGCCTTAGTTCAGAGGTTGCTTCGTGACGACGGCTTTGTAGCCGTACGATCCGGAATTCGCGTCGCGCCGTGCTTGCGTGACGGCGGCGAGTGGCGGGTTTCGGCTTTTGTATGGCTGCAAAACGAAACGCACGGAACGGTGCATAACAAAATCCGCTCCTAACTTTTCGAACGCGATGCGCAAATGGCTACATTCTATTATATTCGCACGCACGCGAGAGAAAATTTAAAGGAGGAAAACACAAATGGCAGTTAAGGAACAGCTCAGAGTCAAGCTGAAGAGCTACGATCACACACTCGTTGACGCGGCAGCCGCAAAGATCGTCGAAGTTGCTAAGCGCAACGGCGCCGAGGTTTCGGGTCCCATTCCGCTTCCCACCGAGAAGGAGATCGTAACCATTCTCCGTGCAGTCCACAAGTACAAGGACAGCCGCGAGCAGTTTGAGCTTCGCAACCACAAGAGACTCATTGACATCAAGAAGCCTTCGAAGAAACTCACCGAAGAACTGATGAACATTGAGCTCCCCGCAGGCGTTGATATTCAGGTTACCCTCTAATCAACCCTGACCCCCACCCACACAACGCTCAAGATGAGCGCTTGTCGGTCAAGTTGGCGTAATGCCGAAAGGTAAAATTCAAAGCGTCAACCAATAACCTTCAGGAGGAAAAAACATGAAAAAGGGCATTATCGGTAAGAAGATCGGTATGACTCAGATTTTCGACGAGGTCGGAAACGTCATCCCGGTAACGATAATCCAGGCTGGTCCCTGCGTAGTATCGCAGAAGAAGACCACTGAACAGGATGGCTACAACGCTATCCAGCTTGGCTTTGAGGATTGCAAGGATAAGCACGCAACCAAGGCTGAGATCGGACATTTCGCAAAGAACGGACTTACCACCAAGAGACATCTCAAGGAGTTCCGCCTTGAAGATTGCTCCGGCTACAACGTAGGTGATGTCGTATCGGTCGAAACCTTCGCCGTTGGCGAGAAGGTCGACGTAACAGGTATGACCAAGGGCCGCGGTTACACCGGTGCTATCAAGAGATGGAACCTCGCTAAGCTGAGAATGACACACGGCGTTGGCCCTGTGCACCGTCAGTCCGGTTCTATGGGTGTTATCGACCCCGCGAGAATTTTTAAGAACAAGAAGATGGCAGGTCAGTACGGTAACGAGCAGGTTACTATTCTTAATCTTGCCGTTGCTAAGATCGATGCAGAGAACAACCTTATCGCAGTTCGCGGCGCAATTCCCGGCGCGAAGAACGGTATCGTATTCATCCGCGACTCGATCAAGGCTTGACGAAAGAAGGAGGAATGACAAATGCCTAACATTAAAGTACTTGATATGACAGGCAAGGAAGTCGGCGAAATGAGCCTCTCTGAGAAGCTTTTCGGAGCTGAGGTAAACGCATCCGTCCTTCACGCCGCAGTCAGAGCATTCATGCTCAACCAGAGACAGGGTACTCAGTCCACCCTTACCCGTACCGAGGTAAGCGGCGGCGGTAAGAAGCCCTGGAGACAGAAGGGTACAGGCCGCGCACGTCAGGGTTCCACCCGTGCTCCTCAGTGGGTACACGGCGGTATCGCCCTCGGCCCCAAGCCCCGCACCTATCGCACCGAGCTCAACAAGAAGACCAAGAGAGTTGCTCTCTTCAGCGCACTCTCCGATAAGGCTGCTAACGGCAACCTTATCATTCTTGACGAGTGCAAGCTCGAGTCCTACAAGACCTCCGAGATGGTAAAGATGTTTGCCGCTCTTGGTCTCCAGAAGGACGTAGAGAAGACCTACAAGGTAGGCGACGAGAAGAAGACCCGCACCGAGACCGTAGCATGCAAGACCCTGCTCGTTCTCCCTGAGGCTGACCGTCTCGTTGTTAAGAGCTGTGCCAACATTCCCACCGCAGCAACCACCCTTTACAGCACCATCAACGTTTATGAGATCCTCAATGCTGAGAAGCTCGTAATCACCAAGGCTGCTGTTGAGAAGCTCGAGGAGGTATACGCATAATGAAGAAAATGGTACAGGACATCATCATTGCTCCCGTTATCACCGAGGCGAGCATGGACATGATGAACGAAAAGAAGTATGTATTCAAAGTTATGACTTCCGCAACCAAGCCTGAGATTGCAAACGCAGTTGAGGTTATGTTCGGTGTAAAGGTTGCAGCAGTCAATACCATGATGATGAAGCGCAAGGAAAAGAGAGTT
>JAGBYM010000087.1 GCA_017628755.1 Clostridia bacterium | reverse complement strand
TTTCCTTGGCATCAACGATGATGTGCCAATTCTTGTCAAGATCTGCGCGCTTTTTTGAAACGGTTGCGCATCCGTCAACATCGCTGACGCGGATAACAAATACATCTATCTCGTCACCGATCTTGTACTCGGAACTCAGCTTCAGAGAAGCATCGTCGGATATCTGATCGGCGGTCAGTATGCCGGTAACTTTGGCGCCGAGGTCGAGGTTGATCTCAACGTCGTTTACTGCAATAACAGTACCGGTAACGGTGTCTCCTGAACTTAAAGTTTTGATGGCTGAGTCGAGCATTTCGTCAAAGCTGATTTCTGCCTTGTCGAGTTTGATTTCGCTCATTTTGTTGTATACCTCCTCTATTATGCCGCCGGGCGTCGAAGCACCTGCGACAATTCCCACTTTTTGTGGGATGCTCGGAATTAATCCGTCAAGCTCTTGCGGCTCGGATATACAGATCGTATTTTCGCAATATTCTCTGCATACCGCGTAAAGCTTTGCTGTGTTTGAGCTCTCGCGTCCGCCGATGACAATGATAGTCTCGCACGCTTTTGCCAGCTCTTCCGCTTCAAGCTGCCGAATTTCCGTAACATTACATATTGTATCAAAAATTTGTGCCTTTGTATATACTTTTTTGATAATATTTAATGAATATTTCCATTCCGTTAACTTTTGAGTAGTTTGTGCCGCTACGATTGGCACAACATTTACATTATTTGGAATAATTTTGTTCTCGATTGCCTTTTCAAGTTCATCTGCCGTAGAGCAAACGAAGCTCTTTCCCTCGAAGTAACTGACGATACCGACTACTTCGGGATGATCCTTCGCGCCTATCAGAATAAAAACAGGTTCGTCACCTTCGTTTTTCGGCAGAGAATTCTCTGCCGCGATCCTGTGGATCTTTTTAACGTAAGGGCAAGTACAGTCAACATACGAGAAACGCGGATATTTTTCAGAAAGTGAATTGAGAAGCTCGTTGGTTTGCTTGGTAACACCGTGGGCACGGATGAAGACACAAGCGGGAGCGCCGGTTTCCGTCTCTTTTGCAAGAGCTTCAAGTTCTTCTATGCTGGTGACACCCACGCCCTTTGCCGCAAGCTCGGCATTATAGGTGTCGTTATGTATAAGCTTGCCGAGGGTGAATATGCGGTCGCCATCGGCAGCCGCTATCTTCTCCGCGATCATATCGGTCGCGCGCTTGACTCCGAAGCAGAATCCCGCATGCTTTGCGACGGTTATTTCATGAGCATTCATTTTGATTCCTCGCGTCCGAGCTCGCAGATACGGTCGAAGATATACTGTGTTATTGCTCTCGAATCACCCACAAGCTCGCCGCCTTTGGTGTATTCCTCATAAGGAATCGGATCACCGATAATGAGCTTGACTCTTCGGAACGCCTTGATACGGTAGTTCTTGGTCTTTATATGGATAGGAAGAACGGTCGCTTTCGACTTCGATGCGATAAGTCCCGCGCCCGCCTTGATGGGCGTGGTCTCGGGTTCAACACCCGCGCGGCGGGTTCCCTGAGGGAACATACCAACGCAATAACCGTCTTCAAGCATCTTAATCGTCTTCAGGATAACGTCCGCGTTTGCACCTTTGCGGTCTATCGGATACGCACCGAGCTGACCTACCAGCCAACCAAGGAAGGGCACGTCAAAGAGCTCCTTCTTTGCCATAATGCGGGGCTGATGTTTCTTTAGCACTGCGCATATCAGCACGGGGTCAAGCACAGAAATATGGTTTGCACAAACGAGAAGCGCGCCATCCGAAAGCGGAGGCTCCTTTTTTCTCGTCTTGCAGGAGATGCAGAAAACAAGTCTTGCAAGCCACGCGAGAATAAAGTGTAAAAAAGCATAGAGCTTACTCTTCATCTTTATACCTCCGGAATACCGAGCCTGTCTTTAACTATCTGAAGTGCTTCCGCAAGAGACTGCTCGGGGGTGTAACCCGAATTATTGAAGAGGATTGCGTCATCAGCAGCTTTCAAAGGTGCAATAGCACGGCTCGAGTCGCGCTCGTCGCGCTCCTTGATATCGGCAAGAATCTGCACGTAATCGGCAGGCTGACCCTTTTCTTCAAGCTCACGGGTTCTGCGCTCGGCTCTCTCCTCCGCAGTTGCGGTAAGAAAGATCTTGAGCTGTGCATCGGGAAGGATTACGGTTCCGATATCTCTACCGTCCATGATGACATTGTTTTCGTCCGCAATGCTTCTCTGCATATCGAAAAGATATTCGCGTACCGCGGGAATTGCGGATACTGCGGAAGCATAGTGCGAGATCTCGTGCTCACGGATACGGTCGCCGAGGAACTCGCCGTCAAGATACATATCCTGGCGTCCGCCCTCGAAGCGTGCTTCAACCTTGATATCCTTGAGCATTGCCGAAACAGCGGGAGCATCATCGGGCGCGATGCCTCTTGCACGCGCGGCAAAACCTACCGTACGGTAGATTGCTCCGGTATCAACGTAAGCGAATCCAAGCTTCTTCGCGAGCGCCTTTGCGAGGGTGCTCTTGCCCGCGCCGCCGGGACCGTCTATTGCAATTTTGAATGTGTTCTTTTTGTCCTTCATATTATAAGACTCCAAAAATCATAAAAGGTTTCAGGTTTTTTCGATTGTTTACAAATTGTTAAACTTTTGCTACCGCATTTCCCGCGAGAAATGCCGTTGACCAGGCTATCTGGAGATTATAACCGCCCGTGTAACCGTCAACGTCAATGATCTCACCCGCAAAATAAAGACCTTCGCAGATCTTCGACTGCATCGTGCGCGGGTCGATCTCGTCTGTCGGGATACCGCCGCGGGTGATTATCGCTTCATCTATCGGGCGCAAACCCGAGATCGGAACACGGAACGCCTTGAAGACCGAAATCATCTTCTTGCGCATCTCTTTTGTTACCGAATGCACCTTCGTATCGTGCGGAATACCCGTCATTTCGATGAAGGGCATTATCATCTTGCTCGGCAGAAGATCGCCGAGTGCGTTAGCAAGATCGCGGTTTTTATATTTAGAAAAATCCGAAAGCAGACGCGCGTCAAGAGTCGCCTCATCAAGCGCGGGTTTGAGATCGAGAAGCACTTCGTATTTACCCGGCAAGACCTTTTCAAGTCTTGCCGACGCCGAAAGCGCCATAGGACCGGTCAGTCCAAAATGGGTAAACATGATCTCACCGAAGTCATCGTACACCTTCTTGCCGCTTGCCGTTTCAATTACGGTAAGAGCGGTATTCTTCAGCGAAAGTCCCTGCATCGAAGGGCAAAGCTTGCCGGGCGATACAAGCGGAACAAGCGACGCCGTAAGCGGTGTGGGATTGTGTCCGAGCGACTTTGCAAAGACGTGTCCGTCTCCCGTGGATCCGGTTCTGGGATAAGAAACACCGCCCGTAGCAAGGATCACGCGATCGAAATCGCGCGGCTTTTCGGCGTGTGTCATATGAACGGTGAAAATGCCGTTTTCCTTAGTAATATTCTTTACCGCGCCGCCGATTACCTTAACACCCGAATATTCAAGATCACGCACGAGCGCATCAACGATATGTCTCGCCTTATCCGACTCGGGGAAAACGCGGCGTCCGCGCTCGACCTTTGTGGGAACACCGAGGTATTCGAAATGCTCCATGACTCTGCTCGGCGGAAATGCCGAATAGGCGGCGTAAAGGAAACGCGGATTACGCGGAATATTTTCAAGAAATTCATCGCGGGTACAGTCGTTCGTTACGTTGCATCTTCCCTTGCCCGTGATGGCGAGCTTCCAGCCCATTTTGCCGGGTCCGTTTTTCTCATAAAGAGTGACCTCAGCGCCCGCATATGCGGCAAAGGCGGCGGCTGCCATTCCGGCAGCGCCGCCTCCTATTACGGCTACACGGATATTTTCCGTAGAAATATCAGAATTATTCATACCATATTTTCCGCAAGGCATCATTCGTGCGCCTTGTCGTAGACCTCATATTCATCCCAGATTTTTTCAAGCTTGTCAAATCGAACTCTGATGTCGTCCATCTTCTTGCGCGAGACGGCAACGATAATGGCGTTGATTATCGAAAGCGGAGCAACGAGCGAATCGACGAACGAGACAAGGTCGCTTCTCGCAAGCAGAAGCTGATCTGCAACTCCCGCTATCGGCGACTGATGGCTGTCGGTCAGCGAAATAACGTCCGCTCCCGCACTGTGAGCATACTCAACCGCATTGACGATTCTCTTCGAATATCTTGGGAAGCTGATTGCGATCATTACGTCATTCGGTCCGATCGACATGATCTGCTCGAACATCTCGCTGCCCGAGGTTGTCTGAACGAACTTTACGTTGTCAAATATCATTCTGAAATTAAAATTCAGAAATCCCGCCAGCGACGACGACGAACGTACGCCGATGATATATATCTTATCTGCCGCAACGATCTTATCGACAGCAGCCTCAAACGCCTCGCGGTCAACCTCCTCGAGAGTGCGGCGAATCTTTTCCGCATCCGATACGAGGATCTTTTCAAGGACGTCACCCTCTCCGATCAGGGAATTGGTCACCTCGACACGCTGCACCGAGGTAAGCTTCATTCGGATAAGCTCCTGGAGAGATTTCTGCATATCGGGATAGCCGTCAAATCCTAGCTCGATGGCAAAACGTACCACGGTGGACTCGGAAACTCCGACAAGCTGTCCCATCTTTGACGCGGTCATATACGCCGCTTTATCATAATGGTTGAGTATATAATTAGCAATTCGTTTTTGTCCCTTGGAGAAGCCGTGCATCCCCTCTTCTATCATTGCTATAAGGTTGCGTTTCATATAACATCCTCCTGTCTTATCATTTAAGACCAAAGGTAATTATAAACTATTTTTCATCTTTTGTCAAGTGAATTTTCGTTGATTTTTGCAATTTCCAAAAACTTTTCTTGCAAAATTACAAAAATTTTAATCAAAAATCAGCATTCTTTACTCAAACAGACGTCTTTTTTGCAGCCATGGCTGCATCGTACTCGCCAAGAACCTTGAGAGTTGATTCGATATCCGAGGGGTAGTGATATACGCCGCCGTGGCGGATCATATGCGTCTCCGCGCCTCTTCCGGCAAACATGATAACACTCTCTCCAATATCTGCAAAGACAGCCTTGCGGATAGCTTCCTGTCTGTACTGCTCGACCTCAAAAGGACAGCCGAGCGCTTCGAGATGCACTGCGATTTCTCGCGCGATCTTCTCGAAAGGCTCGTCTGCGGGGTCCTTTTCGCAGATTACTGCATAGTCACAGCAACCGCCGACGATCTTTCCGACCTCTTCTCTTCTGTTCTGCGATTTTGAGCCGTGGAGTCCGAAGCACGCGATCTTCTTGCGCTCGGGATAGGTACGGCAAACGTACTCACAAAGGGTTTCAAAGCTGTTTTTGTTGTGAGCGTAGTCGACGATAACGATGACCTTTTCGTCCTCACTTTTAAAGACCTGCATTCTTCCAGCGGTACGGGCGACTGCAAGAGCCTTTTCCATAGTCTCGGGCGGAATACCAACGGCATAGGTCATGGCAATAGCACAGAGCGCATTCTTTACGTTGAATTCGCCCGGCATAGTGATCTTCATTCTTCTCTCCCAGAGAGGAGTTACGACGTCGAAATAAATACCGTCCTCAAGTGTCTCGATCTTGCGGCAAGAGATTGTGTCGGTCTCATGAGAACCGAAAGTGATAACGGGGACTCTGCCGCCGATATAGTCAAGCATAATATCGCTCTTCGGATCATCGGTATTGACACATGCGATTGAACAGTTATCAAAAAGCTTGAGTTTGGAATAGAAATAATCCTCAAAAGTGGGGTGTTCAACTTCGCTGATATGGTCGTTATCAATATTGGTAAAGCCCGCAACGCTGAAATTGACCCATTCAACTCTCTTATATTTGAGTGCCTGAGCCGAAACCTCGACAACGTAGTTTTCAATGCCCGATTTCACCGCATTGGAGAAATGACGCCATACGTCGGGGGACTCGGGGGTGGTATTCGTCGATTCAAAACGCTCAATACCGTCGTAAGTGTCTATTGTCGACATAAATCCGCACTCGCGGGTGTTCGTCTCTGCGGCGTATGTATCAAGGATCTCCTTGAGATAATAGGAAGTCGTGGTCTTGCCCTTGGTACCCGTTATCGCGAAGGTGGTCAAATCTGTCTGGGGATCGCAGTAGAACATACGCGCAACAAGAGCCATTGCTCCGCGGATATCGTTTACTGCAATATATTTTTCTCTGTCGGCAATGATTCTATCGCTGAGGTAAGCAACAGCACCCTTCTCTATCGCGGAGAAAAGGTACTCTTCCTTAAAATGAACACCCTTGGCGATAAAGAGCGTACCGGGAGTGACCTTGCGGGAATCAAAAGTGAGCTCGGTCACCTCGGTCTTGGCATAGTCATCCCACATATCGGTGCCCATGAGCATGCCCGCGTTGTCAAGTGCCTCAATAAAATCTGCTATTGTATAAATCTTATTAATCATTGTAGCAATTCCTTTTTAAGATAAATCAAATTAATTATATCACTTTTTGAGGCGTTTTGCAATAGCAGTTTTGAAAAATAAGCAAAGAAATCTTCAAATATATTTAGTCGGTCAAAAATCAACAAAATGTGAAAAAATTATTTCAATTTCTACTTTACATTTGTCGAAAAATATGATATTATATAGGAAGATACCGAAGCCTTCGCCAAAGGACTTCGGAAATTTAAGGAGGATTTCGCATGCAACTCATCTACAACGTAAAAGATAAGCCGAAATTCGGACAGCTTATCGTCTTCGCGATCCAGCAGCTTCTCGCCATCATGGCAGCAACCATCGCTGTTCCTGCAATCGTAGGAAACGGAATGACCGCCGCGGCAGCTCTCTTTGGAGCAGGCGCAGGCACCATCATCTATCAGCTCTTCACCAAATTCAAGAGCCCCGTATTCCTCGGTTCTTCATTCGCATTCATCCCCTCTATGCTTGCGGCGTTCGCCGGCGGCGTTTCAATGCAGCTTGGCTTCCTCGGTCTTCTGATCGGTGCGCTCAGCGCAGGTCTTGTTTACGTTATCATTGCGATCATCATTAAGATCGCGGGCGTAAAGTGGATCAACGTCCTTATGCCCCCCGTAGTTATCGGCCCCACAGTTGCCCTCATCGGTCTTTCCCTTGCAAGCGCAGCTATCAATGACGTATTTTCTTACGGTGCCAAGGACGATAACGGCGCATTCATTATGAACCCCACTCTTTGGGTATCCTTCATCTGCGCTATCGTTACACTTATCGTAATCATCATTTGCTCGACATACGGCAAAAAGATGGTCAAGCTCATTCCCTTCATCGTTGGTATTCTTGCAGGCTATGCAGTCGCTCTCATCTTCACCGTGATCGGCATTGCAACCGATAACGCCGCTATCCAGCTTGTTGACTTTGCTCCCTTCAAGGCACTTGTTGCAGAGGGTGTAGGTATCTCCACATTCGTTGCAGTTCCTGAATTCACCTTCCTCACCGCACTCAAGGGCACGGGCGAATTCAGCGCATCGTATCTTGCAACCATCATCGTTGCATACGTTCCCGTTGCATTCGTAGTATTCGCAGAGCACATCGCGGACCACAAGAACCTCTCTTCCATCATCGAGAGCGACCTTCTTGAAGATCCCGGCCTCCATAACACTCTTCTCGGCGACGGCGTAGGCTCCTTTGTAGGCTCGATCTTCGGCGGCTGCCCCAACACCACTTACGGTGAATCCGTAGGCTGTGTTGCTATCACAAGAAACGCATCTGTAATCACCATCACAGTTACCGCTGTTATGGCAATGATCGTTTCCTTCATCTCCCCCTTCGTAGCATTCCTTGATTCCATCCCCGGATGCGTAATGGGCGGCGTATGTGTAACCCTTTACGGCTTCATCGCAGTTTCGGGTCTCAAGATGATCCAGAAGGTAGACCTTGAGCAGAACGCAAACCTCTTCACCGCTTCCGCTATCCTGATCCCCGGTATCGGCGGTATGGCAATGGCAATCGGTAAGGTAACCGTTACCGCTATAGCTTGCTCGCTTATTCTCGGTATCATTGTTAACCTTATTCTTAACAAGGCGAGAAAACAGGAACCCAAGGACGAAGAATAAATCATTACATATAAAATAACGGTCAGCCAAAAGGCTGACCGTTATTTTATTCGGAAAATCTCGCAAAATACGCCTTCGGATGACCGCATGTGGGGCAATGATCGGGAGCTTGCTCGGTTGCGATAAGCTGTCCGCAGGCAAGGCAGATCCAGGGAGTGGAACCGTCCTCGGCGGTTTTAGTAAAGGCATTGCCGTCCTCGAGCTGCTTCTTATATTTAAGGTATCTTTCCTCGTGGCGGCGTTCGATTGCGGCGACACGCTCGAATCTGCCCGCGATCTCCTCGAATCCCTCTTCTCTCGCTGTCTCTGCAAATTCGCGGTACATCTTGTCCCATTCGAAATGCTCGCCGTTTGCGGCAACCTCGAGATTCTTCTCACTTTCGGTCATACCGCCGAGAAGCGTGAACCAGATTTCTGCGTGCTCGGCTTCGTTTCTGGCGGTCTCCTCAAAAATCTGCGCGACCTTTTCGTAGCCATCCTTTCGAGCCTTATCTGCGAACCAGGTATAGCGCAGATGAGCCTGCGATTCGCCCGAAAGCGCGGTATGGAGATTTTCCTGTGTTTTGGTGCCTTCAAGTCTGTCTTTCAGAGGTGTAGGCGCGGGAATTGTTGCATTCATAATAAAAATCCTCCTGTTTTTTTGGTACAGGAGGATTATTGACATAAATCAATTAAAGTATTCACTTGCAAGTATCGAGCAATATCCAACGTCAACATATTCACCCCGATTGAGAAGCGACTGGCGGCGCACGCCCTCGAATTTCATACCGACCTTTTCCATTACTCGGCGTGAGACCTCGTTGCCGACCATATATCTCGCCTCGATGCGGTTAAGCTTCAGCTCGCAAAATCCGAATTCAAGCACGCGTGCGAGTGCCTCGGGAGCAATTCCTCTGCCGCGGTATTCGGGGTTGATAACGTAACCGACCTCTGCGGCATTGTTTTCGTAATCAAAACGCGTAAATCCGCAGGTACCTATCATCTTCTCTCGGTATTCACCGTCGGCACACCAGATCAGCGCCCAATCGAAAAATTCGCCGTTTTTATAGCACTTTCCGATGAACTCGAGATACTCCTTGGTAAATTCACGCGAAGGATGCGGCTGCCAGGTCAGATATCTAGTCACGTCCCCGCGGCATGCGTATTCAAACATATCGTAAGAATCTATCGGCTTCATCGCGCGCATAGTCAAACGGCGGGTCATGAGCGTGGGGATCTTGTTGAACACTCGTTTTACTGTTTTTTCTAACATAGATGCTCGTCCTTTATTAAATGCAAAATTATAAATGCAAAATGCAAAATGAAGGTAACTTTTCGCGCAAGCGCGAAAAATATATAAATAAGATAATTTTCGAACAAAGTGAGAAAATTTACCTATAAATAATAATTTTGCATTTTGCATTTTACATTATGCATTTTTATTTACCAGTTATCGCTTCCGTCCTCAGGAATTACTTCATTGACGGCGGCGATTGCACACTCGATCATCGAGTCGTCGGGTTCCTTGGTGGTGATATGCTGGAGCCAAACACCGGGAGCCGAGATGATGCGGGTAAAAAGATTGTCATGCTTGCCGGCAAATCTGATAAGCTCGTAGCCGATGCCCATAATAAAGGGGAGGGTCAAAAGACCGATGCCGGTTCTTGCAACGATGTTGAGAATCTTATGATCTACAAGAGTTGCGGGGATGAACATATTAACCACGATCGAAACGAGAAGCATAAGAATAAGGAAGGAGGTTCCGCAGCGGGGGTGGAATCTCTTCTGCTTGCGTACGTTTTCAACTGTGAGCTCAAGTCCCTGCTCGTAGCAGAAAATAGTCTTGTGCTCTGCGCCGTGGTACATAAAAGTACGGCGGATATCCTTCATAAGCGTGACGGCAGCCATATATGCGACCATGATAAGGATCTTGACCACACCTGTGATAGCGGCACGTATAAGGTTGAACCAATATCCCTCTCCTTCAAGCGAGGGGAATGCCCAGGTGATAAGCTCATAGATCGACTCGGGAAGGACCTTGAAAAGCAGGAGCGCGAGTCCAAGACCGAGCACAAGTGCGATGACCATAACGCCGGTCATCATACCCGAGTTATCCTTCTTCTCTTCTTTTACCTCTTCCTTTATTTCGGGATCGGTTTCCTCCGCAGGAGTCTCGGAAGACTCTTCCTTAATCTCAGCGGGAGCTTCTGCGGCTTCTCTTTCCGCAAGCTCTTCGAGGGTGATGCCGAGCTTTTTAGCTCTCTTAGCCGCCTCTTTTGCCGCCTTCTTTGCCGCTTTTTCTCTTTCTTCTTCCTCAATTGCCTCGTCGAGACCCGAAAGCTCCGCAGAGCGCATAGTTGCCTTGTATCCGACAGCCATAGAGTCGATGAAGTTTACTACGCCTCTGACAACGGGCCATTTGAGAAAGCCCTTGCGGTTTGCGCTCTTAAGGTCCTCAACCTCAATGACCATTTCGCCGTCGGGGCGTCTGACAGCCATCGCGCTCTTTTTCGGACCGCGCATCATGATTCCTTCAAGCAGAGCCTGACCGCCGATTGACGTCTTCTTCGCGGGGCAGGATGCGGATTCGTTTTTATTGCTCATATCTGTAATTCCTTTAATTTTGTTGATATTTAATTATATACTACATTTATGAATTTGTAATGAACACTTTATTCTTTTATTAAAAAAACAGAGCCGACGAGTCGGCTCTACCAATCTTATTCAAGCGGAATAATAATAGCAAAAGAGTTTACAACTTCATCGACCGTAATATCTACCGTTAATTTCATTGCCAAACTGCCATCTTCAAGAATATCGAGGATATAAGATCTTATGAAATAATCCGCAGTTTCGTATTTGAACATATCACTTATAATACCATCAGCTTTTTCTTTGTTGAAATCATCGGGAACACTCTTACCTTCAAAGCGTCCGAGATTATTTGAAAGCATAGAAAGCAATGTACCGTCTAAAGCATAGTTTAATATCAATGACTCGGTTGTCTGATATCCATCAATATTATACGAAATATAAGCAGAATAAATCTCTCCCCAATCTATAGGCATATTATGCGGTCCAGACAATTCAATAAAAAATTCAATGTCTGTTTCGCCGTATATTTCGGGTATCATACTACTAACAATAGCCTCAATTTGTTCCGGAGACTTTTTTGTATCCTCCGTAACAGCCTGTCTGATCACCTTGGCATCCTCATCAGAAAAACCAACAACCTTCCCATTTTCGTTTATAATAAATTCATTTCCGTTTTCGGTTATGTATGATAACTCATACATATTTTTCCCATAAACTTCAGAAAAAGAACTTCTATATTGACCGGTATACGTTTCATTCAAGAAATCAAACGTAATCGACTCTCCAGCTTTAGGCAAATCATATTCTCCTTTTTCATAATAATTCAAAGAAGAAAAATATTCCTCATATGCAATAGGAGTGCCCGCTACCTCGCGCTTTTCAACGTAAGGCTGATATTTCTCATACCGTACGTCCGAACAAGAA
>JAGBYM010000086.1 GCA_017628755.1 Clostridia bacterium | reverse complement strand
TTGATGGAAAAAATCAAGCACTCGGTCGAGATCTTGAGATCGGGCAGGGTAGAGTACGAGTTCAGAACCACCTTGACTCGCGAGATGCACTCCGCCGAGGATATTATGGCCATCGGGCGCTGGCTCTGTGGCGAGTCGAGATACTTCTTGCAGACCTACCGAGATGAGGGCGAGCTTGTGGAGGGCGGATATACTCCTTACAGTAGGGAAGAAACCGCCGAGCTTTTGCAAATTGTGCGCTCCTATCTGCCAAATGCTGAGATCCGCTTCTCGTGAGGACGACCTTCGGACAGTAGAGTCGATTTTTGCCAACTTTAACCATTTACAGGGCGTTTCTGTGAATGTTGCACAAAGGTGGAAAAAATTAACATATAAATAAACAAAGAAAAAAGCCGTAAAAACCCTTGAAAAATGGGAGTTTGACACGGCTTTTCTTTTTTGTAAATAATTATTTACGGACTATATATTGTGACGAAAATGCCCTTTTCTCACAATATTTTGTGTTTTGTAATTGACTTTTAATACTAAATGTGGTATAATGGGACATCACTTTACCCCTATGAAAAAGGGCAAAAATCTGCCCTGAAATAAGTACAAAAAAGGAACGCAAAAACATGTATACCGTATTAAAAAGAGATGGAAAAATCGTCGAATTTGACATAAAAAGGATTTCTGACGCTATCTCCCTCGCTTTTGAGGCGCAGGAGCGTAATTATACACCCAATATTATTGATTTTCTCTCGCTTAAGGTGACCGCCGACTTTGAGCCCAAGATTCGCGACGGACATATTTCTGTTGAGGATATTCAGGACAGCGTTGAGTCTGTCCTTATCCAGGCAGGCTATGACGACGTGGCAAAGGCATATATTCTTTATCGCCGTCAGCACGCCAGACTTCGTGAGATGCGTTCTACCGTCCTTGACTACAAGGCTACCGTTGACAACTACGTTAAGATCAACGACTGGCGCGTAAAGGAGAACTCTACCGTTACCTACTCGGTGGGCGGTCTTATTCTTAATAACTCGGGCGCGATCACCGCTAACTATTGGCTCTCCGAGATCTACGACGACGAGATCGCTCAGGCGCATCAGAACGCAGATCTCCACCTCCACGACCTCTCGATGCTCACCGGCTACTGTGCAGGTTGGTCGCTTCGTCAGCTCATCGAGGACGGACTCGGAGGCATCACCGGCAAGATCTCCTCTGCTCCCGCAAAGCATCTTGCAACCCTCTGCAACCAGATGGTAAACTTCCTCGGTATCTTGCAGAACGAGTGGGAGGGCGCGCAGGCGTTCTCCTCCTTCGATACCTACCTCGCTCCCTTCGTAAAGACCGATAATCTCAGCTACGATCAGGTCAAGAAGTGCATCGAGTCCTTCGTTTACGGTGTAAACACTCCCTCCCGTTGGGGTACTCAGGCGCCCTTCTCGAACATCACCCTCGACTGGGTATGTCCTCCCGATATGATCGATAAGCCCGCTATCGTCGGCGGCAAGGAGCAGGACTTCACCTACGGTGACTGTAAGAAGGAAATGGATATGGTCAACAAGGCGTTCATCGAGATCATGATCGAGGGCGACGTAAACGGCCGCGGATTCCAGTATCCCATCCCCACCTATTCGATCACCCGCGATTTCGACTGGTCGGATACCGAAAACAACCGCCTCCTCTTCGAGATGACCTCGAAGTACGGCATCCCCTATTTCTCAAACTACATCAACAGCGACATGGAGCCGAGCGACGTTCGTTCGATGTGCTGCCGTCTGCGTCTTGACCTCCGCGAGCTTCGCAAGAAGTCGGGCGGTTACTTCGGAAGCGGCGAGTCGACAGGTTCCGTCGGCGTTGTTACCATCAATATGCCCCGCCTCGGCTACACCGCCGAGAATGAGGAGGACTTCTACCGTAAGCTCGACAGACTTATGGATATCGCGGCTCGTTCGCTCAAGATCAAGCGCGAAGTCATCACCAAGCTCCTCAACGAGGGTCTCTACCCCTACACCAAGCGTTACCTCGGCACCTTCAACAACCACTTCTCGACCATCGGTCTTGTCGGCATGAATGAGGCTTGCCTCAATGCAAAGTGGGTAAAGAAGGATCTTACCGACGCAAAGGCTCAGAAGTTCACTCAGGACGTTCTCAACCACATGCGCGAGAGACTTTCCGACTATCAGGAAATGTACGGCGATCTCTACAACCTCGAGGCAACTCCCGCAGAGTCCACCTCCTACCGTCTTGCTAAGCACGACAAGAAGAGATATCCCGATATCATCACCGCATCCCAGGGCGAAACCCCCTACTACACCAACTCCTCTCACCTCCCCGTAAGCTTCACCGACGACGTCTTCGCTGCCCTCGATATTCAGGACGAGCTCCAGACTCTCTATACTTCGGGCACCGTATTCCATACCTTCCTCGGCGAAAAGCTTCCCGACTGGAAGGCAGCAGCGGCTCTTATCCGTAAGATCGCTGAAAACTACAAGCTTCCTTACTACACTCTGTCTCCCACCTACTCGGTCTGCTCCGAGCACGGATACATCGCGGGCGAGCACTTCTCCTGCCCCAAGTGCGGCAAGGTTACCGAGGTTTACAGCCGTATCACCGGTTACTACCGTCCCGTTCAGAACTGGAATGACGGTAAGTCGCAGGAGTACAAGGAAAGAGTTGAGTACGATCCCGAGCAGTCGATGATTAACTTCGAGGAAAGAGGACACGGCAACGTTACCCGCGGCACCGTAGCTCAGGCTACCGACGCCGTTTACGAGGACGGACGCGTAGTTCTCTTCGCAACCAAGACCTGCCCCAAGTGCAAGATCGCGGCTTCTCTCCTTGAGAAAGCAGGCATCGAGTTTGAAAAGGTCTACTTTGAGGATGATCCCGACTTCGCAAAGAAGTACAACACACGTCAGGCTCCCACTCTGCTCTATATCGTAGGCGAGGACTTCACCGCGTTTGCCGATATCGCGGGCGTCAAGGAGTTCATTAAGACTACAGCTAACGCTTAATTAATTATAAAAGATCGGCTGCTTTGGCAGCCGATCTTCATTAAGAGGAAAATTATGAAAGATATTATTATAATCGGCGCGGGTCCTGCGGGACTGACTGCCGCAATTTATGCCGTTCGCGCGGGCAAGAGCGTCACCGTTATCGAAAAATCCACCTTTGGCGGACAGATGACCTTCTCTCCCAAGATTGAAAACTACCCCGGTTTTTCCGAGATCTCGGGCAACGAGCTTGCAGACAAGATGGTCGAGCAGGCGCTCGGTCTCGGTGCTGAGATCGAATGCGCAGAGGTCACCGCGATCTCCTTTGACAAACGCGGCAAGTTCTATACACTTACTACCCCCGACGGCGACTACCGCGCAAAGAGCGTGATTATCGCGGTCGGATCGCACCACCGCCGTCTCGGTCTCGCGGGCGAGGAAGAGCTTGTCGGTCACGGCATCTCCTTCTGCGCAGTTTGCGACGGCGCGTTCTACACAGGCGGTGAAATTGCCGTTATCGGCGGCGGAAACTCTGCGGCAGTGGAGGCGCTTCTGCTTGCAAAGATCGCAAAGAAGTTGACAATCGTTCAGAATCTTTCCGACCTGACCTGCGAGGCGAACACCGCGGCAGAGCTCAAGTCGATGGAGAACGTTGAAATAATCTACAATACCGTCGTTGAGGAATACGTTTCCGAGGGCGGTGAGCTTACCGGAATCATCGTCAAGAACACCGAGACCGGGGATCTCACAAAGCTCAAGGTTGACGGCATCTTCCTTGCTGTCGGCATGGCACCCGCAACCGATATCTTCAAGGATATCGCGCCCATCGACCCCTACGGCTACCTCATCGCAAGCGATGACGGCAATATGGGATGCGAAGGCGTGTTTGCCGCAGGCGATTGCCGCAAGAAGGGCGTCCGTCAGATCTCAACAGCAACCTCCGACGGCGCTTGCGCAGCTCTTGCGGCGTGTAAGTACGTGGATTCTCTGTCTTAAAGAGTGCTGAACTTTTTGTGCAGTTGTTGGACGATTGTAAAAAGTGAACAGTGGTTAGTGGACAGTGGACAGAAAGATACGAGGTTTGATCTGTAATTTGGTTTAGTGCGTTTATAATTATGTAAGGCATAATGATTAAATAACTAAAAAGATAATCTCGGATATTTTGAAGTTTTTGAACTTCTCAATATCCGAGATTTTTAGTTAATAAATTATTTGAATGATAATGGACAGATAAAATAGATCAATTTATCCGATCGCTTCTTTCTGTCCACTGTCCACTAACCACTGTCCACTTTCTTTCCACTGTTCACTCGTCAAAACCACTTATCAATAACCTCAGCCTCTGCTTTCGCCAGACGAGCGAGGCATTCGGAATCCTGCAGGAACGCAGAATCTTCGGGGTTGGTATGGAAACCGTGCTCGATGAGGAAGGCGCGCTTGCATCCCGATGCGGCGGCAGAACGGAGAACACCATAGTAGTCGATCGAATCATTGTCGGGGTAGCGGCGGGTCTTGATGCCGCGGTTCTCGGTGTTCATTGTGCGAACAACAGCGTCTGTGAGATCTCGTGCGATCGGGGCGTTGCCCTCACAGTCGGAAACAGAGTAGAAGGTCTCGGCACCGCGCACCTTGGGGTAACGCTCGTCGGAGGGATTTCCGCCGGGTGCGTTCGAGTGAATCGAGAGGAACATAACTGCACCGAGGTTGCCCGCCATTGAGCCGCGCTCGACGAGTCCGAGATCGTCTTCCACCTTTTCGCGCGTCATACGGATGTCAAAACCGAGCGCTTCAAGCTCTGTTTTGAGGAATGAAGAGAGGATGAAGTTCTGCGTACCTTCATAAAAGCCCTCACGGGTTGTGTGTTTGTTTCCAAACTGACCGTGTCCGGGGTCAAGGACGATAATTCCGCGTGTTTTTTCCATAATCTTTTACCTCTTAATCTGTGTTATTGCCCGCGCCGAGCTTGAGAACAGCTTCGCGAAGCGCGGGATAGCCCTCGAGTGCGGGGGATGATTCTATAAGTGCGTGCGCGTCCTCAGTCGCGCCGACAAAGGTTGACGCGTCTCCGCAAAGATCGGCAAATCTGAAGCGCAGACCTCCGCTCTGGCGTATTTCATCCGAGTTCGAGGAAAGGAAATCGCCGGGGCCTCGCGCCTGAAGATCAGCTTCTGATATAGAAAAGCCATCATAATTCGTGCGCATAACCTCAAGACGCTTGCGCGCGGTATCGGATTTATCGTCCGAAACAAGCACGCAGAAGGATTTTCTCTTTCCGCGTCCGACGCGTCCGCGGAGCTGATGGAGCTGTGAAAGTCCGAAGCGCTCGGCGTTTTCAACGATCATAAGCGACGCGTTCGGCACGTTTACTCCTACCTCGATGACGGTGGTTGAGACAAGAACGTCGATATCACCGCATTCGAACGAGGTCATGATTGCCTCCTTCTGATCGCTCTTGAGCTTGCCGTGCATGAATGCTACGTTCAGCTCTGGAAGTGCTTCGCTGAGCTCCTCGGCACATTTTATAGCCGCCTTGAGGGGCGGTTTTTGTCTGATTCCGTCGTCTTGGATGTCAAAAAGGCTGACTTCGCCGCCGTCACCCTCCTCGATCGCGGGGCATACTACGTAGGCCTGACCGCCCTCTGCGACGGTCTTTTTAATAAATCCGTTGAGGCGTGCGCGGTAGCCCTCGTCAACAACGAATGTATCCACACGCTGTCTTCCGGGGGGCATTTCGTCGATTCGCGAAATGTCGATATCTCCATACATAACAAGCGCAAGCGAACGCGGGATCGGCGTTGCCGACATAGAAAGGAGATGCGTTCCCTTCGACTTTTCGGTGAGTGCCGCACGCTGATTTACGCCGAAGCGGTGCTGCTCGTCTGTTACTACGAGCGAAAGTGCCGAGAACTGCACTCCTTCCGAAAGAAGCGCGTGTGTTCCGATGACGATAGGAAGCCTTGCGATCGGATCTTCTGCCGAAAGCGCAGAGTAGATCCTTCTCTTCTCCTTTGCGGGAGTTGCACCGACAAGAAGCGCGACTTCGATTCCAAGCTTACCGAAAAGCTCGGAAAGATCCTCATAGTGTTGACGCGCGAGAATTTCGGTAGGTGCCATAAGAGCCGCCTGACGCCCGCTCATTACCGCGATCAGCATTGCAGATGCCGCAACAATCGTTTTTCCACATCCGACGTCTCCGATCAGCATTCTGCGCATCGGGACGTCCTTTTTCATATCTGCCGCAATTTCCGAAACGCATCGCTTCTGCGCGGCGGTCAGTTCGTATGGAAGCTGTGAGAGAAGCGGAGAAATATTCTGCTTGGCGCAACTGAATGCGTTGCCTTCGCGCTTACGCTTGCCGTGAAGGGCGAGAGAAAGCGAAAACAGGAAGAATTCATCATAAATAAGTCGTTTTTTTGCCGCCGCGAGTGCCACGTAGCTTTCGGGATTGTGAATATTGCGGACGGCATACGAGAGAGTACAGAGCGCGCGTTTGCGCCTGATCTCATCGGGAAGAATATCCTCGGGCGCGCCACAGAGACGAATTGCCTCAGCTACGTGCGCGGCAAGGTTTTTCTGTGTAAGTCCTTCGGAAAGGGGATAAATTGCGGTAAAATCGGGGAGCATACCCTCGACGTATGGCTCGTATGCGGGAGACGAGAGCTTGTACGTCATCATATTCCGCTTTGGCACGCGCTCGACAACGCCGAAAAAGCGCCACTCGGATCCCACTGTGAAGACCTGGCGCAAGAAGGGCATATTGAAGAAGACGAGCTCGCATGAACCGCTCTCGTCAAAGGCGCGGAATTTTATGACGGTGAGCTTGCCCTTGAGCCTTGCCGCCTGCGGTTGTGTTGCAACGGTCAGGACTACTGCCGTCTTTCCGCCGTCTGTCCGCGCGTCGGAAAGGAGGCGGATATCACCGCGGTTTTCGTAGTTTCGCGGAATGTGCAGAAGCAGATCCTCAAGAGTTTCGACGCCTGCTTTCGCGTAAGCCGCCGCCTTAGCGGGTCCGACACCCGATAAAACTGTAACGGGGGAGGAAAGCGAAATCTCCCCCGATTTTCTTTTTTGTGGCATGATCTTTCACCGTGTGGCGTCATTCGCCGAAAGCGCGTTTAATGTCGCTGTAGGAAAAGCCCTGACGCAAGAGATAGTCGATGCATTTTTTTCTTTGATCGAGATCTTTGGGGATCTCCTTGTATTTTTTGATTGCCGATTCGTGGCAGATCGGAGCAAAATCCACGCCCGAGAGATATTCGCGCACCTCAATGAGTGCTTCTTCCGAATATCCCCTTCCGCGAAGGTAGCTGATTATCCTGCGCGCGCCTATCTTTTTCCCGATCTGAAGTTCGCAAAGACGCATAGCATCGCGCGATTCGTCGAGACCAATCTCGGAGGAAAGGATCCCGATAGCTTCGTCGGCGTATTCGGGGCGAATGCCCTTGCCGATCAGCTTCATGCGCAGGGCAGACGCCGAATTTGCGCCGTAACCGAGTATTCTTCTGCCGGATTTTACACCGCGGCAGATGCCGTCGAGGCGGAGGATAACGTCATACGCCGCATCGGGATATTCGCCCTTCTTGAACTCATGTTCTCTTTGATGCGAAGCAAGGATATAAAAGCTTTCGTTTTTTTCTTCAGAATCGCGCCTCAGGTCGATTCGCATCGCCCCGCCGCCGTCAGAGGCGCGGATCGATATGATTTTTACCATTAATTAAAGATCACCGAGAAGATCGATATCGAGATCGTCATCATCAAGCTCGAAATCAACGTTGTCTCCGTCCGCAAGCTTGTCTGCCATAGAACGGATGCGCGCCTCGATCTCTGCAAAGAGTGCGGGATCCGATTCAATCGTCTTGCGTGCGTTCTCTCTGCCCTGACCGATTCTCTCGCCGTTGTAGGAGAACCACGAGCCGCTCTTCTGAATAACCTCAAGAGCCACGCCCATATCAACTATCTCGCTCGCGCGGGAGATTCCCTTGCCGTAGAGAATGTCGAATTCCGCGGTACGGAAGGGGGGCGCAACCTTGTTCTTTACCACCTTGCACTTAACGCGGTTGCCGTAGATATCGTTTCCGGTCTTGAGCTGTTCCGACTTGCGGACGTCGATTCTGACAGACGCATAGAACTTAAGCGCACGTCCACCCGTGGTAACCTCGGGGTTGCCGTACATAACTCCGACCTTTTCGCGGAGCTGGTTGATGAAGATAACGAGACAGTTCGACTTGGAAATTGCCGCAGAAAGCTTACGCATAGCCTGCGACATAAGTCTAGCCTGAACGCCGACCTGAGACGAGCCCATGTCGCCCTCAAGCTCCTGACGGGGAACAAGTGCGGCTACCGAGTCGATGACAACGATGTCAACCGCTCCCGAACGAACAAGGGATTCGGTGATCTCGAGCGCGTCCTCACCGCAATCAGGCTGGGAAACGAGAAGATTGTCGATGTCAACGCCGAGAGCCTTGGCGTAAACGGGGTCGAGCGCATGCTCTGCGTCGATGAAGGCAGCCTCGCCGCCGGTCTTCTGAACCTCAGCTACAACGTGGAGCGCGACGGTGGTTTTACCCGAAGACTCGGGACCGTAGATCTCAACGATACGTCCCTTGGGAAGTCCGCCGATGCCGAGAGCCATGTCAAGAGAGATCGAGCCGGTGTGAACCGCCTGAACCTCCATATGCGCGTTCTCGCCGAGACGCATTACCGCACCTGCGCCGAAATCGCGTTCGATCTGTGAGATCGCGGTCTGCAGAGCTCTCTTTTTAGCGTCGCCGTCCGCGGGAAGTGCCGATGTATTTTTCTTTGTTGCCATAATTCTTACCTCTTAAAAAACGTAATTTGGAATTCTTTTATTAAATTATACACCCATTGTGCGCGTTTGTCAAGTACTTTTTGAAAGAAAAGTTCCAAAATCGGAAAAATAAATGTACTCGCCCATTGTTTTAATGGGCGAGTACCAAAATAATTCCAATAACGGAACAGAATATTCGATTTTGCGAACCAAATCGCGCTTTTTCGCTCTAAGTAATTCAGGAAACGAGACGTTCCGCGCGGCTGAGAAGAATGCGCTTTGCCGACTCGAGGCTGTCCGCCGAGACGGTACAACCCGCCGCTTTGACGTGTCCGCCGCCGCCGAAATATGCGCAGAGAGAGGAGACGTCAACGTTCGAGTTCGAACGCGCCGAAACGCGATAGCTTCCCGCTGCTTCCTCGCGGATCGAGAATGCGATCTCAACTCCCGCGACAGAACGCGCGATGTCGATCAGGGCGTCGAGGTCCTCGGAGGCGAGTCCGTGCGCCGCAATCTGTTCAAGAGAGATCGAGCAGACAGCGATCTTGCCGTTTGATGCGAAGCTGAGCAGATCGAGCGCGGCTTTTTCAGCGGCGAGTCTGCCGGGGGTCTTGGTCTCGAAGAGGAGACGGTCTATCTCGGCGTGCGAGGGGATGAGGGCGATGAGCTGTGCCGCCGTTCTATGGGTGGCGGGGGTTACGTTCGAATAGCGGAAGCATCCCGTATCCGAGCTGATCGCGGCGTAAACCGCGGGAGCTACCGCAGAGGGGATGTAGTCGATGAAGCCCATGCGCATCCATTCGCGCGCGATGCGCCAGACGATCTCGCCTGTCGCGGATGCTTCTGCGGAAAGATAGCGATCCGAAAAGGGAGTGGAGCGCGCGTGGTGGTCGAACGAGAGCGCGATATCATACTTGCCCTCAAGTTGTCCGAGCTGTGTCGATGCCGCGATATCGAGAGCGATCGCGGTAACATTTCCGGGAAGAAAGTCCTCGGGGAGCTTGTCAAGCGTGATCTCGGGGTCGAAGCCCGAGCTTTCCGCGATGAAGCGGAGACGTGCGGGGAGCGGATCGGCGCACACAACGTGCGCGCGGCATCCGACCGACGCGAGAAGCGCCGCGGTGGCGTAAGCCGAGCCGATACAGTCACCGTCGGGACGGGCGTGAACGAGAAGCGCAAGGTTGCCGCGCCTTGAAAGCTCATAGAGATTTCTGCACGCCGCCTTGAAGGTCAGATTGCGCATTACTCGTCACCCTCTTCGTTCTTTTCGGTGTCAAGACCGAGCCTTGCGGCTCTTTCTGCGCTATCGGTTTCAACCTTGTGGAGGAGGGATGAGATATACGCGCCGTTTGCGCCCGAGCGGTCAAGGATAAAGTTGAGCTCGGGGGTCTGACGGAGATCAACGGCACGCGCAAGGGCACGGCGGATATATCCTGTGCTTGACTTAAGACCTGCCGCAACCTTCTTTTCTTTTTCGGTGTCGCCGTCTGCGCCGAGAAGAGAGTAATAGATCTTTGCGAATTTAAGATCGGGGGTGACGTCCGCACCCGTAATACTGATAAAGGCGGAGCTGACTCTGGGGTCCTTGACCTCTCGGAGAATTTCCGAAAGCGCCTTCTGGACCTCGTCGTTGATCCTGCCGCGTCTGTAGTTAGCCATTTCTTTTTACCTTCTATATAACTAAATTTTAAGCATATTATTACTATTATAATATAACATAAATCAGGAAAAAAGTCAAGGGAAAATTATGAAATTTAGGTTACAAGAAGAGAAAAGTACGATTCGCCGCGCGGGAATAAACGTGGTATTATTAATAAAAGATCCGGCGCATCGGAAACGATGCGTCGGATCTTTTCAATCCCGCCTGCGGGGCGCAGTCGGATCGGAGCAGTATTTGCGAGGCTCCGCCTCGCGCTCCGCTTAAGAAACTTTCAGTTTTTTATCAGTTACCGTACTCGGGCGGGTCGAATTCCATTCTTTCGCCCATGTGGTCGGCGGAATAAAGGAGCTTATTTGCGATCGCAACGGTACGTGCGGAGGATTCGGGCATATTGCGCTCGGGTGCGATGCCCTTTTCGAGACAGTCAACAAAGTATTCGATCTCGGCTTCGATTCCGCCGTAGGGCGCGATCTCGATCTTCTCTGCCGAGCCGTCTTCCTTTGAATACACGTTTACGCCGTTTGCGTCGAAGATCACGGAAGCCTTTTCGAAGCCTACGCGATAGCCCGCGCGGAACTTCGTTCCCTTGAGCGACCATTCAGCAACCGCGGCAACGGGAAACTCATCGTAGTAATACTGTACGAAAACAGTATCGTGCTTGACAAAATTCTGCGCCGCGACCGCGGAGAACGCCTTGGGCTCGCCAAAGAGCCAACGGATCATATCGCAATCGTGGATGTGGAGGTCGTAGATTACGCCGCCCGAAAGCTCGGGCTTCATATACCAGTTGTTCCAACCCCATCTGGGAGGTCCGCTGAGACGCTCAAAATGCGCAGCGGTAACCTTGCCGTATCTGCCGTCCTCGATGCAAGCCTTGAGGAACTCATACTGACGGTAGAAGCGCAAGCACTGACCGATCATAAGCTGTTTACCCGTGCGGTCGCGCGCCTCGATCATACGGCGGCAGTCCTCCTCGGTGAGAGCCATCGGCTTTTCGCTCTGAACGTGGTAGCCGCGCTCAAGCATCTTGATTGCGTATTCGCAATGAAGGGGAGTGGGAAGACAGATGTCGATCAGGTCGATCTGCTCGTTTGCGAGCATCTCTTCAAGGTCTGTGTAGGTGCGGAAATCACCGCCGAGACCCGCTTCACCGGTATCAATGTTGATCTTGACACGGTTTTCGAACGCCTTGGGGTCGATATCGCAGATAGCGACGAGTTTTACGGGAATACCGCGTTCTTCGAGTGAGAGGTAAGAGTTTTTATGAGACTGGGCGATACCGCCGAAGCCTATCATAGCAGCACGGATCATGGATTTTTCCTCCGATTAATATAGTATTACAATAAGTATAGCACGATTTTGCCAAATAGTCAAGTATTTTCAAAAAAGCAGAGCCCAAAAAGGCTCTGCTTTATCTGAAATATATTACTGAAGCGCAAGAAGCTCGTCAAGAAGCTTGGGAAGAAGCTGCTTTTCAATTTGTCGGGAGATCGCCTTGAGCAGGGAGGAAACCGTATTTTTTCCTACATCGATCATATCTCTGGGAGTCTGATGTATCGATCCGAGATTCTTGGTATAAAGCACGCCCGCGTCGACCTTGACGTTCTCATAGATCATATCAAGCATTCTCCAGGAATCGCTGTCGTCAAGATATCTGCCCTTGAGCGCAACCTCATAGTATGCGGGAGCAACGTTCTTGTAGTTCTCAAGTGCCATTGCCTCGAGAACCGCGCCGAGCATCTGTACCTTTTCCTCATCGTTCGAATGAACCGAAGGAATTCCGATCGATGTGAACTGGTCATGGAGGAAGGTGTAGTATTTTTCCTGATTCTCATCATACTTCGGCATCGGGATAATACCGTATTCATCCTCCATAGAGATGAACTGTTCGGTCTCAACCGAGCCGAGACGGAGAGTTGCCGTACCCACGTTGCCTGTTGTGAAAAGATTTGACATAGCAGTCTGCTTGCCGTCATCTCCCGAGGATTTGTCGAACCAAGCGTTAGACTGATGGAAAAGAACGATCAGCTTATCAACTGTGTTGCTCAATTTTTCGGAATCAAGGCTGTATACAAGGTGATTGTCCGCATCCTTGGTAATGATCTGAATATCACAGCTCGACCAATAGGGGTCAAGGTAGCTGAGAGTCGAGCCTGCAAATCCTACGGTGTCGCCCTCGGAAACGGTGCCCGAGCCGTCCGCGTCTATATAGAGATCCTTCGAAAGCTGGATCTGATAATCGATAGTCCATCTTCCTTCATCAACGACATCATAAAGGTTCTCATACTGCGCTTCCGCAAGCAGATTCTTATTATAGAAGGTAATGAACATAAGACGGTAAAGCGAAAGTGCGAGAGCACCCGTTGCAAGATACTGCGAATTTCCGATGGAAGCGCTCTCGTTATAACCCTGCGACCAGTAGATAGCGTCCAGATCAAGATATTCACATTCGGTAAGGTCAAGGAAAATATTCTCGCTCGTGTACATAATTGTCGAATAAGTACTGTTCGCGGCAATATCAAAATACGCCTCGCCATTACTTGCGGCATTGCGCAGCTCTGTCGAAACAACATAAGCATCGCCCGAAAGCTTGATGCTTTCGATAGAGATGTTGAGCTGCTCCATTACTTTTGCGTTTCTTTTGTAAATTGCATCGTTTACCATAGCGCCGTTGAGTTCGTCTACCCAAAGCTCGTCGCTTACAAACGAAGCGTCACGGCTGAGTATCGTCACGGTCTCGCCATTGAATTTGAGGTCTGCAGGAAGAGTCTTGCTCACAAGCTCGGTCTCTTCGGGAACGTCAGAACCCGAGGGATCCGCAGTGGTGAGAGCAGGATCCGCGGAAGTTGTTGCGCCCTCGTTTGGCGTTTCAGCACAAGCCACAGCCATGGGGAGAAGCATAAGCACTGCAAGGATCAGAGATAGCGCTTTCTTTGTCATATTAGTGTTTCCTTTCAAATATAATCACTTCTTTTCAAGAAGTAAATTTACGACGGAAGCTTGGCAAGCTTTTTATTGATTGCAGAAAGCTTGCTCTTATATACGGCGGCGTAGTCGCCCGAGCCCGCACAGAGGTAGGTCGCTTCAGCGAGATCGCTGTAATATTCCGAGAAAATAAGCGAAAAGCTGAGCTCGGTCTTCTGCATCAGTATCTTATGAAGAACGAGGCAGGAATTATTGTCTCTGAGGTGGTTCTCTATAGAAGTCTTAAGGAAAGAGTCTCTTATCCACTCGCCCGATGCGGCATTGAAACCGCTGAGCCAGAGGCTGGTCTGCTCGAGACGCGAGCTGATCTCGGGGAGGCAGATAACGGGTCTGTTATCGGCAATCGCGCCGAGTCCCTTGTCCGACGGGAGCGTAAGCACGCCCCACTCGAGAGGCTTATCGTAAAGCTCGGTGATATCGCCGAGAGTTCCGAGATAGAAGGGAGTCTTTCCCGCAATGAACGCCTCGATCGAGGACGCCGCGCCCTCAGCGGGAGTATAGTAGCTCAGAACAGAAGCTCTTGCCGCAAAAGCATCAAGCGCGAGGATGTTTTCGTCGCTCACCGAAAGCTTCGGTACCCCCTGTCTGTCCTTGGTAATAAAGTCTATGCCGAGAAGGTCGGCGGACTTTCTTCCGAAAATCGAATTATCATTATCCGCGCATCCGATATCGGCTTCTCTCCCCTCAGCCGTCTGTGCGGCAATGAGAAGAGTTTCAAATCCAAGCGAACCTTCAAGAGAAGCGGAATAGAGCGCATCCGTCATCTCCGCGCCGACCATATTGCGGTTAAAAAACACCGAATATATCAGCTCGGGAGCATCAGTACCCTCTCCGAGATCAAAATAGCGCATATTTCCGACGTTGCCCGCGTTATTGCCCGAGCGCGTATCGTAGAAAGGAAGCGTGCGCATATCCTTGAGGAGTCCCTTTGCAAGGAATCCGCCCGCGCGGTTTGCGGGAAGCATCAGAAGATCAACGTAATAGTCAACGCCCTCGCCCGCGGAAGTAGCGGCAGAGAGATCGGCATATATTCTGTCGGTATCGACAGCCTCGCCGTAGATCGTTCTGACATTTACCCCATACTTATCGTAAAGCATGCTGTTTCGGTTTGAACGCGCCGCATAGAGAGGATCGTTCTCATCCGAGAAAACAACGTCAACCGTATCGCTTGCGGTAACGAGGATCATATTGAAGCCCGAAACGTCAATCGTATCAATAAGAGCATCAAGACGATTTTCAGCCTCCTCGATGCGCGAGGGGAAGGTCACGGGCTTGACCTCTACGGTTTCCTCGGGCTCTTCCGTGTTTTCTGCGGGAGGCTCGGTTTCAGAACCCGTATCTTCGGGAGACAGTGTTTCGGGTGCGGGAGCGGTAGTCTCGGGGAGCGTGGTTTCGGCATTCGGTGCCGTGGTCACGTCATCTCCGCCGTTGATTACAATGATACCGCATCCGCCGAGCATCGTTGCCGCCATCGAAAGGATAAGCAGAAGCGCCGATGCCCGAAGAACCGTCATATTGATTTTTTTATTATTCATTGAATCAGTTGCGTGTGATGGTTACGATGAATCCGCTGTAGTTGTTGCCCGAAACCGTGTAGATCGAGGGATCTGCGGGAACGGGGATCGTGGTTGTAGCTCCGCCGACAGCGGGAACGTAGTAGATCTCGTAGCTCTTGCCGTCAACCTCAAACTTGAGGTGGTTGCCGCCGTAGGTGCAATTTTCAAGTGCCGCAAGGTATTCCTCAAGGCAAAGATCGTTTGCGGTCATATAATACGCGTGCGGAACGCCGACGTATCTGTAATGCCAGCGGTCAGAGGTGATGCCGGTATACTGATCCTTATTGGGGGCAAAACGGCGTACGAAGCCGTACTTATAAGCATTTGCGTTCATCCAAGTAAGAATGGTGTTGCACATCGGAGTCGTATCGTCAAAGGCATAGGTCACCTTCTTGTCCTTATCCCAGATCTGAAGGTCAACGCCAAGGCCGGTGTGGTGCTCACTGTAGCCGGGAAGAGCCGCGGTTGCGGGATAGCGGTTGGAAAGATCCTGCTGAGTTTCGCGTGAGCGGTAGCCCGTGCCGATCTGGAGATTATTAATCCCCTTTTCGGTAAAGAGAGCGTTAGCCATCTCAAGAAGTGCATGAGACGCAACCGCCTCAAGCTGTACCGAGCTGTCAACGAAATAGTTGCAGTGGTAATCCTTAGCGTAATATTCGTTATATACGTTGAGAAGGCTTGCCTGCGAGGAGGGGAAACGGAACGCGTAATTAGAGTTTACAAGGATAAGATCGCCTTCGTACATCTTATCGTTGCTTACGGTAATGGTTGTAGTACCCTGATCGATCTTCTGAGTGGTTTCGGGAGCGGGAGTTGTGGTAGTTTCACCCTGCTCGGAGCCGGGAGTTGTGGTCACTTCATCCTGTTCGCCGCCGGGAGTATTGGTGCCCATAGAGGGAGAACGGAGCGCGACGGCATTACCGTTCTGATCCTTGACGCTGAGGTCATTGATCGCCCAGAGGGTATCAGCATTCTCGGTGAGGAAAACTCTTACTGCGGTTGCGCTGAAGGGGAGCGAGGAAGTATATTCTCTGTCGCCCGCATCTCCGCCGAAAACGCCGAGAGGAACCCATTCGCCGTTTATCTTGAGCTGCACTTCACAGCCGCGGATATAGTAATCGGGCTCGCTCGAAACGAGTCTTACCGAGCCGACAGCGGCTTCCGCTTCAAACTCGCAGCTGAAATAGGAGCCCGCACTCTGCTTGGTGACCGAGAGCATATAGGTCGAGTCGTCCGCGTCATAGGCACAGCTCATTGAATGTCCTTCGGCTACGACGCCGCCGGGAGTTTCGGTGCCGACGGGGGAATCCGAAGTATCTTCACCTTCGCCGCCGACAAGATCGGCAACAACGAACGCTATCGCCACTATCAGCGCGATAATAAGGAGAGCGAGGAGTATGAAGAAGACGAGCTTATTCTGACTGTGCTTCTTATTTCTCTTGTTACGCGAGGAATAGGTAGTAGTCGAATACTGTCTGGTATTTGATTTGGGATTATTGTTCATAGTGGGTCTCCTTTCGAAAAATGTACAGAGAGAAGGGGCGTCTGTAAGCTATTGTTAAAGATCGTTCCCCTTCTCAGAAGTTAATTATTCACTTATTTAGCGTCCTTGATGGAGAAGTCCATTCTGCCCTTCTTGTCAAGGCCGATGTACTTAACCTTTACGGTGTCGCCGAGGGAGAGAACGTCCTCTACCTTCTCAATGCGGTGGTCAGCGATCTTGGAGATGTGAACCATGCCCTCCTTGCCGGGAGCATACTCAACGAAGCATCCGAACTCCTTGATGCCGGTAACCTTACCGGTATAAACTGCGCCTACCTCGGGCTCGAAGCAGATAGCGTCGATGATTGCCTTTGCAGCATCAGCGGAAGCGCGGTTAACAGCAGCGATATATACGGTGCCGTCGTCCTCGATATCGATCTTTGCGCCGGTGTCAGCGGTGATCTTCTGGATCACGGAACCGCCCTTACCGATAACTTCGCGGATCTTATCAGGATCGATCTTAACGGTCATCATCTTGGGAGCGTACTCGTTTACCTCAGCTCTGGGAGCCTCGATAGCCTTGAGAATTACCTCGTCGATGATGTAGTCACGGCCTGCGTGAGTGGACTCGAGAGCCTCCTTGATGATCGCGGGGGTAAGACCGTCGATCTTGAGGTCCATCTGGATGGAGGTGATACCCTTGTGAGTACCTGCAACCTTGAAGTCCATATCGCCGTAGAAGTCCTCAACGCCCTGGATATCGATCATGGTCATCCAGCGCTCACCCTCGGTGATAAGACCGCAGGAGATACCTGCAACGGGAGCCTTGATCGGAACACCTGCGTCCATAAGAGCAAGGGTAGAACCGCAGACAGAAGCCTGGGAGGTCGAACCGTTGGAGGAAACTACCTCGGATACGAGACGGATAGCGTAGGGGAACTCAGCCTCGGAGGGAAGAACGGGAACGAGCGAACGCTCTGCGAGCGCGCCGTGGCCGATCTCGCGACGGCCGGGAGTACGGGAAGGCTTAGCCTCACCGGTCGAGAAGCCGGGCATATTGTAGTGGTGCATATATCTCTTTTCGGTCTCGTTGTCGATACCGTCGAGCATCTGTACTTCAGCAAGAGTGCCGAGAGTTGCGAAGGTGATAACCTGAGTCTGTCCTCTGGTGAACATACCCGAACCGTGAACTCTGGGGAACATGCCAACCTCTGCTGCGAGAGGTCTGATCTCGTTCATTGCACGGCCGTCAACACGCTTGCCGTCCTCAAGGAGCCAGCGGCGAACAACCTTCTTCTGCATCTTGTAAACGAGCTCGGGCATCTGAACGCCGAGATCGGGATACTCCTCGGAGAACTTCTCGATGATAGCATCGGTGATCGGAACCATTCTTGCGTCGCGGATGTTCTTGTCATCGGTGTCAAGAGCGTTCATAAGATCCTTCTCGCAGAATGCGAAGATCTTATCGAACATATCGTGATCGAGCTCGCCGGAGGGATACTCGAACTTGGGCTTGCCGATCTCGTCAACGATAGCGTCAACGAAGTCGAGGAAGCGCTTGATCTCCTCGTGTGCAAGCATGATAGCGTCGTACATAACGTCATCCGGAACCTCGTTTGCGCCTGCCTCGATCATAACGACCTTCTGGCGGGAAGCGGCAACGGTGAGCTCGAGGTCGGAAACCTTGCGCTCAGCCTCGGTGGGGTTGATGACGATCTTGCCGTCAACAAGACCTACGTGGAGTCCGCCAAGCGGGCCGTTCCACGGAATGTCGGAAATAGAGAGTGCGATCGACGAACCGATCATTGCAACAACCTCAGGCTCGCAGTCAGGGTCAACAGACATAACGGTGAGGGTAAGAGCAACGTCGTTGCGGAGGTCCTTCGGGAAGAGAGGACGAACGGGACGGTCGATAACGCGGGAAGTGAGAACTGCCTTTTCGCTGGGCTTGCCTTCTCTCTTGAGGTAACCGCCGGGGATCTTACCTGCGGAATACATTCTCTCCTCAAGGTCTACCGAGAGGGGAAGGAAGTCGATGCCCTCGCGGGGCTTCTCGGATGCGGTCGCGGTGCAAAGAACGGAAGTCTCACCGTATCTTACAAGGCACGCGCCGTTTGCAAGGCCTGCAAGCTTGCCGGTCTCAACGACAAGGGGACGGCCTGCGAGTGTGTAGTTGAATACTTTGTGCTGGTCAAATACCTTAGCGGAACTTTTGATCTCGTACATAATTTTGTACCTCCAAAAAAATTTATATTCATCCGCTTACGGTTTAGCACTTAACATTACGCGCAATCACACTTGTGCGCGATGTTAACTGCTAATCCTTTCACGGACGTTAGTTTTAATAAATGCAAAATGCAAAATTATTTTTCTGAATTTTGTTGAGCAGTTTTACAGATAGTGGTCAAAAGAGCAAGGAGTTCCTTAGCATCTGCTTCCATACTGTAAAACTCATTGTTTGCCAGATAATCAGTGGCATGAAGCAAACGCAGCCAATAATACGTTTCGCTTGCTTCTTTAAGAGAAATTGACATTTTTGAGTAAAAATCGGCAGGAGATTGAGCCCTTTCGGCTTCGCTTACATTAGCTCCTATACTTGTTCCCGAACGAAGCAGTTGCTTGGACAGAACATATTCTTTTTTCTCATTGCAAAGATATTGATAAAGTTTTACAATTCTTATCGCAAATAAAAAGCTTTTGTCCTGAATCGCAGTCTCGCGGGTTCCTTTAGCGAATTCCATTATCCCACCTCATTTTGCATTTTGCATTTAGCATTTTGCACTCAAAAATACATTTGGGGCAAGGGGCGGCACGTCAAGCGCGACCGTCCTCCTTGCCCCATCCGTATTACTTTCTGATGTCGAGTCTTGCGATGATCGAACGGTAGCGCTCGATATCGGTGTTCATCAGATACTTGAGGAGATTTCTTCTGCGTCCAACCATCTTAAGGAGTCCGCGACGGCTGTGGTTGTCGTGGGTGTTAGCCTTAAGGTGCTCGTTGAGCGAGTTGATTCTGTGGGTAAGAATCGCGATCTGTACCTCGGGGGATCCGGTATCGCCTTCGCAAGTTGCGTACTCGGCGATGATTGCCTGCTTTTCAGCTTTAGTCATGTCTTTTCACCTCATGAAAAATATTTTATGCGCTGACCAAGCCTTCGGCGGGTGAAATGCACATTGTGCCTTTGTCCGAAAACCGAGCCGGCGTCATTCGAGAAGAATTATACCACATATAAAGAGAAAAGTAAAGGGCTTTTTTGTAAGTTTTAGAATCCGTTCACAATTTTTTATCTTTTGTTGCTATATTATTATTAATTATAAGACCGCGTAAAACGCGCACAGGCAAAATACCGAAAAAATTGTTAATTTTTCAAAAAAGGTGAAACCTTGCCCGACTTTTTCCGTCATATACGGTAGAGGTAGATTCTGCCGCGGCTCAACTATTCGTTGAGCTCCATTCTCCCGGAGCTCTCTTGACAAATATGTGTCAATATGATAAAATTATCTTGAAAATAATTCAACAACGGAGGTAAACATGAAAACCAAATTAAGACTTCTATCCCTTCTCCTCTCCCTTCTTCTGCTTGCCTCTTTATGGGGCTGTTCGATGCCCGGTATCGGCACCAACAGCGGCGCGAGCACATCGGAAAAAGCCTCAACCACCGTACCCGAGGACATCTTCCTTGAAGAGACCACATGGAACGAAGGCGTGGAATACGAAACAGAGACCGAATTTTTGGGTCCGTTCACGGAACCCGTTCCCGTGACGACTCCGGATCCTTACTTTGTTACCGACCCAATTGAACTCAAGCTTGACTTCGGCGGTGAGACGGTGAAGATCTTCTACGGAAGCGAAGCCGTGCGCAATGAATTCGACATCGACGTGACCGGTGAAATTCTCAATGACAGCATATACGCCAGAAACATCAAGGTTGAAGAGATGTTGAACGTAAAATTTGAATGGAAGGGCATGGAAGCCCTCTCGTCACACGCAAACGAATACGTTCAGCATGCAGAAGCCATGTCGGCAGCGGGCGAGGGCTTTGATATCTATGCCGCAACCCGCCGCGCGATGGCTCGTCTTCTCACAAGAGCCTGCCTGCAAGACTTCAATCTGATAAAAGACGGCTATATTGACCTCTCAAAGCCCTGGTATTTCGTTGACGCACAGCGCGAAGACCTGACGGTCGGCGGCGCTAATTTCCTCGCCGCGGGTGATATCTCGGCAAACGCACTTCTGCAGATGAACGTGATATTCTATAACGTCGGATTCGCAGAGGCTTGGGGTCGCAAGGACATCGCATCCATGGTAATGGAAGGCAAATGGACTCTCGACGCTCTTATCGAGCTTTCGAAGAGTATTTACGTCGATCAGGATGGCTCGGGCTCCAAGTCGGACGCCGATGATTACGGCTTCACGCAGGCTCAATACCTCGATTCCGACGCCTTCTACTCGGGTGCGGGACTTAAATTCTTCAAGATCGACCCGACGGGCGACAGATTTGTTATGTCATCGAGCGATCTCACCTCGCAGAAGGCTGCAGATCTGAACGAAAAGCTTTATGCTTTCTTTGATGATCCTTCGAGCTACACGGGAACCCCTTACTCCCTTGACGGAAAATATGCGCTTCCCTTTGCCGAAGGGCGCGCTCTCTTCTGCCACGGTGTGCTCGGCTTGGCTGATATGGGCGGAGAATTTTCTGTTCTCGATTTCGAATACGGCATCCTTCCCATCCCGAAATACGACGAAAATCAGGAGCAGCACATCACCACTCTTTCAAACAAGGCGGTTTTCTGGGGTATCAATAATTATTTGATCACGGAAAGAGAACTCATGAACAGTGCGGTCATCGAGAGTATGGCTCGATTCGGATACAACACCGTTACTCCCGCGTTGTTTGAAGTTACTATGAAGATGCGTTTCGGTGCATCCTCCAAGACCCTTGCTTCCGATATGTTCGATCTGATCCGCGATTCTGTACGCATTGACCTCGGCAAGCTCTTCTCCGAAAATGCCGCCGCTCTTCCCACAATGTTTGCAAACGGTGTGACGACCTCCGCCAACCATTGGATCATGAGTGCCTCGAACTCGCAGACCCGCGCCCAGATCCAAAGAAGCGAGAGCGAGCTCAATAAGAGTATCGACTACGCGCTGAATCAGCAGAAGTAAGGTAAAAGGTA
>JAGBYM010000085.1 GCA_017628755.1 Clostridia bacterium | reverse complement strand
TTCTTCAACGGTGATCGCGGACGCAACTTCTCGAAGATCACGGTTGATCCCGAAAATCAGTATTACACCGAAAAGGGCAACTGTCTTATCAGAATTGCGGATAAGTTCCTTATGTGCGCCTTTGCGGACAGTGTTATTCCCGATGACGGAAGCGTTGAGATAATCGGCTCTGTCGCATTCTTAAACAAGCCGGGTCTTACTTCTGTAGTTATTCCCGAGGGGGTTGTTAAAATCACTTCCGGTGCTTTTAAGAATAACTACGAATTGGTAAGCGTATCGATTCCGACAACAATTAAAAAGATGTCCGGTGCTTTTGGATTCGACTCTATGACCGAATTTAAGTATGCCGGTACGGTAGAGCAGTGGCATAAGTTGGCGAAGTCTTCTACACCCTATTGGACAGAATCCACTTCACTGACTCAGGTTACCTGTTCTGACGGAGTGGTTGAACTGGAGTTTGATAAGCGCGGACGCGTAATAGTTGATTATTAAATTGAAAAATTCCGAGCCGAAAGGCTCGGAATTTTTTTATTGACATACGGCGATTCTTTTGTTATAATGAACAAAAAGGAACCTTACGATTTGTATAAATCGCCGAAAAAATATTTATTCTGGAAAAAGCGTTACTTTTTTGAGTCAAACCGATTCTTATAGGATGAAGGGACAAGAACGAAAGGAGGCTCGTATGGACGACAAAAAGATAATCGAACTGTTTTTTGCCCGCGATGAGAGGGCAATCGGTGAGACCGAGAAGAAATACGGCGCGCTCTGCCGTTACATAGCGGGGAATATCCTTGCTTCGCGTGAGGACGTTGATGAATGCGTCAGCGACGTCCTTCTCGCGCTCTGGAACGCGATTCCGCCCGAAGATCCGAGTGATTTTTGCGCCTATATCGGCCGTGCGGTGCGTAACCGTGCGTATGCGGTCTCGCGCGACGCGAACACGTGGAAGCGCGGCGGGCGTGTGACGGTTGTGGGCGAGGAGTTTATGTCCACACTCGATGACGGCACCGACCTCGCGTCCGATTTTGAAGCGAAGCGGATGGGTGAGGTCATCAGTAATCTTCTCCGCCGCGTCGGAGAGACGAACAAGGATATTTTTATTATGCGCTACTGGCTCGGAATGAGTCACGCGCAGATCATGAAGCAGACGGGCTTTTCCGAGGGTAAGATCAAGATGTCCCTTAAACGAACCCGCGAAAAGCTCGCCGAAGCACTCAGAAAGGAAGGATTTGCAGAATGGATCTCAAAATGAAGCTAAGAAAAAGACGTATGCTCGAGTCGCTCGACTATATTGACGACGACCTGATCTCGGGCACGCTCCGAAAGATCAAAACCGACAATCTCTCAACCGCCGAGGCGGTTATGACGTGGAAAACTCCCCTCAAACATTGGAAGCGCCTCGCGGCAATGGCGGCGTGCGCTCTGCTTCTCGGAGCAATTATTCCCGTTGTTTCCCTGGTGTCAAGGAATATGAGACCGTCCGACGGTATTGGTGCGGGCGAGGGCATCGGGGAGGAACAGACAGAGCCCGAAGTTGAAGCAACTGAAATTATTGAAGAAACCGAAGCGCCCAATGTGTATGGCAGCGAAGGTATTCGCTATATGATCAACGAGGACGGCGTTACTGCTTCCATGATCGGCTGGGGTGAATGCAAGGATGAAACTGCTTACGTTGCTTCTGTTTACGAAGGTCTGCCCGTTACAAAGATGATATTTATCGAACAGCTCGAGGGACAACTCTTCTGGCTGGATGAAGAAAGATCTGAGACTATCCAACCCGATCATTTCACATTCCCGGATATCAAGCACGTAGTGATTCCCGACAGTATTGAGTACGTCGATGCGGGAGTTATCAATCAGTGCGATTATATGGAAACTCTCCATATCGGCGCGGGCGTTGATCAGATTGATGGAACATTCTACTATAATTTGGAACGCGGACGCAACTTCTCGAAGATCACGGTTGATCCCGAAAATCAGTATTACACTGTAAAGGGCAACTGCCTTATCAGAATTGCGGATAAGCGCCTTGTGTGCGGTTTTGCGGACAGCGTTATTCCCGATGACGGCAGTGTTGTGGCAATCGGTCAACTTGCATTTTTTAATAAGCCCGGTCTTACTTCCGTAGTTGTTCCCGAGGGTGTAGTCAAGCTTGGAAATAATGCTTTTGCGAGCAACCAAGATCTTGTGAGTGTATCGCTTCCGTCAACAATTGAAAAGATGGATGATTCTTTTGGATGCGACTCTGTAACCGAATTTAAGTATGCCGGTACGGTGGAGCAGTGGAATCAGTTGATAAATGGTTCCTATACGTGGACATCGCATACTCCACTGAGGCAGGTTACCTGCTCCGACGGAGTGGTTGAACTGGAGTTTGATATTTTTGGCTTCTTAGTAGGTGCCTTTGACTATGATTTTGACTATAATATAAATAATTGAAAACTTCCGAGCCGAAAGGCTCGGATTTCAGGCTGCTGACAAACCTGCTTTCAAAAAAGCAATATGTCAAAATGCGCAAATAATACTCAAACAGCTGTGTTCGCACAAACTAAATAGGGTGCAGGGGCGAAGCCCCTGCAAGAAAAAACGATGTCATTCTGAGGGTGCGCCCGCAGGCCACTTGGCGCCCGAAGAATCTCGTGCCGCCCCAATTTACAAGGGCGGCGCGGTGCCTGTACGAAGAAATTTGATGTGCATAATCGTAAAATTATAGTTAAAAGTAGTTGCTCGCACTATTGAAAGGCAGAATAATACAAAATCACTGTGTAATTATGATACTACACAGTGATTTTCCATATTCATATACATTTAGTTGGGTCGGTGCTGTACAGACCACTTCGCCAGCACCGCGCTGACCGAGGAACAACTCGGTCAGCACGAGATCCTTCGGGCGCGAAATCGTCTGCGGACGCGCCCTCAGGATGACATAGTTGAGCAAAGCTCAACAGTCGGCTCTGCCTCGGCGGCTGAACACCGCCGTTTTCCAAGGAAAACCGTCAGAGTCGACGGGCAAATGCGTTTCGTTGGGCTTCGCCCCTGCACCCCGTTTTGCGAGTGCTAACATAGACGATAGAGATACTACTTTACGATAGATCCGTGTTAATTCAAATAAATCGGAAAATTTCCGCTTGCGGAAATTCACCTTCAACTAGTCACTAGCCACTAGTCACTAGTCACTCTCATCTTCGTTCTTTTTAAGCTCCTGCAATTCCTTCGAAAGTGCTTCGATCTTCGCCTCAAGCTCGGAAAGCTGCTGTGAAACGGGGTCGGGGATATGGATCTGGTCGAGCTGTTCTTCGACCTTCTCGCCCTTGCGGCGGACGACCTTTGCGGGGATGCCGACAGCGGTTGCGCCCGCGGGGATCTCCTTGAGCACCACCGCGCCCGCCGCGATCTTCGCGCCGTCGCCGATGCGGAAGGGTCCGAGGACCTTCGCGCCCGCGCCGACCATTACGTTGTTGCCAAGGGTCGGGTGACGCTTGCCCGTGTCCTTACCCGTACCGCCGAGCGTTACGCCCTGATAAAGCGTGCAATCGTCGCCGATGATGCAGGTCTCGCCGATAACGACGCCCGAGCCGTGGTCGATCATAAGTCTCTTTCCGATCTCGGCACCCGGATGGATCTCAATTCCCGTCAGGAATCTTGCAAGCTGGGATACCGCTCTTGCGGGGAGGAACTTCTTGTTGACGTAAAGCTTATGTGCCACACGGTATGCGAGCATAGCGTGGATACCCGAATAGAGGAGCATAACCTCGATATCGCTTCTTGCGGCGGGGTCGCGCTCGCGGACGGCGGCAACGTCGTCCATTATCTCCTCCTTGAGCTCGGAGAATAAGCACTTGCCGTCAAAGATCTTGTCCTCGACTACCGAGTAAAGTCTTCCCGAAGCCACGCGGAGCTTGCCGTAGCCTGCTTTTACCGCGCGTTTGATCTTCTCTTTCTGCTCCGGAGTCAGCTTCTTTTTCTTCTTTTCGGTATTTATTTCTTTTTCATTTGTTCCGATGTTAATATAAATATGCATAGCGTCTCCTTATTTGCCGAGTGCGGCGAGGTCCTTCTTGTCAAGATGATATTCGCTGACGGAAAGACCGATATCGTAAACGTCGACCGTTGCGTAAGCGCGCGCGGTATAATCAACGTCGCCCTTATAGTATATTACGATCTGCATATCGCTGATACTCTCAAACGCGGGCAGATCCTCGAAGGAATACTGCCAAAATGAGTAGAGCGAGGTCGTGCCGTCCGCGCAAAGCGTCGCGTTGATACGCATCTGCTTGACCGCGGAATCCGCATCGGGCTTATACGACACAACGAGAGTCACGTCGAAGACCTCCTCGGACTTTGCGGGCACGGTATCCAGCTCGTAATCCTCCGCCAGATGCTCAAGCGTGCTCTTATTATAGCGTAAAACCACCTGCGTCTGCTTTGCCGAGGGGAAGAAAACAACGTCGGTCAGGAAGAACTGCGCGAACTCGTTCTTCTTTACCTCGTCGGGACCGAGCGTGAACTGATCGTGCCAATATTCGTCGGTCGCGATATTGTCCTTCTCCGCCTGATAGAGCGCAAAGGGCTTCTTTTCGGGGTTGGTGTCCGCAAGATACGCCTCGTATGCCGCAGAAAGCGCATCGTTGCCCGCGATCGACTTTATCGCGTTCGGCTCGTTGGTCGAGAAAAATATTCTCCAAAGCAAAAAGCCATTGATAAAAACGATAATGCCTATCGCGGTGTATTTTATAACTTTTCCGAGGACGCGCCAAAACAGCGGTATGGGTGGGCCCTCATATTCTTCTTCTTCAAAGAAATCGTCTGCCATAGTTGTTGTTCCTTTCTTATTTTTCAAGTTTCATATCGCCGTCCTTGATAAATCCGAGCTTGCGCATCGGCAAGTAGACGAGGTAAGAGACGAGCGCGGGGAGAATGAAGCAAATCAGCACAAGACCGAGCCAATCCTTGACTCCGACCTCGCCCGTGTATCCGTTTGCGGGGTCAAGCCAGCCGAGGACGATTCCTATAGGTCCGAGCAATCCACAGGTTCCCATACCCGAATTTATTGCCGCGCCGTACATTTTCATACCGAAAACGCAGGTCGCAAGCGGTCCCGTCACGGCAGACGCGACGATCGGCGGGAGCCAGATCACGGGTTTTTTAATTATATTCGGCATCTGCAACATACTCGTTCCGATTCCCTGCGAAAGCAGACCGCCGACACCGTTATCGCGGTAAGAGATGACGGCAAAGCCTACCATCTGCGCGCAGCATCCGGCAACAGCCGCGCCACCCGCGATGGCAAGTCCCTCAGACGAGCCCTGCGCGAGCGCGCTGCCCGTCAGCACAAGTCCCGCGCAGATCGCGGCAGAGGAGATCGGCAAAGTCAGCGCGATTCCCATTACGACCGACACGGCAAGTCCCGTGATGAGGGGTGCCTGAGTTGCCGCCCAGCCGATGAAGGTGCTGACGTAGCCGACGAGAGTGCCGATGGCGGGTGCAACAAATACGGAAAGCAGTCCGCCGACAAGGAGCGTCACAAAGGGTGTGACGATTATATCAACTTTAGTTTTTTTCGAGACAAGCTGACCGAGCTCCGCGGCAATTATCGCGATAAAGAAGACCGCGAGAGGTCCGCCCGCTCCGCCTATCGAGTTCGCGGCATATCCGACAGCCGCCGCGCTGAACACAACAAGCGGGTCGCATTTCAGCGCGAAAGCGATAGCCGCCGCCATCGCGGGACCCGCAACAGCCTGCGCAAAGCCTCCGATCTCGGCTAAAACCTCAAGATGCGGTATCATCCCGAGCGCCTTAAAGATCGTTCCGATCAGAAGCGAGGCGAAAAGTCCCTGCGCCATAGCGGACATGGCGGTGATGAAATAACGCTTTAGGTATTTTTTGAGGGTGTTCATTATTTTGTGCTCCAAAACATAACAGTGCAGAGTGCAGAATGCAGAGTGCAGAGTTAAGGTAGCTTTTCGCCAAGGCGAAAAGTATTTTTATTTATCTGTCAGTTGGTATATTCTGATTTTAGCGTTTGGTTCGTACACATATGCGAAGAAGCTGCCGCCGGTTGTCGTGAGAATGTAATCATCCACCATATCGTCGATATCGCCTTTAAGAGATACCTTAGCGATAATCTCCAAATTTTTATTGACTACTGCAATTCCCCGTTCGGAGAACAAAACGAGTCTCTCTTTCGAGTCAAATCCAAATGGGAAGTATCCGTTAGGGAGATTCATAGTTTTGCCGACATATGCCTCCGGTGACTTATCTTTGAAGGTTACCGAACAGACACCACCGAATTTTATTTCAAATTCGTCTTGTTTTATTCGATCGGGAATTCTGTCTGTGTTAAATTCTTCAGCAGTGATAGGCTCAAGTGCGCCGCCGCAAAAACGGACGGGAGCGAGCTGATCGTTTTCGTCTTTATATCCGTATAAAAAGCAATGCTCTTTTACGGTTTCATGCTCACCGAACACATTTGCGAAAAGCTTACCGTCATATTCCGCAACAATTTTTGCGGCAATAGAAGCACCTGCTTTCATAATTTCTTTATTCTTTTTGGTGTATTCGAGATAAAGTCTGTCACTTCTTTCTCTTTTAAGAATTTCGGGCGTTGCAAAGCATTCCGGAAAAGGCAACAAGCAAACTCCGAAGTATTCTTCAAGCAAAGCGATTCTTTCATCAATATCTGCCGCCTGCAAAATATTTGAAAGTCGTTTTTTGTTTCCTTCGCCAAGACCGATCAATCCCGGAATTCCATACAAATTCTTACTTTCAAAGGAATATTTTGCTGACAGTTTACCTTTTACATAAAAAGCAAAGTCCATATAATCACTGTCATTAACAGAAAACCAAAGAACAGGAGCGTCACACGTTTTTGAAATACGCTTTACATTTTTAAATATCGTATTAAAATCCATCTCCGAAAGGTCAGTAACGCTGGTTTGCCAACCGTCAGAAAAAGAACTGAACTTAAAAAACGAATCTTCAATGGCATTGTTTTCGTAAATATGAATACTTACAAATGTTGTTCCCATACTTTTACCTCCTTCTTGTGCTATGGTCGAACAAATAAACCTTGTAGAGAGAAGCCTTGTCCCACATACAATACAGACTCCGATCTCCTCA
>JAGBYM010000006.1 GCA_017628755.1 Clostridia bacterium | reverse complement strand
TCGCTCCTTTGCACAGTTGCGCTTCTCGGCACTCTTCTTCTCGGTAAAAATGAAGAAGGCTTTACCCTTGGCTGGGTAGCGGGACTTATTCTCCTCGCTCTTTTCGCTTTCTATATGTACTGGCAGATCAGCGCGGCGCTGAAGGCTCGTAAAGCCGGCGTAATCGAGGAAGAGGAAGACGACGGCAAGAAAATATCCGTCTGGAAGTCGCTTATTTTCATCGTTGTTGGAATTGCGGCGATCATCCTCGGCGGTAACTGGGTAGTTAACGGTGCAACTTCGATCGCATATAAGTTCGGAATGAGTGAAACTCTGGTCGGCATGACCATCGTGGCTGTCGGAACCTCGCTTCCCGAGCTTGTAACCTCTATGGTTGCTGCTAAGAAGGGCGAGAGCGATATTGCGCTCGGCAACGTAATCGGTTCGAACATCTTTAATATCATCTTTATCCTCGGCTTCAGCTGTGTCGTCTCTCCGATCACTGTCGGTATGGAGGCGATCATAGATACCCTGTTCGCCATCATCGTGACCGTCATTGGACTCGTGTTCTCGGCTACAAAGCTTAAATTCCAGCGTTGGGAAGGCGCGGTGTTCGTAGTTACATACGTGGCTTACCTCGCTTATATGATCCTCCGCGCGTACGGAATGCTCCCCACAATTTTTTGATATCTTGAACTAATATACCGTGTGCCGGCGGCACACGGTATATTTTTGTGAAATCGGGTTGACAAAAAGCGAATAATGTAGTATAATTAATAGGTTGTAAAAATTTGCAGAAAAAGCGTATATATCGCAGAAAGCAGGTAAAAATGAATATTTTTCTCGCTGTTCTTGCGCTCGTAGGCGGTTTTGTGGCTCTTATCAAGGGCGCGGACTGGTTTGTTGAAGGTTCCTCGAGCGTAGCAAAGCTTCTCAAGGTTCCCACCATCGTTATCGGTCTGACCGTTGTTGCACTCGGAACAAGCCTTCCCGAGGCATCGGTTTCGATCAGCTCGGCACTCAAGGGCGCAAACTCGCTCGCGATCAGTAACGTAGTCGGATCGAATATTTTTAACACTCTCGTCGTTCTCGGCGCGAGCGCACTTATTGTTCCCGTTTGCGTACAGCCCGGCTCGGTAAAGAAGGAGATCCCCTTCTCGATCCTTTGCACCTTCGCGCTTCTCGGTGCTCTCTTCCTCGGCCATAACAAGGCTGTTCCCGCAGGAGATGTAAGTGCAGCTGTTGTTGAGAATACTTATACTCTCACCCGCGTAGGCGGACTCGTTCTCATCGCTCTCTTCGCTTTCTATATGTACTGGCAGATCAGCGCGGCTATGAAGGCCCGCAAGGCAGGTGAGCTTGAAGAGGAAGAGGACGTTAAGATCATGTCTCCCCTCAAGTCGGTTATTGCTATCGTTGGCGGCATTGCTTGCATCATCATCGGCGGTAATTTCGTTGTTGAAGGTGCATCCGCTATTGCGATGAAGTTCGGCATGAGCGAGACCCTCGTCGGTATGACCATCGTTGCTATCGGCACCTCGCTTCCTGAGCTTGTAACCTCCATGGTTGCGGCAAAGAAGGGCGAAAGCGACCTCGCACTCGGTAACGCCATCGGCTCCAATATCTTCAACATCGTATTCATCCTCGGCTTCAGCGCAATTATCTCCCCCATGACGGTAGATATTCTTGCTATCATTGATACCATCGCGGTTATCGGTGTCAGCGCGCTTACCCTTGGTTTTGCCGCTACAGGTAAGAAGATCTCCCGCACAGAAGGTGCGATCATGATCGTGGCTTACGTGGGATATTTCGTATATATGTTCCTGAGATAAAATGGCTTTTCAGCAGGTTAATTTAACCGATTGCAATATGACCGCGACAGATGCGGTCAAGGATCGCGCACCGAGCATCCTTCCCGCAGAGAAGAAGTGGAAGCTCGTCTGGAATGACGAATTTGACGGCTCGGCGCTTGACGAGAGCAAGTGGAATTACCGCCTCAATTTCTGGGGCTACCGCTCTCCCGCCTTCACGACCGAGGGCGTTGAGGTCAGCGAGGGCTCGCTGAAGATTAATCTTCTGCGCAAGGGCGACGATTTCTGCTCGGCGCATCTGCAGACGGGCGGACTTACCTTTGATAATCCCCGCGACGAGACCTCGCGTAACTTCTGGTCCTTCGGCAAGAAAGATCCCGCAAAGTTTATGCACAAATACGGCTTTTATGAGATCAGATGCCGCCTTCCCAAGTGCGACGGCTGGCATGCCGCCTTCTGGCTTCAGGCACCCGGCATCGGCTCGCATCCCGATCCCGAGGTTGCGGGAGTCGAATGCGATATCATGGAAAATTACCGTCAGCATAAATACGGCACCATGATCTGCGGCAACGGCTGGGGCGGTTACGGCGCGGAAAGCAAATGGGCGGGTCATTTTGAGTTCCCGCACGAGGAGACCGAGGACGGCTGGCACCGTTATGCCGTTGATTGGACTCCCGAGGGATATACCTTCTACGCCGACGGTAAGCTCGTTGGACGTCAGATGGCTCCCGAGTGCCCGGTTTCGCGTGTTGAGCAGTTTATCCTCGTCTCGACCGAATGTCACGGCTATAACCGCGTTTTCAAAAGCCGTGGAGAAGCAGGCGACGCCTCCGATAAGGGCTGCTGCGCGGGCGATCCCGTACCCGAGCTCTTCGAGGCTATCCTCCCCGACGTTTTTGAAGTCGATTACGTAAGAGTTTTTGATTCGATATAACCCAATTGTAAAACTGCGTTTTACAATTGAAAGCGCGCGCTTATCGCCGCTTGTCAAAATCTACGATTTTGACAGCTCCCCTCGGCGCGCGGACTCGCTTGGCTCGTCTCGGCGGTGTTTTTTCGGCGTCAAAGCCGTCGAAAAAACGGATCTTAATATGAAAATTGGCTGTATCACCGGCGTTCAGTGATACAGCCATATTTTTTATTTATAAATTCTTCTTCCGATCTCATCAAGATACGCAATAAGATCATGCGGATCGTTTGCGGTGATATTGGTGAACTCGAACTTCATGCAGCGCTCTGCGGCTTCGCGGCTGTCTGCGTGGTATGCCCAAGCCTGAATGCCCTTATCGTCGAGCATCTTGACGAGTGCTTCGATGTCTTCGTCCGACATGCTCATAGGCACGCCCATACCGTACATTTTGTCGAGAACGCGGGGATCGTATCTTGTCATTTTTACGGGAGGCTGACCCTGCGTCTTGACGTGGGGGTATTTATCCTGAACGTAGAGAAGAGTCTGCGCGTCAAAGCTTGCGATTACCGAGCGCTCAAGCAGACCGTATTTTTCAAGAAGCTCGATTGCGACGTCAACAACGTGTCCGAGCTGTTCCTTGATCTCAACGTTGAGAACCATATGCGCGGGTGCCTCGTTTTTGATGCATTCGAGAGCTTCCTCAAAGGTGGGTACACGCTCGCCGGGATAACCGAATTTGACACCCGCGTCGAGAGCCTTGATCTCGTCAAGGGTCATGAACCATACGCATCCCGTGCCGTCGGTCGTGCGGTTGACCATATTGTCGTGCATAACGATCATAACGTCGTCAAGAGTGAGCTGAATGTCAAATTCAAGCACGTCAACGCCGAGCCTGAACGCCTCGCGGAAGGAGATAAGAGTATTCTCGGGCATGTACTTCTGACATCCGCGATGACCCGTTACACCGAGCTTTTCTTTATTCTGATCCCACATAATGAATGCCTCCGTTAGTGGTTATATTTTGTCATGCTCAATCCCCGAATTGATGAACCCAACCTGCTTGAAGTCCTTCGGGTTATGGCGGATTATGTAGTCGATATAGGAATCTACGAGTTCGGCGGTGAAGAGGTATCCGTCGGGGGTCATGTGACCGTGCAGGAAGAAGCGTTCCTTGAATTCCTGACCGTAAAGCGGACCGTACTTGTAGAGGTCGATAACGTATGAGTTATCGAAAAGCTCAGCCATTTTGTAAAGCAGATCGATCATGGCGTGGGTTATATCCTCGCGGTCGGCTCTGTCGGAGCGCGGGAAGGTGACGAAGAAGAATTTCGCCTCGGGGCTGATCTCCTTATATCGGCTGACGATCGCGCCGTAATAACCCGCGAAGGTCTCGGCGTTTTTGCGCCAATCCGAGAGGTCGATATCCTCGATCGAGCCAAGCTCCCACTTCTTGTTGTAAAGATCGTTGACTCCCAGAGCGATAACGTACGCCTGACAGGCTTTATCCTTGTCCCAGAAGCCGCGGGACTCGGCGAAGGACTCGATATACACCTTTGCGGTCATGCCGCCTCTGGAGAAATTATAAGCCTTGAGGCCGTTCTTGCGCGCGATGAACTGACCCCAGGAGTAGTCGTAGAGGTCGTGGTAATGAGCCTTACCCTCGCTGTCGCGGGTCTCAAACTCGCCCGAGGAAAGGCTGTCGCCGATGAAGCCGACCGTTCTGAAAATACTTGTTCTGCTGTATCCCTCGACAAGTCTGTCGAGCGGCTTTTCGTTTTCGGGGTAGAGATAATTGTTCCAGTCCATGATTTTCTCCTTACTGAGGATTTATCAGTCCGCGGAGCATCCATCTGCCGTCCTTCAGTTCAAGAATGACGATGGCGCAGTTCGAGCAGATGAAATTCATTGTGTTCACGTTTGCCGAAAAGATTATTGAAAGCGAGGTGCGAAGAAATCCCGCGTGCGTGAACGCGGCAACGCAGTCGCAGTCGAGATTTTTGACTTTTTCGAGAAATTCTTTGGCGCGGGCGCGGAATTCGGCGTTACTTTCGCCGTCGAATGCCTTAAAGCCGTCAACCATCAGCTTTCGCTCGGGGGAATCGGGCGGTAGAAAGGGCTTGTGCGCGAGATTACCTACGTTTACCTCGCGGAGTAGGGGAGTGGTTTCGTAAGTGCAACCGGGAATGGCGGTTTCCGCTGTTTTCATCGCGCGGATGAGGTCGCTTGAGAATATTTTATCGAATTTGACGTCAGCGAGAATCGGGCGGATGCCTTCGGCGTCCTTGACGCCCTTCGGGGTGAGATTGACCTGTGCCCAGCCGGTGTAGTGCCCCGCAAGGTTGGTCTCGCTTTCGCCGTGTCTTATGAGATAAAGCTTCATTTCGTGCCCTTTCTTGCCTTGTATAGATGAACGATATTGAGGTCTTCCTCCATATCGAGACCGTGCGAGCCGTTGTCGCCGTCTATCTCGTGACAGCCGTGATCCATTGCAAAGCCGACAAGGACGTTTCTGTGGCTCATATGGCGATTGATGAGCTCGCAGAGCTCCGAGAAAGCGTGGTCGTTCGAGCGAAGCTCACAGAGCGCCTCGAGTCCCTCGGGACCCTTCTTGTGCATTACCGAGTCGTAGTTGCCGTTGTAGATGACGATGAGATCGTGCTCGTCGCGCATGATGAGCTCCGCCGCCTTGGCGTTGACGGCATCGACGCCTCCCTCGGGGAAGAGGAAATAATCCATATCGCGCTCAAGGAAGATGTGGCTCAAACTCGATTTGCCGTATGAGACGATCGCGCATTTCTTGCCCGCGCGGAGCGCGGCGTCGAAGATCGAGTCGATCTTGATTACGGGCTTTTCATATTTGCGGATGCCGTGGACGGCGGGCTGTGCGCCCGTGTACATCGTGCCGAAGCAGACGGGCGTGACCGAGGGCATCACCGAACAGAGCGGGATTTCGACCTCTGTGCGGATCTGCGCGCCCTTTGTCAGCGCGGGATATTTGCGGTAGATCCATTCGGCTATCGCGTCGGGATTGTACATTATGACGCGCTCGGCTTTCTCACCGCCGAGGGCGCTGTCGATGTATGAAACGAGTTCCGCGTTCGCGGGCGCGGCTTCCGCGGGCGGCTCGATGCCGAGAGCGTATGCAAGCGCGGCGCAGATAGAGTCAAGAGAATTTGGGTTGTACATATCGTTCCTCCTTATAGTTCAATATCGATGAAGGCGGGCGAATGGTCGGAAATCGGATAGTAATAGTCGGGAGAATAGCGTTCAAAACGCTTGACCGAGCCTTCTTCTTCGCCCGCGACGAGGATGTGGTCGATGGCAGTCTTGAAGGGGCGGTCGGAGTAAAAGGTCTTAAAACCGTCGGGGAAGCAATAGTGATAGCCGACAGCCTCCTCGGCATAGTCGGTTGCTATGTCGTGCGCGTGGCGGAATCCCTTTGCAAACGCCGACTGAACCGCCTTCGATTCGTAACCCGTGTTGAGGTCGCCGACGAGGAATGCGGGACAGTTATACTTTGCACGGAAACGCTCGAGCGCGGTTGTGAGAAGCTCGATCTGATACTCGCGCGCCTCGTCCGAGTGGGGAAGGCAGTTTTTTGCGTAGGGAGCTTCTTCATCGGCTCTCGGCGAACGCTTCCACCAGAGATGTGTGGTTGCGAAAATGAAGAGCTTGCCGCTTTCTTTTACGCGAAAAACGCCGATGTTGTAAGCCTTCGAGCGGACGTCATTGAACTTGCCCTCAAAGCCCTCGATGGTTTCGGGATATGTAAGAAATTCCGAATCTACGAGCTCCAGCTTGTCCGAGCGGTAGAAAATAGGAGTGAATCTGCCCCAGATGAGGGTGTAATTGACGGGCTCCTGCGCCATGCCTTCTTTGAGAAGGTCCGCCATAAGTGCGCTTGCCTCCTGACAGCCGATAACGTCGGGGCAGGTTTCGCGCCAGACGCGGAGAAGACCGCCTACACGCGCCTCGGCAGAGCAATCGAAGCCCTGGTCCTCCCAGGCGGGAGTGTTATGATCCTTGTTCCAGATATTGTGAGTCATAAGTCGGATGGTTGACATAGTTGAACCTCCTTGGATGTTTGAGATAATTATAGCATAAAATGGCGAGGATTGCAAGGAAATATAAAAATAAGGAGCCGCAAGGAGCTCCTTATTTTTAATTCAATTTTATTCCGCACGCGCGGATATACGGCTTGATATGCTCAAGTATCTCGTCCTCGGTTTCCGCCGCGGGGGAGTCGCTCCAGAGGCAGTAGCCGCCGCCGAGAATGCGCGGGTGGGGTACGGAGGGGTTGTTCTCCGAGTTCTCGGGATCGAAGAAATACGCGCTCCAGTCGCGCTCGAGAATTTCGGGAGTCGTGCCGTATTTTGCGCCGCCGAAGCCGACAACGTAATAAACGTATGGACTGATGAAATTGTAGACCTTATGGCCTCGGTCGAGGTAGGTGAAGACGTTGTTTTTTCCGCCGTTTGATTTGACCGACCAATACTGAATGTCGATGGACTTGTCAAGCTCGGTCACACCCTGCCAACCCGTGTCAAAATCGCGGTAGACGTCGTCGTTCCACATCAGAATTTTTTCGTAACCAATCGAGCGCATCAGCGTGGCGATATCGTTCATATAAAGGATGAAGGCGTCATATGCCACGGCACGGTCGTTGCTCGTGAGCTTTTTGGCGTGAGCATCCCAATGGTCGAGATTCTGCCACTTTGAGAGGGTCGTGTCGATCGTCTCGCCGAATCCTAGAAGCTCGTCGCCGCCGATGTCGAATTTTCTGCAGCCGAGAGAGTAGAAGAATCTGCCGTATTCGGCGTAGAGATTCCGCGCAAATTCCACGGCTTCGGGGTTCGCGATGTCGATTCCGCGCGAGAAAGTGTACTGCGCGGGTTCTTTTTTGATGCTCGAGCCTTGAACTATCGACTTTATGCCGTTCTTGTGGAAATAATTCGATATATCCGAGCCGTTCTGCGCGTTGTATTTCTTGACCGCGTAATTCATATGCCCCGGCGAGTCGAAGGATGGGATGACCTCGATGCCCTCGCTCTGCGCAAAACGCACGATATCCGCCATTTCATCCTGAGTGATGAACTTGTCGTCATCCTCGGCGAGACCGTTTGCCGCACCGTAGACGCAGAGCGAGTGATCGCCGCCCGCAAGCCAAGGGAAGGTCTTCGATTCAAGACGAAGTCCCATATCCTCGGAAAAATGAATGCTGATGGCGTTGAAGCCCGCGCTCTTTATTTCAAGAATAAGCCGCTTTATCCACGCGGGAGTGTAGTATTTCCGCCCGCAGTCGAGCATGAAAATGCGCTCGGGAACGGTGTGATTTGAGCTGTACATGATGATTCCTTATGGTGTGATCGCGCGTAGCGCGAATGGTTATCGCTTGCAGCGAATGGTTATCTGCTGCGCAGAATGGTTATCCGCTTCGCGAAATGAAGGTGAATTTCCGCAGGGGCGGAAATTTTCTTTTTTTATTCAATAAACAAAGTAACACTCGACTTCTCGCAAACTACCGTATTATGCGCCACCTTCGCAGTTGTCTGGAGTGCGAAGGGTCCGCGGTTATTGGTGTGGCGGACGTAGAGGGGGAATGCCGAGGAGGAGACGTCGATGCGGAGCTTTTCTCCTTTTTTGATCACGAAAGCGTGCTCGTCGAAGGTGAAATCCATCTCGATCTCGTCACCGGGGATATAATCGGGCGCGAAATTCGAGATCTGATTGATATCGTCGCGCAAGCCGTAATATCCTTCCGCTTTGCAGAGGCTGAGGCGGATGTAGAAGCAGGTGTCCTCGCAATCCGAGCGGACGCGGAGCTTTGCCGTCATTTTGCCCTTGACAAAGGTATCTTCCTCAAATTCGGGAGTGAAGAAGGAGAGAACGTCGTGTTGGATATTCGGTTTATACTGCCATGCGTTTCCGCCGAAATTTGCTGAAAGACCGCCCTTGAATTTCGCGGGGGCATAAGGGTTGTATGTGTAAGTCTTCTCACCGTCACCAAGAGCAAACGTGAGCGACTTTTCGGGCGCGGCGAAATCATCGGTACACCATTGGTTGCCGAAAAGCTTGTAGTAGGTGACCTTTCCGCGTTCCAACGGTGCAGCCTCCTTGCCTCGGACGGATTCGATCCAACGGAGATAGATGTCATTCAAGGCGGCTTCTCCCGTGGGTGCGTCATCGAAAACTATCGGCTGATCGCCCTTTTTGTTGTTGCCGTGATCGTAGGGATGGACGAGCATAGCGCATTTCGCCTTGGTTTCGGGCGAAATTGCGTTCCACATATCAAACATACCGCCCGTGTAGATGTCGTAAAATCCCGTGACGACAAGGATGGGGATGTTCGCGTTCGTCAGCGCACCACGCGAATCGCACCCGCCTGCGCGGGTGTTCCAGAAATCATCGTTTCGATCGGGGTGGAGAAGGATATCGTCAAAGCTCGGTACACTCTCGCCGAAAACGGTCTTGGAAAAGTCGATAAGCGGGAGCATATTGTAGCTTTCGGGCTTGTATGCCTTCTCGCGGATGCTCTTGTGCTTGTACATTCCGACGTACCAGCCGCCGTGAAGTCCCATTTTATAAAATCCGTTGCGGTAGTTGCAGTTGTAACGTTCTGTATCCTGAACGGCAAGGACCGCGCCCTTGATGTCGCTTGCAAAGGGAGCTGTGACCTGATGAACGGTTGATTTGTAGCTGTTGCCGACAAGGTAGAGCTCGCCGTTATAGAAGGACTGCGATCTGACCCAATCCTGCAAAAAGAGCCCGTCCTCGCGCTCGTTTATGTAGGGGATGCAGTCGCCCGAGCTTTTGCCTCTGCCGCGGCAATGCTGATAAACGACCGCATAGCCGTGCGAGAGCCAAGCCTCAACGCTTTGAGCGAAATTGGCGACGATCTCGTCCTCGGCTGAATTTTCGACCGCGTCAACGTAAGGATCGCGCCTGATGACAATCGGGAATTTCCCCGATTCCTCGGGAAGGCAGATTACGGTGAATAGGGAAGCACCGTTAAATTCGAGGTATTCGTAGTAGTTTTTCATGATGATGTGCTTATTTCGTCCATTTAAGAATGTTTTCATACATTCTCTCTGCGGCTTCGGGGGAGGAGAATCTGTTGCCGCTTAAGTAAACTCCGGTCGGATCGACGGTCTTGAAGAATTTCTCAAGCTTATCCTCGTATTTTTCGTCAAGAGCCCAAAGGAGAATGAGATTCTTTCCCTTGTCCTGGATCCTTTTGTAGATATCAAACCATTTTTCGTCGCAAAGAGGCTCTTTGCCCGCGCCCGGATTCCATTGGATGCCGCTCAGCCCGGGAATGTCGAGGATCATATCGAGATGCGGAAGCTCGCCGATGCCGTCGAGATGGTAGACGGGACGGTCAACATAGGAAGCCTGATCGATAAGCTCGGGAAGCACAAAGTGCTCAAACTGTGTGGGCGAGATCATATAGCAGAAGTCGCATTGCATGGGATACCACGGCTTTTCGGACGGAATGTTCATCCAAGTGATGAAGGGAAGATCATGCTTTTTGATAAAATCGACCTGCTTTTCATAGGCAACGCGAACCTCGCGTCTGACTTCTTTGGTAAAATTATATACCTCTTCGGGGTAGTCGTAAAGGTCGTAAAGCAGATTTTCGGTGCCGCGGAGCGATGCGACGATATCCATGATACCGCCGAGGTCGGTTATTGAGAAGCATACGTCGGGATCGGCTGCAAAACGCTCTTGCATTTTTGTTATGAGCTGCCACATTTCGCTCTGCTCGTCAAATTTCACAGCGGGAGGATTTTCCCAATCCGTGATGAGCTGCTCTTTGTCGAACCATATAGTCTGCTTTGCAAGCTGAAATCCGCCGCCAAGACATGCAGAAAGACAGCCGGGGCCGAAGTTTGTGAAATATCCGGGGATGCCTTCCGCCAGAAATTCCTGATTTTCCGTTCTTTTTTTGAACGCGGTGTAGTTGTATTCGGGGTCAAGCCATTGCTCCTCAAGAGTCGCGGGCGCACGATATGCTTGTGTGTTAGGCTTGGTATATGCTATGTTAAGTATTGGACGCCCCGTGTTTTTACGCTCCCAGAATTTTTCGTACTCGGCAAGTACGGCTTGGTGTTGCTGTTTGAAAGTCATTTTTGTGTTTCTCCTTACAGATTTTCTGTCGGAATTGCGATCATTTCGCAGTCTTCCTTGTTTTTGGAATAGGCTATATATAAGGTTCGGGTTTCGGTGTCCTCAAAGGCATAAGGGTAGCACCACATATTTTGTTTTCTGAATCTTGGGGGAGCGTCAAATCCGTCGCGCAGCAGATAAAGCTTTTCAAAACTGTCTTTTCCGATTGCAAGCGCGAGAGTATCACGGTAACCTCTGTCTTTTATATTGAATGCGAGGTATTTGAGCCCGTTTGAGAGAGTTCCGCCATACATCTTACTGTTTGCGATGGGAAAATCGGATTCTTCGAGTCCGGACCAGCTGTTTCCTCCGTCTCGGCTTTCGCTTACAAGGATACTGCCGATACCGTTGCTTCCTCTGACAAATGCGATTAAGCGGTCGGGATAGGCTATCACCGTTGTTTCGCCCCAGTATTTGAATTGATTGGGATTGGGAATGATCTTCATTTCCCATTTTGTTATATCTTCACCGCCGCAGAGTGCAACGGCAGCCTGCGCCTGATCTGTTTCAAGCCCTGCCATAAGCAATTTTCCGTCGTTTAATACTATAGGTTCGCACATAGGCCAGAAATCTCCGGGGAGTACCACGCCAAGTGATTCGTATTCTCCCCTCCCGCAAAGTTTGTATGCCTCGGTTTTGAGACCCGGGTATCTGTCGATCCTGTCAAATTCCGCAACGGGACAAAAAACGTAAAGTTCGCCGTCTTTTTCAAAATAAACTCCGTGGCTTCTCCCCAAACCGCTTTCGTTTTTTGCGATTATATTGTCATGCCAGGTATTCCCGCTGTCGGTGGAGTATTTCTCTGCAAGAATGGTGAGGTCGTCGTTTTCTTTGCGCCATGAATTCGAAAAACTGACGCGGAGAATGCCTTTGTGCTTTATAATTGCGGCACCGAGAGAAAAATGATATCCGTCTTCGCGCGCGGTGTGGACCGTTATGTATTTTGCTCCACGAATGGTTTCGATCTGAGAAAAATCGGGAAAAGGTATAGATTTATTCCATATATTTTTCATTTTCACCTAAATCTTATTGTACAGTTAATATAAATATCTTCGGCGTTTTTTACATTATATCATAAAATCTGAACGGTTGCAAGTGAAAATGAAAAATGCTATGCGGTTTCTTGCTTGTAATTACAAAATTCAAATGTTTATTTTTTATAAAAATATTATATTGCTCCTTGATTTTTTTGGTTGTTAGTGATATAATTGATAAAAGTGAATTATACGCACCCAAAAGAAAGGAAAACTCAGATGAAATTCAAAACCCGTCTTACAGCTTTGCTGCTCACACTCTCGATCCTTCTCGCTTGCCTGATCTCCTGTGCATCCGGGAATGAGCCTGAGGAAACTCTTCCCCAAAACCAATCCGAAAACATATCCGAAGCCGAAACCGAAGGTGAAGTTAATCAATTCGAGACTCCTTCGTCTTTTGATATTATTGTCGGCGGAGAAGCGGCAGTAAAGATCATCCGTCCGCAGAATCTCAGCTCGGGTGACAGCTACGTTGACGCCGCTATCGGTATCAGAAACTCTATCGAAAGCTCCACCGGTGTAAGACTTACAATGGGCGACGATTTCAAAAAAGCGACAGAAAGCTACGACGATTCTACCGTTGAAATCCTTGTCGGTACTACACAGCACGCACAGGTTGCTGAGGCTACAGCAGGTCTCGGATACGGCGATTATGTGATCAAGGCTGTCGGAAACAAGATCGTTATCTTCGGATATACCGATGAAGCCGTAACATATGCCGCAGAAGCGTTTGCCGATATCGTTGCCGAATATAAGACCGAGGAAAACGGTACAGTCAGCGTTTCGATCCCTGCGGAAGCTCTCAATATTGCAGAGACTCACAGCAAATCCAAGGCTCTCAACGCCGTTCCCGTATTCAAGGGAACCGAGTTTGTTGCAACCTCGACATCCGACGAAAAGGTTGACCAGATCATTCTTGAAGATGCAACTGCGGAAAGCTATGCCGCATATCTTGCCGAGCTTGAAGCTGCAGGCTACAAGAAATACACAGACAACGATATAAACGGCACACTTTTCGCAACACTTTATAATGACGAATACACGCTTAACATCGGTTACTACAAGCCTTACGACGAATGCCGTATTCTTATCGAGCCCTTTGAGGAAAAGACTCTTATCGGTCTTGAATCCGATAACAAGTACACCGCAGTGACCACCTCGCAGATCACTATGCTCGGCTGTGAATTCAAGGAAAGCAGCGGCACTTACAAGGGCAACGGCCTTTCTCTGCTTTACAGACTTTCTGACGGTTCCTTCGTAATCGTTGACGGCGGTCACGATACCAACAGCTCGTACTGGTCAAACAATCTTATCAATGCCATTACCGAGCAGGCAAAGGGTTATGCTTCGGGTAAGGATATCCGAATTGCCGCATGGTTCGTTTCCCACGCGCATGGAGACCATATGGGAATGCTCAAAAAAGAAGCTGCGCAGTTTGCAAAGAAATTTACCGTTGAGCGCGTTATCGCAAACCTTATGAGTGATGAGGAGATCAGCAGATCTCTCGCCTCCTCGTACGGCTCAAACTTCGGCGGTGGCGAAGCTAATACCACCGAAAATGTCCGCAAAGCCGCAAAAACTCTCGGCGCCGAGCTTATCCAGTGCCATCCCGGTCAGAGATTCTACTTTGCCGATACCGTGTTCGAGATTCTCTATACCTCCGAAATGTTTGCGCCTTCTACAGTAAATGCGCTCAATACCTCGTCCATCCTCGTGCGTTCGATCACGACCGATGCTTCGGGTAAATCCACTTCCGTTATGGTCATGGGTGACGTTACGGGTCCCGCTATGGCGATCTGCAACAAGCTCTACGGAACTAACCTCAGATGCGAGATCGTTCAGGTAGCGCACCACGGTTACCAGACCTGGGGTAACGACAGCGCTATGATATCGTCATACAAGCTGATGTCGTCCGAGCTGGTTCTCTGGCCTATGGGACTTCATGCTTATGAAACCTATAAGGAAAAGGCATACAACAAGGTTCTTTGGGACGGAACAAACAAGAACCTGCAGGGAGTTTACGTAGCGGGTTGGAATAATACCCAGCACACAGTTCCTCTGCCTTGGAACGGAGATACAGCTTCGATCGTTTCGAAGATTACAAAAGAAAAATAATTGATTGAATTCAGCAACTATTTAGCCGTAAGAGGGTCTGCCCTCTTGCGGCTAATATGCTTTCTAGCTGATAAAAATATATATTTGCTGTTCTTTGTATCTGAATTAGAAACTAATTAATCAAGTTTGAGGACTTTTAACATATAGTTCATATATGGTTTACTTTATCTTTCGTTTTTGATAGTATAATGATAACAATTAATACAAATATGACATCGGAGGAATATTATGAAACGTTTGATTCGTATTACCACCGTAGTGCTTATCGCGGTAATGTTACTGCCTATGGCTGTTGCGTGTGCCGAAACAACTCCCACCGCGGAAACAACGGCGCCTGTGGTAACAGAGGCTCCCGCGGGTTCGGTTGAAGAAACCACCGCGGAAGAAACCTTCTACGCCGCAAGCAACATTCCCTCGGATCTCAGATTCGACGGAACAACGGTTAACATCCTTTACTGGGATGATCACCCCAACGTTGAATTCTTTGTTGAAGATCAGAACGGCGAGGCTGTAAACGATGCTATCTTCAGACGTAATGCCAAGGTGCAGGAGCAATTCGGTATTGAGCTTGAATTCACAGGTACTCCCGGCAGTAACCCTAAAATGGCGGAATTTGTCAACGTTTGTGTCAACAATACGCAGTCCGGCGCTGATGCATGCGATATATTCGCGGGTTATTCGATGACGGGTGCAACCCTTACCACAGAGGGTGTTACACAGAATCTTGCTGAATACGAATATATGGAGTTCGATAAGCCCTGGTGGCCGAGTAGCCTTATTTCCAAGGCAACTATCCACGACGGTGTTTATTTTGCCTCGGGAGACATTTCAACGAACTATCTCCACATGATGTATTGCTGTATGTTCAACAAGCAGATGATGATCGATATTCACGGTGCTCAGCCTGAGGCTATATACGATCTTGTTTATGACGGTCAGTGGACTCTCGATAAGTTTATTGAGTACACAAACGGCGTATATATGGATCAGGACAACGATAATACCGCATCCGCAGGCGATCGCTACGGTCTTGTTGTCACCAATGTTCATTTTGACCCCTTCTACTCGGGTTCGGATCTCAACGTGCTTGAGGCAGATGAAAACGGCGAGTTTTATCTCTCTCCCGACCTTTACTCGGAAAAGACGGTTGATCTTCTTGGAAAGCTTTGCGCACTTCTTCACGATTCGGGCGAAAGCTATATCAAGGAAAGCGTTCCGATCTTCGCGGCAGACAATGCACTCTTCCTTGTTGACCGTGCATGCATCCCCGCTACACATCTTTCTGAAGTAGAGTTTGCATTCGGTATGCTTCCCATACCGAAGTATGATGCTGATCAGGATATGTACTATACATGCCTCTCCTTTGGTTACACAATGTATATGCTTTCGGCTGCCGCTTCTGATCCCGATGCCGCTGCGGCAACTATCGAGCTTATGGCATACCAGAGCTATATTAACGTTACTCCCGCGATCTTTGAGGAGTCTATGAAGCTCAGATACGCTGACCAGAGCGATGATGCGTTTATGTTCGATAAGATCCGCGAGGGTGTTGTTATCGATATTGGCAGACTCTTTACAACTCAGCTTGATAAGATGTCCTACAGTATCTTCCGCAATGCGGCAAACACCAATGGCGCAGGAAGCTACACTTCTACCCGAAAGGCATATGAAAAGACCTTGGGCAAGAAGATCGACGATATTAACGAGACTCTCAAAAAGCTCGGCTGATCGAATTTACTGTAAAATATCATTTCATTATGATAAAAACATTTGAAATTTAATGTTCTTATATTCGCTTTGAACGGTATAGGACTGTTAAATAATATTTAGGAGGAATCCAATTATGAAAAAGTCAACATTTGTAAGACTCCTCTCCTGCATCATGGCGATCATTATGCTTTCGGGCACTATGCTTATGACTGCTTGCAGCGGAGATCCCGCAGACACCACCGCGCCTGACGAGCCTACCAACGCTCCCGGCACAACAGCGGCTCCGGACGCTACCGAAGCTCCCGAGACCGATGCTCCGGTCGTTCTTACGGAACAGACCGTGGCTCTCAACAAGAACACCAAGGGTATCAAGATCCTCGGCGTTCGTAACCTCCCCTCCGATACAGCTATCAATGCTGACTGGAGCGCATCCGGTATCGAATTTACCGCAACCTGTGAGGGCGATATGACCTTCGCGGTTGAGACCAACGACAAGGGCGCATACTTCCGCGCTTACGTTGACGGTGAGCCCTGGAAGAACGGCGACAGCGTTTACTTCGACATCACCGGCAAGGGCGAGATCGTTCTTAAGGGTATCCCGAACGGTACTCACACCATCCGTGTTATCAAGGTTACCGGTTACACTCTCGCGTTTGCGGCGTTTACTTCGGTAAAGCTCACCGGTTTCATTGCTGAAGAAGCTCCCAAGGCTAAGGATCTTTACGTTGAGTTCGTAGGCGACAGTATCACCTGTGCTTGGGGTACTATCGGTACCTTCGACGGCCAGTACACCTCTCAGGACGCTACTCTCGGCTACTCCTATATGCTCGCAGAGGCTCTTGACGCAGATTACTCCCTCACCGCTCTTTCGGGTCAGGGTATCTGCTGCGGTACTCCCGGTGTTCCCCTTGGCTACCGTTACGCTTGCTACGGCAAGAATAGCACCACCGAATACGATTTCGCGCGCAAGGCAAACCTCATTGTTGTAAATATCGGTACCAATGACGAGACCAAGGGTATCGCTGCTAATCAGTTCAAGGCTGACTTCAAGGCTTGGGTCGAGTACGCAAAGGAAAAGAACGGCGCGGATTGCAAGTTCCTTGCTGTAACCAATATGAAGAACGGTACATATGCAGCTTACATCACCCAGATATTTGAAGAGCTCGGCGGAGAAGCTGCCGGATACTATATGTACAAGGCAAAGCGCTCCACCAACCAGACTGCATCCTACCATCCCAGCGTAGAAGAGCACGCTGCATACGTTCCCGAGCTTCTTGAGCTTTGCAAGCAGATCCTTTCTAACACCGTTGTTACTCCTCCCGATACTGATCCCGTTACTCCCGGCGTTGATACCACCGGCGCTGTAGACCTTCCCGCAAACACCGTTGCTGTAGACGATGATTTCGGTAAGGACGGCGAGATCGCAGTATTCACCTTTGGCGGTGTCAAGTACAAGGCAACCGTAGGTAAGGATGCGTTCGGTACTCTTGAAGAGGGTCACGAGGCAGTTCCCGCAGACGGTACTATGTTTATTCTTCCCGGTATGTATATCGAGAACTTCAAGATCCAGAAGAACCTCACCGTTCTCGGCCCCAAGGCAGGCATTGATCCCAACGTAAGAGGCGCAGATAAGCTTGCTGACTGGACTCTCAATCCTCTTCGTGCAAACGAGGATGAAGAGGCTATTATGATGGGTAACCTCGGTCTTGGCGTATGGAACGCAACTGTATATTCCGATTGTAAGAAGATCGTTGTTGACGGTTTCCAGTTTTCGGATAACTTCCTTATCCGTCAGAACTCGGGTATGGAAGGTGAGATCGAGATCGAAATGAAGAATATTCTTGTTAAGAACAGCACAAGCACCAATAATATTTTCTTCTTCTCCCCCTACTACCCCAAGGATGACACCAACCCCGTTCTCTACAAGAGACACGCTAAGTTTGAAAACATCCGTGTAGATAGCGTGCTTAAGCAGTACCTCTTCAGAATGGGCTTTGATACTCTTGAGATCAAGGGACTTTATATGGCAGAAAACTGCGGTATGGGTCTTGTTGAAAAGTTCAGTACTGCGGGTGACACCGGCACTGACAGACTCCTGATCACTGACTGTATGTTCAGAAATACCAATACCACTATCTTCTCCATCAACCTCAGAAAGGATCTTGCGGCTCCCAACTATCACCTGACCAAGCTTGATCCCACTATGAAGCAGGTTGAGATCGAGATCAGCGACTGCGTATTCGTAGACGATCGCGTAAGTGCTCCTCACGCTCCTTGGATCGATATCAACCGTGACAGCACCGCTGCTATCATCCGCATCAAGAATAACCTGTTCTCCGCAAACAACTCCGGTTCGGTTCTCATTACCGATGAAAAATCCGTTGCAGGTGAATATGCATCTGCTACCGAGATCAGCGGAAACATCGTTGAAGGTTGCGCAGATCCCTTCAAGTTCACTGCGGCAAGTGACGCAATCAGCTTTATTAATTAATATTAATTGATATATTTAATCCCCACCGTTGATATCAACGGTGGGGAAGTTTTATATTTGCGCAAGGGTATTCGCCTACGGCGAAGATTCCTCACCTCGCCGCTGGTGAGCGAGCTCCCCGACGGCTTCGGTGGGAATGCGAACCTAGTCGCAAAAGGCTTTGCCTTTTGCGACAAAATTCGAATCTACTTGCGCCGCTGCCAAAAAAAGAACGGATGACGAAAGTCATCCGTTCTTTTTTTGGCAGCGGCGCAAGGATTCGAACCTAGGAAATGACGGAGTCAGAGTCCGTTGCCTTACCGCTTGGCGACGCCGCTACGCTGCATATTAAGTTCGCACGTATCGTGCGGTGTATATTATAGCAGAAAAAGGGGGATTTGTCAAGTCTTTTTTGAAATTTTTTGCGAAAAAAATGCAGTTTTTGAAAATTTCTCTTTTTGTATGAGAATCTTTGAAAAAAGGCTTTATTTTTTGTGCAATTAGTGCTATAATTATCACAATAATATTGTATCCCGAAAGCGAGGAAATATACACATGGAAAGAAAAATTTGTATAAACGTCAACCCCGGATTCAAGGACGTGTCCTTTGAGCAGTGTCTCGATGCTTTGAAGGCAGCGGGATTTGACGGAGTATTTACCGGATGGCACGTCGGAGAAATGAAGACGGTCGCTGAAAAGATCCGTGAGCGCGGACTTTATTTCCAGTCGGTCCACGCGCCATTCACGGATGCTCACAAGCCCTGGGAAAAGGGCCGGGCAGGCGAGGAAGCGATTGACCAACTTATCGCATGCGTGCGAGAGTGCGCTGAGGCAGAGGTTCCGATCGTTGTCATCCATCCCATAATCGGAATGGACCGCCATGACCCCACCGATCTCGGTATCGAGCGTTTTGGCAGACTTGTCCGCGAGGCTGAAAAGGTCGGTGTTATGCTCGCGTTTGAGAACGTTGAGGGTATAGAGTACCTTGAAAAGATCATCGCGGAGCTCGGTTCTTCACCCGCTGTGGGTTATTGTTGGGATACGGGACACGAAATGTGCTATAATAATTCCATGGACGTTCCCGCGCTTTTCGGCGACAAGCTGATCTGCACCCACCTCAACGACAACCTCGGTCAGACCGATCCGAACGTTATCACTTGGCTTGACGACGCGCATCTTTTCCCCTTTGACGGAGTTGCCGATTGGCAGGGAATTGCCGACCGACTCAAGCGCATTAACTACGCGGGCGAGCTTACCTTTGAGCTGACGCTTGCTTCCAAACCCGGCAGAAATACGCACGATATTTACAATGATTTGACTCTTGAGAGCGGTTTTGAGCTCATTTACAATAAAGCTGTGCAATTTGCACAAATGCTGGGTTGAAAAATAGTGTAAAATGACCATTAAGTCAATAAATTTACATTTATTTTGACATTTTCTGTCCATAATTTATTGACAAAAGTGTAAATCTGTGCTATAATGCATATACTATCGACGGATTAAAATATTTAGGTCGACAATTATTATTTGGAGGAATATAAAACCATGACCAAGAAAGAATTTATCGGCGTTATCGCAGACAAGGCGGGCGTCAGCAAGAAGGATACAGAGGCAGTATACGATGCACTTTTTGCATCCATCGTTGAAACACTCAAGGCAGGCGAGAAGGTTCAGGTTACCGGTTTCGGTACTTTTGAAGTTCGCGAGCGCCCCGAAAGAGTTGCAAAGAACCCCCGCACCGGCGAGACCGTAACCGTAGCGGCTTCCAAGGCTCCCGCTTTCAAGGCAGGCAAGGCTCTTAAAGATTCCATAAACAACTGATTCCGATCAAAGCTGCCTTCGGGCAGCTTTTTTGATTACAACTTGATAACAAGTTTTTGGTATAATAAAATGAAATTGTATACGAAAAGGAGCTGTCATGGCAAGGATTTTGATCGCCGAGGATGAGAGGGCGATAAACGATCTGATAAAATTCAATCTTGAGCTTGTCGGGCACAAATGCAGTCAGACCTTTGACGGCAGTGACGCGCTGGAGAGGGCTCTCGGCGAAAAATTTGACCTGCTGATACTCGATGTGATGCTCCCGGGGCTCTCGGGATTTGAAATAATCGGCAAGACCGATACGCCCGTGATCTTTGTGACCGCACGCGCCTCGGTTGACGACAGGCTTCGCGGACTCAAGCTCGGGGCGGACGATTATATAGTCAAGCCCTTTGAGATACTTGAGCTTGTGGAGCGCGTAAAGGCGGTTTTGCGCAGGACGAAGGGCGAGGTCACTTTCTTTGAGTTTGACGATATCCGCGTTGAGTTTGATACGCGGCGCGTGTTCAGGGGCGGTGAGGAGGTCATCCTCAAACCAAAGGAATTTGAATTGCTTGCGGCGCTTATAACAAACCGCAACCTTGCGCTCTCGCGCGAGAAGCTGATCGAGCTTGTCTGGGATTTTGATTACGATGGCGACACGCGGACGGTCGACGTTCATATACAGAAGCTGAGGCAGAAGCTCGGCATTGCCGAGAAGCTGAAAACGGTCTACAAAACGGGATACAGGCTTGAGATAAAATGAGATTCTGGCAGAAAACATATATTTTAACTTTGATACTTTTCCTTGTCTGCCTCAACGCGGGAATACTTTCGCTGACGTATTATACCTACAGCAAAAGCGTCGCGTCAGCGGAGGAGACTGTGGGAGCCGAGCAGTATTATATTGCAAGCTCATTTGAGCGCGACCTCTCCGACCTTTTGGCGGCGGGAGATAAGCAGAGCCCCGAGCTTCTGATGCAGACATACGGAGCATATTACTCGGGCAAGGGCATACGTATTGCTTTTTCGGAAAACGGGGAGCAGGTATATTCGAATATGACCGAAATCGGCGAGATCAGCGAAAATACTCTTGCTCACTGCGAGATCGGCGGTGTTAGGCATATAGTGATCTGCTCGGAGGCGGGCGGATACACAATGGTGTTTGCAAAAAACGTCGAGAGCCTTGATGAAGAATTCCGATCGCTGACGTTGACGTACGTGCTGACCGCTCTGGGCGTTTCGGCTCTGCTTGCCGTACTGCTGTATTTTGTACTGCGCAGGCTGTCTCTGCCGCTTGACCGTCTCCGCGAGACGACGGAAAAGATACAGGAGGGAGATCTCTCTGTCAGCGCGGATGAGAGTGGACAGGATGAATTCGCTCTGCTCGGTGCAAGCTTTAACAGTATGCTTGCGACGATCAACGGGCAAATGGCGGCACTTGAAGAAGACGCGCGCAAAAAGCAGATGCTCGTTGATAATATGGCGCACGAGATGCGCACACCGCTGACGAGCATACGCGGATATGCCGAATACCTTGAAAAGGCGGCGGCGAGCGAGGATCAGCGGATAATCGCCGCGAAATATATAATTTCCGAGGCAGAAAGGCTTGCGAAGATATCCGAGATACTTCTTGACGACGCCTACATCCGCGGCAATCTGCCCGAGATGAAGGAGACAGAGCTTTCCGAGGTGCTACGTGACACGGCGGGCAGACTCGAATCGCGCGCCGCGGAGAAATCTGTTCGGATAATCTGCGAGACCGAGGAGATGAGTATTCGCGGCAATGCGACTCTGCTTTCGATGCTCTTTTACAATCTTACCGATAATGCGATAAAGGCTTGCTCGGATGGCGGGACGGTGACTCTGCGGTGCTCCCGCGGCTCGGTTTCGGTCGAGGACAACGGCAAGGGCATGACCGAGGAACAGCTTTCCCATATAACCGAGCCTTTCTACCGCACCGATAAATCGCGTTCACGTGCCGAGGGCGGCGCGGGTCTCGGACTTGCGCTCTGCAAAAATATTGCCGAGGTGCACGGCGCGACTATGCGGTTTGAATCAAAAATCGGTGAGGGAACCAAAGTTTTTCTTGATTTTACAACTTGATGACAACTCGAATACAAGTCGATGATACAACGGGTGTATAATTCAGATACAGAAGCGGTGAACAAGCGTATGAATATGCCGCTCGGAGAAAGGAGAAATTTATAATGAAAAGCAGTAAGAAAATTATTATCATTGCCACTGCTCTTGTACTCGCATCGGCTCTTGCTCTTGGCGGATGTATGCATTTTATGTCCGAACCGCCCGTGGAAACCGAGGAGTATAACCCGGATGAAATGAGCTTGCCGAGCGTCATCGAAGAAACGCCCACGGCACAATCCGAGATGCAGAAGAAATTCGGGGCTTACGGAAAAGAAGAAATCGGTGAGAACGGTGAGAAGATATTTCACCTTTTTACCGAAGAGCAGATCGCGGAATCGATGAGCCTCCGCGAGAAGGGCGAGCGCCGTTCGCTTACTTACGAGGAGATAGTCTTTATCATCAACGATTCGATAAGGATGTATTTTGAATATGACAAGATAATCATTACCGATTTTGTGGATCATGTGCACCCCGAACCCACGGGTGCTCTTGATTATGATCTGAAGATTATTAATAAGAGATACGACAGGTGCGAGGTATCTTCCTTGGGATATACCGAAATCTTGACGTATCACGGAGATTATTCGGATAAGAAGAGCTATGATTCCGCTCTGGAAACCTACAGCACGATGATATATGACATCGAGGCGATAATACTCGACAGACTGCGTATCCATGATACGGGAACAGAGGGCTTATGCATGACGAGTTATGCATATGATGATGATTATACGCGGTTATACGGTATCCTCTTTGACGGCGGTGAGTTGAGCAGCAGAGATGAATATACCAATATTCTTGGAAATAGCATAAAGAGTTTGCTGGTGAACAGCGTTTCGAACGATGTGAAAGCCGAGCATCCTATGGTATACGCCAAAGACATATACGATGCCAATTCCGGAAAGCCGAGCATCACGATATCGTACCGCGACGGCGAAAAAGAAACGCAGCTTTTCCCGACCGAGGAACTCAAGGCACTCAGCCCGGATGGTACTTTAACTCTGAGCGGAACAACCGATGGTCTGATACCGACTCATATATCTTTCGAATTTGACAGATGGACGGGAAAGGTAACATACACTTATAAGAATATGGGCTATGCGACCATTATGATGGGTGCCTTTGGAATTAAGAATGACATACTTATAATGTCGTTTACCGACGGTAAAAGTATCTGTCTTGAATATGTGGATGGAAAATTCAGAATTTACAATGACTTATTTGATGCTTTCTATAGAGGCGAGTTCGACGAGGAGATAGTATTTGAGTGCAGCTCGGCGTACAACGAGGATTTCGTTTTTCCCCATGCGTTTATTCATAATACTTACCCCTACCCCATAAGAGTTATTAATAATTAAATACAAAAGAAGAAGCTTTTCGCCTTGGCGAAAAGCTTCTTCTTTATATTTTGATTTGCGATCAGTGCTTGGGGATAATCTTATCCTTACCGCCCATGTAGGGACGGAGAGCTTCGGGAATGTTGATCGAGCCGTCGGCGCAGAGATTGTTCTCGCAGAAGGCGATGAGCATTCTGGGAGGTGCTACGACGGTGTTGTTGAGGGTGTGAGCAAAGTACTTGCCCTTTTCCTTCGAATTTACGCGGATCTTGAGTCGGCGAGCCTGAGCGTCGCCGAGGTTGGAGCAAGAGCCGACCTCGAAATACTTCTGCTGTCTGGGGGACCAAGCCTCGACGTCGATGGACTTGACCTTGAGGTCAGCGAGGTCGCCCGAGCAGCACTCGAGAGTACGAACGGGAATATCGAGCGAGCGGAAGAGATCAACGGTGTTCTGCCAGAGCTTATCGAACCACATGGGGGATTCCTCGGGACGGCAGACAACGATCATTTCCTGCTTTTCGAACTGGTGGATACGGTAAACGCCTCTCTCCTCGATACCGTGCGCGCCCTTTTCCTTACGGAAGCAGGGGGAGTAGCTGGTGAGAGTGTAGGGGAGTGATTCTTCAGGGTTGATGGTGTCGATGAACTTACCGATCATGGAGTGCTCGGAGGTACCGATGAGGTAGAGATC
>JAGBYM010000084.1 GCA_017628755.1 Clostridia bacterium | reverse complement strand
CACTGTCCACTGTCCACTGTCCCCTAACCACTGTCCACTTCTCAGATCACTGATCGCTTTCCTTCTCTTCTTTCTTCTTTTTCGCTCTGATAGCCTTGAGCTTCTGGCGTTTTCTGATGGGTCTTGAGATCCATACGCCCGCGGCATCGACGCCCTTCGAGATGACCTGCTGGATCGGGTCGTCCTCTTCAATTTCGGGCTCGACGTTCTTATAGATCTTGACAACGCCCGCGCTGTTAAGGCTCTGGCAGAGTGCCAAGATTATCGGCAGCAGAAGGATTCCGATACCGCCATAGATGAAGTTGCCCGCAAGCATCGCAAAGAGGGTCAGGAAGGGATGCATTCCGACGTTTGAACCAACGATCTTCGGCTCGATGATCTGACGAACGATACAAACCACCGCCCAGAGGATAAAGAGTCCGATTCCGAGTCCGATATTGCCGATAATAAGGCTGATTATCGCCCAGGGAACGAGAATAAGTCCCGATCCGACAACGGGAAGGATATCAAAGATCGCGATCAGCGCCGCGAGAAGCGCCGAATACTTGACTCCGATGATCGAAAGTCCCGCAAAGATCTCGCCGAAGGTTATAAGCATGATCAGCGAGTAGGAAAGGAAATATTTTTTAAGTACACCGCCTAGATGCGACGCGATATTGTGCATAAGCTCATTAGTCTTATCCGAAAGCTGACGCTTAATGAATGTGCGGATAGATTCGTAATCAACGATGAGGAATATCGTTGCAACGACCATGATAACAATGTTGAGCAAGAAGGTCGGAACAGATACCGCGATATCGGTCAGCTTGCCGACGAACTGTCCCGAAATGCTCATAACCGTGCTTCCGAGAGAGGACAGCAACGAATTTGCCGTGGTGTCAAAGTCGATCGCCATCTCGGGGTCAAAATTATGGAGCATCTGCTGTATCTCAGCAAAGAGAGTCACGAGGAAGGGACGGATCTGATTCTGATAGAAGGAGGGAAGATCCTTGACCTTATCGGCAAGGAGCGAAACAAGCTCGACGATCATCCAGATCGCAACGACACCGATCGTGCCGTAGAATAAGATAACAAGCACAACCGAGACGATTCTTGTGTTCATCTTCAGCTTTGCGTGTAAAAACCGCACGATGGGGCGCAGTATCAGCGTCACTATAAATGCGACGAAAAACGGGAAAAGAGCGGGAAGCGCAAATCTGATAACGACTATCGAGATTGCGAATATCAGGGCGAAAAACGCAAAATTGATCAGAAATCTCTTGCGCTTAACGGTTGGGGAATGTTCAAAATTTTGCATTTTTGGCTCCTTCGTTTTTTGTTTTTAATATACACCTTCTCGCAGCTGCGCGTATCTGGCGTATTTTTTGATCGAATTGTACACCTCAAGCGCCGCCGTGGGTGTTCCGAGGTCTCGGCTTTTGCCGACGCATTTGCCGTTTTTGGCGTAAAGCGATACGGTATAAACACCGCGTCCGCGGCGTTCAGCCTTGAATTTCGGGTATCCCATCGGCTCGGTCTTCTCGCCGAGGCATCCCGTGACGTCTTCAAGGGGTGAATCGCATATTATCCTCACCGATGCGATCGACGCGCGGCAGAGCGCAAGTGTGCTTCGCTCGCCTCCGCGAAGGAGAACGCTGGTCTCGGTGGAATTGAATTCAAAGTAGAACCGACCGTCAAAGGTTCGGCGAATCCGGTAAAAGGCACTCATACTTCTTCGTAGGAAAATGTCTCAACATCGGCGGGAACTTCATCTTCATCCGACACATCGGAGTCCGCGAGCACTTCCCCAATCCATTTGTCGATCAGGGCGTAGGTTTCCTCGCGGTCGGTCTCGTTGAGAACCTCGTGGCGCGCACCGGGGATGAGAACCGTGGTGAGCTTCCGCGCACCCGCGTGTGTCAGCACACCCGCAACGTTCATAACACCCTTGCCATAAGCTCCGACGGGATCGTCCTCGCCGCTGATAAGCAGGATCGGCAGATCGGTGGGGACTCTGGTCGCCCATGTCTCGTCGGTCACCTCCGCAAGCATGCGGAAGAGATCGCGGTAGCCTGAAACCGTGAATATGTAATTGCAGAATTTGTCGCTGTTATATTTTTCGACGACTGCGCTGTCGCGCGTCAGCCAGTCGCATCGGTCAGCTCCCTTGCCGCATCTTTTCAGATATCCCGCCTGTTGGATCGAGCGCAGAAGCTTGCTTCTGTGGCGGTCTCCGCGAAGGGATGCGATCATATTTGCAAGCGCGATTCCCGCGCCCGTGGGCGCACCCGCGCCCGCCGTGCCCATGACGATTGCGCCCGCGAGGTTTTCGGCATATTTCGTGAGATAAATTCTGCAAAGGAAGGATCCCATCGAGTGTCCGAGAAGGATCAGGGGCTTGCCCTCGTACTTTCGGAGCAGAATGCGCGACATTTCGGCAAGTCCTTCTACGGCAAGCTCAACGCCGCCGTCCTTGGCAAAATAGCCGAAGTCTTCGGGCGACGCGGCACTTTCGCCGTGACCCGGATGGTCATTGCCCGCGAGGACGATACCCTGCGCGCAAAGATGCGCGGCGTATTCCTCATATCTGCCCACGTACTCGCACATTCCGTGCGAAACCTGAACGATAGCCTTGACCTCGCCCTCGGGCTCATATATGCGGTAGGCGAGACTGCCTCCGCTGTATTCAAATCTGTCTTTGATAAGCTTCATTTTTTACCTCATCATATCGCTCACGAGCGAGAGAAGATTTTCGCGCGTGTTAAAATCGGGATTTGCAAGCACCGCAGCGAGCAGTTCGGATAAAACCTCACCGACTCTCGCACCGGGCGGGACACCCTCTTCAAGCAGGTCGCGGCCGCACACAGCAAGCTCGGAGACCGACATCGGCTCACCTCTTTCCGCGGATTCGTAAAGATTTTGCGCCGCGAGCGAGGCATTATCGCCCGAAAGCAACCGCTCACCTCTCGCACCCGCGCAAAGCAGGATGAAATATGCAAATTTCGGCGTGATCTTGCCCGTGATTCCCGATGCATAAGTGCGCACGGTCGCGCTGTCCGCCCTTTTCGGCAGAGCCGACGACGCAACAGCGGTCACGATCGCCGAAAGCTCACCGCTGAGCTTGAGTCTTTTAGGAATATCGAGTGCCAAAGCCTTATCGCTGTCGCGCAGGAGCATTCCGAGGCGCAAAGCCGCAAGATGCGCGCGCGCAGAGATAAATCCAAGCTTTGCCGCTTCTTCTCTTTCCTTTTTCAAATAAAGTCCTTCGGGGAAGCGGTCGGGCAGAAAGTCCGCGGGCGTAAAATTCTTTGCCGCAAGCGTTTCAAAATACGCCGCGGGCATGATTTCACCGAGAACGTGCGCCGAATGCATCAATGAAAGCGACCGCGACGGTCTTTCTGCCGAAAGCAGACCGAGAACCTCGCTTCCTATCCTCTCCGCGCTGACCGCCGAGAGCCTTTTGCGCTCGCTCTTTGCCGCCGCGAGAGTTTTTTCTTCGATCGAAAAACCGAGCCGAGCCGCGAATCTGAATCCGCGGAGGATGCGGAGTGAATCCTCCGTAAACCGCCGAACGGGATCGCCGACGGCGCGGATAACGCCGATTTTGAGGTCATCGGCACCCCGGAAGGGATCGCAAAGTCCGCGCGTGGGCGAATACGCCATAGCATTGACGGTAAAATCGCGCCTTGCGAGGTCCTCGCGGATATTTTTCGTAAACTCAACCGAATCGGGTCTACGCCCGTCGGTGTATTCGCCGTCAACGCGGTAGGTCGTGATCTCAAGGGGCATGCCCTCGATCACCACGGTCACCGTGCCGTGCTTCTCACCCGTCAGTATCGTGTGGAAATCGGCAAAGACGGTCTTTATTTCCTCGGGCGACGCCGAGGTCGTGATGTCATAGTCATTCAAAGCCCGCCCGAGCATCGCATCCCGCACAGCCCCGCCGACAACGTAAGCCTCAAAACCGGCAGTCTCAAGCTTCGTCAAGGCAAAAGTGACCGCACTCGGCAATTTCATATTAAATTGGTTCATACGGTCACCGCCCTTCGGAGTGCAGAGTTAAGAGTGCAGAATGCAGAGTTATGGAAATTTTTCGCCGAGGGCGAAAAATAATTTTATAAGAAGTTTGAGCGGCTAAGCGTCAAAGCCATCGTTTTCCACCCAAGTAAGCAGTTGCGCTTTACCGTCTTCCAATTCGAGATATACTTCTCCGTCTTTTGCCAAGAATACAATCGGTAAAATATGACCGTTATAAAAATACATCGGAGCCGTGGTGAAGGTCACAGGATCATTGAGTTCTATCCCAACCCAAGCTTCGTCATCCTCGAAAAACACATGAAATTCATAAATGTCCTCCAATTTCGGATGTGTAATTCCGTGATTCTCTGTTGTGATCTTGATACCGAGCTTTCTGCCATCATCGCTCATTGATGCAACAATTCCCGACAGCGTAACATAATTTGTATCATCTGAATAATATGATTGCATCTTTGTTCTCAGCGGTTTGCTAAAATCACAGGATGACAGGCTTATGATCAGACACATCAAAATAGCCAAACAAGAAACAATATGACGCTTCATGCGATCAACTCCTTTCGGGAAGGAAAAGGTTAAAGGGAAAGTAGCTTTTCGACAAATCAAAAAGCAATTTGATTGAATGGTTTGGGCGATAATTAAATCGCTACAATAACCATAGTTCAATGCGGATCAAGCATTCGTTTCTATTTCTAAAATAGAATTAAAAATTTTAGATACTGTTGCATACCCAACGATAGAACTTCCCTCTTGAATACATATTCTTTTTCCAATCCATAAACAATGTGGGTAAGCTTCCGGAGTAAGAAATGTTATTGTACCTTTAGCGGATCCATTCGGAGCAACAGAATCAACTTCATAATACTTGTGTATTCCTGTAGTTAAATAATCATCATTTATCAAGTGACTCGGTCTATATCCGTTTGTTACAGATCGTGTTTTAGTACCGATAAATTCGAAAACCACTTCAATATCAGGTGTATGATTCATATCAATATCCATCCTATGAGTACGCTTGTCGTTTGTGCAGTACAAACGGTGCTCTCCTCATCCACCGCTGCACGCGGTCCCCCTTCCCCGCTGGGGAATGTAAAGGGGCAACTGCGCTAATTCAATTCGTGTAGCGAATATCGCTCATATGTATAATTTTGCATATCAAAATGGAAAATTTTTATTGAAGTATTTTGCTGAAACTCCACCAATAATGCGTAATGATTTAAATAAAAATATTCCAATCTGCTTTTAATGGGTTAAGCCGTAACAGTGTTCGCTGAATTGCGAAAGAGTTTGGTCTGAACCCTTTACATTCCCCAGCGGGGAAGGGGGACCGCGTGCAGCGGTGGATGAGGAGAGCAAGGTCTGTACTGCATAAAAAACAGAAGCAGGATTATTTCAATAATAATCAGAAAATTTCCGAGCAAAGCGAGGAAATTCACCTTACCTTTTACCTTTACCCTTTTACCTTTGCCCTAATGTTAATTATTCCACAACCTCAAACAGCTGATTTCCTTCGCCCGTAAACTTACAAAGCTTGATATCCGACGAGAAATATCTGACCTCGTCGCGCTTATCCTTCTTATCGAAGGAGAAATAGTAGTAGCCGTTGCCGAGGGCGATCATACCGGTCTGTCCCTTGGGCCAATCACAGCCGTAAACGCCTGTTGCGGGGTCGGGGGTGCCGAGGGTCGCGCCACTCAGGAGCAGTCCCTCGCGTCCGCAAAGACCCTTCAGCTCGCCCATTTCGGGAGCGATCTGTCTGTCAATAATGAACATGGGAGGATTGCGGAATTTTTCCTTCTTGCCGATATAAACCGCAACGAGCCACGCGTCAAGATATGTATCGTATTCGAGATTCTGGATACCCCAGGTGGTGTTTCCGGTATAGAAGAAGAACTTATTATCGCACTTTACGCCGCTGTGGTGGGGTGCGGATTGGCTGAGGGACTTTGCGTAGGGCTTGATCTTGCGCCAATCGTATTCAAGAATGATCTGATGGTCGTTGTCATCGCGCTCGTTGTCGCCGTAGATTCCGTATGCAACGTAAAGCATATAGGGAGAAACCTGACGCTCACCGGGACGGGGAGAGAAGGTAACGCCGTCGATACCTGAGCAAGCGAAGCGGTGAGGCTT
>JAGBYM010000083.1 GCA_017628755.1 Clostridia bacterium | reverse complement strand
GCTTCGTCAACGCGGTTGCCGTAGCCTTCAAGCGAAAAGCCGTTTGAAGTTTTGGGCTTGAATTCATATTTCAGCACAGCCTCGCCCGATGCCAGGTCGTAAACCGCGATGCTGGCGTTAAGCTGATCGGCAAGCGCGATCGGTTTGGTACCGAAATCGGTAAGAGTGGGCAGGGAAATGCGATTGAAAGTGATCGCCTTTGTCTCACCGAGCGTCAGCGCAACCTTGTCCTGTCCCTTCGGGAAAAGTTCATCGAGCAGAACACGCGCCGCCTTGACGACAAGTCCGCCCTCACCGCAGAGAATTACGTTGCCGTCTTTGGTGCCAACGGCGTATTCGGAATCCTTGACCGTATAATCGGATGCGCGACCGATAAGTATCATCTTGCCCGAAGCCGAGCCGACTTTGACCGTCTTGAGGTCTATTCCCATCTTTTCGCGCACGCACGCTGAGATCATTTCAGCCGCGTATTTCTCGTCGGCATCTGCGCTTGAGGGGATAACGAGCGAGTATTCACTGATCGGAGTGCCTTCAAGCAGACATTCGCTCACCGCATACTGACCCGCGGAGAAGAAGGAAAGGCTGTATTCGATCTCGCCTTCCTTGAAGCAGAATTCGAGAAAATGATTGAGCGCTTTGACGGTTGCTTCGTCGCTGCCGCCGCAGATGACGATTCGCCCGCTTTCGGGAAAATATTTGATGGCAAAATCGTCGGCGAGGAGATCCGTTATGACCTCTGCGGTCTCGGGGCGGTTGGTCGCGCCGACGAGAATTTCAAGTGCCTTTTCGGGGAGAGTGTCGCCCGATTTATACCAGTCGTCGCCGATAGCGATAGTGCCCGCCTCGGCTTCGATCTTTTTCTTGAAGTCCACGGTTGCCGAAATGATCTGCGCCGACGCTTTTTCCGAGCGGATGACCTTGTAACCCTCGAGAGAAACCGCGCTCGGCGCCTCGGTTACAAGCTCCGAGGTCGGAAATTCTTCGCCCGGATCAGTGATGATCGGGTCGAGAATATCGTCCGAGCAGGACGTCATGAGCATCATGGCGCATATTATTAGAGCAAAAAATCTTTTAAGTTTCATTTGTGTATCCTCCGTACCATAACATTTTACAATTTTTCGCGCAAAAAGTCAAGCGAATATTGAAAAAATTCGCTTTTCCTCTTGAAGGACGGAGAAAAAAGTGGTACAATTAATACATATTAAATAAACGGAGGTTTCCGATATGATCCACGAAACGATCGCCCTTTGGGACAAGCATCCCGAGGCTACACTTACATCCTACTGCATCACAAGTACACCCGAGCTCAAGCTTCGCCCGCGCCGCGCGGTCGTTGTTTGCCCCGGCGGAGGATACCATTTTCTCTCCGACCGCGAGGCTGAGCCGATAGTGTTCAAATTCCTTTCCGCGGGATTTAACGTATTTCTGCTCCGCTACAGCATTAAGCCGAACGCTCACAGCTACGCGCCCCTGATCGAGGCGGGCATGGCGATAAAGTACATCCGCGAAAATGCCGAAAAATACAATACTGACCCGAACTACGTCTTCATCGGCGGATTTTCCGCGGGCGGCCACCTCGCCGCGAGCGCGGGAACGCTTTGGAATATCAAACCCGTCCGCGAGGCTCTCGGTATCGAATCGGGTGACGCTCCCGAGGGAATCAACCGTCCCACCGGCACGATTCTTTCCTATCCCGTAATTTCGGGCGGCGACAAGGCGCACAAGGGCTCGATCAAGAACGTTTCGGGTTGCGATCCGCTGACAGACGAGGCTATTGCCGCTTTCTCGCTTGAGCTTAATGTTGACGAGACCACCTCTCCCGCCTTCATCTGGCACACCTTCACCGATAAGACCGTACCCGTTGAGAACGCGCTTCTCTACGCGTCCGCACTGACCGCACATAAAGTTCCTTTTGAGCTTCATATTTACCCTGAGGGAAAGCACGGACTTGCACTTTGCAATGAGTTCACAAGCTCTCAGAGTGCAGATAACATCGTTCCCCATTGCGAGGATTGGATCAACCTTGCGATCAAGTGGGCTCTGGAGCTCAAATAATGCCGAAAAAATATCCTCGGCTCGCGTTTTGGCTGACCGTGATTCCTGCCGCGCTCGGTTCGGCGCTCGGAGTTTACCATCTTTTTGAGATCGCGCGAACTATCGGAGGCGGTGACTATGCGGGGATGCTCGGTGGCTTTTCAGGCTCTCTATATCTGGTCTTTGACTATTTTGTGATGTCGCTTCCGATCTCTCTTATGTTGCTGTCGGCTCTGCTTCTCAATCTTTTGTGGTCGCACAGCCTCAAAAAGGCATGGAATATCACGGCAATGGCATCGATCGCGGTATTTCTCATCTGCGGACTCCTGATACTCCTCGGAATCAACTCGGGTATCCTAGCAGTTTCTCTGAACCTCGCCGCCAGAGCGATTGCGGAAGCTGTTACGGCAGTGGCTCTCGTGCATAGTTTGACAGTAAAAAGCAGGCAGTGATTAGTGGACAGTGGACAGTGTACAGTGGACAGTGGACAGTGGACAGAAAGTTGCGATCACTTATATAATTCTGTACAATGTGTTTATGGTTAAATAATGCAAATAATAGAATAAATTAAGATGCTAAAAAATCTCGGATATCGTGAAGCATTAAGCTTCTCTATATCCGAGATTGTTTTTTATTAATTTGTTATTATTTTAATTGACAATGGATTGAAGATAATGATCAAATTATTATTCGCGTCTTTCTGTCCACTGTCCACTAATCACTGTTCACTATCTTCCACAAGCTCAATATCCGCGCCGATTGCCTTGAGCTTGCCTACGATATCATAATATCCGCGCTCGATCTTATCGACGCCGGAAATACGGGTTTCGCCCTCTGCGTTGAGTCCCGCGATGATGAGAGCCGCGCCTGCACGGAGGTCGGTTGCGGTAACTTCCGCGCCTTTAAGACGTTCAACTCCGTTTATCGTCGCGCGGTTGCCCTCGACGGTGATATCCGCGCCCATTTTGGTAAGCTCCTCAACGTACTGGAAACGCTGTTCCCAAACGCTCTCGGTGACGGTGGATGTTCCGTTCGCCACGGCGAGAAGAGCCGAGAACTGCGGATGCATATCGGTCGGGAAACCGGGATAAAAATATGTCTTTACGTTCGCGGGTCCGGGACGGACAAAGCGCGAAACCGTGATAATATCGTCGTAGATCTCAACGTCAACGCCCATTTCGAGCAGCTTTGCGGTAACGGTCTCCATATGCTTGGGAACGACTCCGCGGATGCCGACTCTGCCGCCGACAGCGGCAACAGCCGCCATATAGGTGCCCGCCTCGATCATATCGGGGAGGATTGTGTATCTGCAGCTGTGAAGCTCCTCAACGCCCGTGATCTTGATGACCGAAGTACCCGCACCCGTGATGCGCGCGCCGCACATATTAAGGAAGTTCGCAAGGTCAACGATATGGGGTTCGCGCGCGGCATTGTCGATCGTGGTCTTGCCCTTTGCAAGCGTTGCCGCAAGCATTACGTTGATGGTCGCGCCGACAGAAGCGATATCGAGGTAGACCGAGGTGCCGTAGAGACCGCCGGGTCCCGCCTTGACAAAATTATATGTATCGCAGGATTCAAACTTTGCGCCCAGAGCCGCAAAGCCCTTGATATGCTGGTCAATGGGACGCGAACCGAAGTCGCATCCGCCCGAGGAACCGACGCGTGCCTCACCGAATCTGCCGAGCTCGGCGCCGAGAAGGTAGGTCGATCCGCGAAGCTTTGAAACCATTTCGACGGGCGAGGTTCCGTTAACAAAACCGCTTGTGTCGATTGCGACCACATTCGGTTCGAGTCTTTCGATCTTCGCGCCCATAGTCTCGAGTATTTTCAGCGAAAGCTCAACGTCGCTTACCATGGGAAGGTTTTCGACAACGCAACGCTCGCCGACAAGAATGCTCGCGAAAATGATCGGCAGCGCGGCATTTTTCATGCCGCTGATATTTATATTACCGTAGAGCGGCTTGCCGCCGCGCAGAGAAATTTTCTTCATATATATAAAAGCCCCTTATAGTCATACATAATATATTATATCATATTCCCGCGAAAAATGGAAGCCGAAATTTGAATTTTCTTGAAATATTTTTCTTATTTACCAGCGATGTATGCTACCGCAAGATCAACGACCATACCGTAGCTTTTTGTGCCGGGAGTTCCCTGGATCGTAAGGTAGGTGTTGTTGACGGTTTCGGTGACTGTTGCCGCCACGTTTTCGCGGTATTTATCGAAAAATTTGCTGTAAGCAGACATTTCCACTCTCGCAACCGGATCAAGCGACGCGCGCACCTCGGCGTATGCGTCCTTATCCGCGCGGTAGAGCGCGTTCGACACGTATTCGTAGAGGTTGAGGTAGCCGCTGTAGCGGATATAATCGTCGTCCGACGCCGCGCAAACCAGAAAGGCGACGAAATTCGCCTCATCCTCTCGCGCGATGCCCCTCTGATGCGCCATTTCGTGCGCCGCAGTGTAGGGGATGGTGTAGTCGGGGAAGTTGACGTTGATGTTCGACTCGCCCGTGAAATAGGTGTAAACGCCCGCGATGTGGGTGTAGGTCCAGGGCTCGCTGAGGAGCACGGGCTTCACCTTTGAGGAAAAACGCGAGATAAATTCGTGTTCGTCGCAGACCTTGTCGTAAGCCTCGACGAGCTTTTCGCTGAGGGTGTCATAGCCGTAGGGCATGATAGTCGAGCCCTCGGTATTTGAGGCAAGACCTGCGGTGTACTTGTTGATCTCGGAGGCGAGGAATTCGGCGGTTTCGCGAAGCTCCTCCGCGCTGACGTCGCGGCGCTCAAGCTCAAGAAGCTTATCAACGCTGCTTGTGTGGTATCCCGCGCCGAAATTCAGCGCGAAGGTCGAAAAGAAGAGCGATGCTACCGACAGCGTCATCAGAAGGAATTTGCCGACCTCGCGCCAGCTCGAGGTGTATCTCTTGTTGGCGTAGATGATGATAGCGACCATCAGCACGGGCGCGAAGATTATAGCGGCTTCGGCAATAGAACAGGGGATTATCGAGGTGATCGCGGCAAAAAGTCCGCGCAGGAAGGCGGCGGGGTATCTGTTATAGAAATTCGCAAAATCCTCGCTGATTATATAGGTGAGCATTACGATGAGGGCGAATGCCGCGATGCCGAAAAATACCCATGAGAAGATCGGCAGACCGAGCCACGTGCGGCGTTTTGCCTTTTCTTCGGGCTTATCTTCTTTTATTTCTTCTTCAACTTTAACTTCGGTTTCAATATTATTATCCATTATTCTTTACTCCAAAAAAGGATTTCGCAGACCGCGGCGATATCGTCGGGCAGAGGCGCGCTGACGGTTATGTTTCTGCCGTCCTCGGGATGAGGGAAGGTCATTCTTACTGCGTGTAGCGCGTGGCGGTCGATCATATCGCTCCTCTCGCCGTAGAGAAAATCTCCGAGCAGGGGACAGCCGATATAGGCCATGTGAACGCGGATCTGATGCGTTCTGCCTGTCAGCGGACGAAGCACAACGAGGGAATATTTGCCGTCAGCCGATACGGCAACGGTGTTGTATTCTGTGCGCGCCTCGCGTCCTTCTGCGGAAACGGTACGCATAAGTATGCCGAAATCGGCGCGTGCGATCGGGGCGTCAACCGTGCCGCTCATCGGTTCGGGAACGCCGCAGACGACGGCAATATAGGTCTTCTTGATCTCGCCACTCTTCATCGTCTCAAAGAGTCTGCCCGCCGAGATGCGGTCGTTGGCGGTTAGAACTATGCCGCTTGTGTCGCCGTCGAGTCGGTTGACGGGTCTGAAAACAAAGGGAACTCCCTTTGCCGCGGCAAGAAACGCAAGGGCATTTGCCAGCGTATCGTCAAGATGCCCGTGTGACGGATGCGTCGGCATCTTCGGCGGCTTGTTGCAGACGGTGATGTGCGCGTCGCGGTAGAGTATCTTGATGGGAAGCTTGCGCGGAACGACGGACTCTGCGCGATCCTCGTCGCGGTCCTCCACGGCAAGCTCAACGATGTCGCCCGAGTGCAGAACACGGCGCACGGTGACCTCTTCACCGTTTACCTTTAGTCCTCCCGCGCGGTATTTGAGCGTCTTTACCGTACGTGTCGAGAGCTTTTCTTTATTTTTAAGAAGAGTCAGCAGAGTGATGCCGTCCTCTTCGGGCAGAACGATTCTTTTCACGTCCGCTACCTCCGTAGATTCTTTCTCTACTATATTATATTATACCAATAATATCAGCGTTTTACTAAAATGTAACTATTTTTGCGCACAGGAACATTGCCTCGCCGCCCAAAATATTGATTTTTTTAGGAAAATATGCTAAAATATAATAGAATCCCGTGTTACTTGAGTTAGTTTTTCTGTTTATTAGGATGAAAGGCCTTTTAGACAGAGGAAAGGAGACAGAAAATGGACGATAGAAGCATAGTCAAGCTCTTTTTGGAGCGGTCGGAGCAGGCGATACGCGAGACTGCGAAGAAGTATGGCAGGTACTGCCGTTACATAGCTATGAGGCTGCTTGGGAACGATCCGGACGCCGAAGAAGTTGAAAACGACACCTATCTGCGCCTCTGGAACTCGATTCCGCCCCATAAGCCCGATCCACTCAAGCCCTACGTCGGCAAGATCGCGCGGAATCTTGCGCTCGGCAGGATCGAGGCAAGCGGAGCGCAGAAGAGAAGCGGCGAGGTCACGCTCGCGCTTGAGGAACTTGCGGAATGCATCGCCGATCCCGGGGACGAGGATATGGCGGAAAACTTTGCTTTGCGCGAGGCTCTCAATTCATTTCTCGGCTCGCTCGATGCGAGAGAGCGCATTATATTCATGCAAAGGTACTTTTATGCCTGCACGGTGCGCGAGATCGCGAGACTGCGCGGCATGAAGGAAAGTGCCGTCACCATGCTCCTTTTCAGAACACGTATGAAACTCAGGGAACATTTAATTAAGGAGGGATTTGAAATATGAAAAATAAAGATATTTTCCGCGAGCTCGGCGGGGTTGACGAGAAGTTCATCCTCGAAGCCGATCCGACGGCGGCACGCAAATCTACTTGGCGCAAAAAGCTTGCCGTTATGGCGGCGTGCATCTCGATCTTTGCCGTATTTTTAAGCCTCTGGCTCTTTATGCCGTTTTCGGGCGAGCTTGAAGACCTTTCAAAATACTCGGACAGCGAGTATTATGCGCTGATGCTTAAGGTACAGCAGCTTGCCTCGCGCCCCGATAACTACCGCTTCAAAAATAATTTTGAAAAGTACTTTTTTGTACACGAACAGTCGGGGGAAAACGATGTTGCCACGGTCGGAACTCTTTCGGAGGCGACTCCTGCTGATAAGTACGCGGAAGTCACCGACAATCAGTTTGAGGGCATCATCGAGGGCGACCTTTTCAAGCGGAGCGAAAAAAGCATTTTCTATCTCGACCCGCTGACGCTGACGCTTTATTCCTATTCGACCGAGAGCGCAGAGCTGCTCGATACGGTGAACATTCCCGAGGAATTCGGATTCCCGATCAAAAGCATCGACCATAATAACAGCATTATCTATCTCTCGCCCGATTGCAAAAGCATTACCGTGATCCTGCCGAAATATCAGTTTACAGAGGCGGTCTCGATCGACGTGAGTGATCCCGCCGATATGAAGAAAGGGAACACCTTTCAGATATCGGGCGGATTTATGACCTCGCGTATGATTGATGGCAAGCTCCTTACGGTCACGGGCTGGGGAGTCGGTACCAATCCCGATTTTCCCGAGAAAGGCGAGTATCTGCCGCAGTTTACGAGCGGAGGCAAAACTCAGTACCTCGCCGCCGATGCGATCTCTTTTACGGATGATGCTTGGCGCGCGTTCTATACCGTTGTTGCGCTGATCGATCCCGCAACTCTTGAGGTTATTGACTCCGCCGCCGTGCTTGACTATGCGGGAAGAGTAACGGTTTCCGAGAATAATATTTTCCTTTGCGGCGTCTTGCACGAAAGAAGCGAAAGAGCGGGCGAAAACGAGGGTGAGACGGTATTTAATATTACTCAGAAAAGCACGGTTTACGCTATTTCGCACGCGGGCGGTAAGTTTGAACATCTCGGAAATATAAAGATCGACGGATTACCCACGGATCAGTATGCTCTTGACGAGCGCGATGGCGTGCTCCGTATTGTGACCGAGACGCAAGAGACCGAGTATATTAGAATTGAAATTGCCGAAGGTTATATGGGAGCGCAAACCACTGTCGATATCCAAAGTGCGAACCTTTATTGCATAGATCTTGAGACCTTTGAGATAATCGGATCGGTCAAAGCCTTTTCACCCCATGGCGAGGATGTAACAGCTGTGCGCTTTGAGGGCGATTACGGCTACGTTTGCACCGCCGAAAAGGTTTATAATAGGGATCCCGTCTATTTCTTCGATCTTTCCGACCCCGCGAATATCACCTACAGCGACACGGGCGTGATCGACGGCTATTCGACCTCGCTTGTCGATATGGGTGGCGGAAAACTGCTCGGGATCGGATACGGTGATTCGGATCAGACGCTCAAGGTTGAGGTATACGAGGAAAAGGACGACCGCGTCGTTTCGGTCTGCGCCTTTGAGCTCAACTACGTTGAGTTTTCGGAGGATTACAAGTCCTATTATATCAACCGCGCGGAGGGGCTCGTCGGACTTACCGTGTCGCATCTTTACGGAAGCGAGTACGTCCTGCTCAAATTCGACGGTGAGGTCATCAAGCAGATCGAGTCCGTCGCAGTTCCGCTCGTGGAAAACGTAGATTATACGCGCTCAACGGTGATAGGCGATACGCTCTTTATCTTCGCGGAGAACGATTTCAAAACTGCCAAAATTGATCAATAAGTTAATACCCGCACGGCTTTTTGCCGTGCGGGATTTGTTTATTAATTATTCCGCTACCATAATATAGCTATAGATCTCCTGGCCTCCGGGGATCGGGTAGACCTCGCAGGCGGGGTGGTGCTCGCCGATGTAGCGACAGATGGCGTCGGTCTCTTCTTCGGTTGAATCAATGCCCGAGAAAAGAAGGAAGAGGGCGTGGTTGTCAAGGTCGAGTGAGTCAATAAGTCCCAGCGATGCCTGAAGTCTCTCGCTTGAAGCCGACAGAATGTTTTTGCCGACATAGCCGATGTAATCGCCTGTATGAATTTCAACATTCTGCATCTCGGCGTCGCGGATACAGCGCGCGATCTCTGCGGTGACAACACCGTGCATATTTGCGTTAAGCTCAGCCTCGATGGCATCCGTGTCGCCCGACGAGGTGTCCATCATTGAAAGGGACGCGTAGCCTTCGCCCACGTTGCGCGACTCGATAACGCGGACGTCCGAGCCCGCATACATCTTTGCCGCCTGACGTGCGGCGAGGATGACGTTGCCATTGTTCGGGAAAACGAATACCGTTTTTGCATTGACGGCGTCAAAAGCCTTGATAAAATCCTCCGCAGAGGGGTTCATGCTCTGTCCGCCCTCAACGATGAAGTCGGCGCCGCATTCCATGAAGGTCTGCTTGATGCCCTCGCCGCATGCGGCAACAACAACGCCAAAATCCTTCTGCGGCTGATCGGCGCATTTGGTCTCTGCCTCGATGCTGTTGTGCTGGAGTGACATATTCTCGATCTTGACCTTGAGGAACTCGCCGTATCTTTGACAGAGTGCGAGAACACGGTCGGGGGTTTTGGTGTGTACGTGTATCTTGAGGATGCTTCCCGATTTTACAATCGCGATGGAATCACCGAGCTCGGTGAGCGCATCCTTGACGGTGTTTTCGTCAAATGAGGAAACGTCGGTCTTAGAGTTCTGCAGACGAACGAGGAGCTCGGTGCAGTAGCCGTATTCGAGGATGTCGTTCTCGGAAAAACGGTCGAAATCAATATCTTCGGATGCCTTTGCGGTAGATGTGCTGTCAAAGGCCTGCGCGTCAAAGCTCTCGTCCATAGCCTGACACATACCCTCGATGATCGCAAGCAGGCCTGCTCCGCCCGAATCAACGACTCCCGCGCTCTTGAGGACGGGGAGAAGCTCGGGTGTGCGATTAAGCGAACGGCGCGCTTCGGTTACGAAATTGCCAAGGAAGTCCTCGACAGAGCCGGTCTTTGTGTTGCAGGCGTATTCGGTTGCCTCGTTTGCAACGGTGAGGATGGTTCCCTCCGCGGGCTTCATAACCGCACGGTAAGCGCGGCGGACACCCTTGCGGAATGCCTTGCCGATCGCCTTTGCGTCTGCGTTCTCAAGTCCCTCAAATCCCGATGCGATTCCGTCGAAAAACTGTGAGAGGATAACGCCGGAATTTCCGCGCGCCGAAAGGAGCATGCCGTCGGCAACTCTGCGGGCGGTGACTCCGAGTCCAGCGTCATTTTCGCGGGCGCGCTCGACTCCGCCCATTAGCGTGGAGAGCATATTATCGCCCGTATCGCCGTCGGGAACGGGGAAAACGTTGAGGTCGTTGATCTTCTGTGCCTCGGAACGGAGGTTGAGAGCCGCTCCGTGGATCATTTTAATGAAGGCTTCACCCGTGAGGATGAACTCTGTTTTTGTATTGTTCATATCAAAATTGCTCCGCGTGGCGGAATCTTACCTTTCGTTTCCTATGAAGAAGAGAGCCAGTGTGCCGGGGCCCGAATGTGCGCCGATAACGGGGCCTGTGAATACGGTGATGTCGGTGTCAAGGCCGTAGGTTTCCTTGATCATCGAGGAAAGGAGGGATGCGTCGCCCTCGCAATCTGCGTGGCAGATAAAGACGGGACCCTGCGACTTATCTGTCATAAGCTCGCCGAGCTTGTCGGCAAGAGCCTTGACTGCCGCACGTCTGCCGCGAACCTTGAACTGATTAACGAGATGTCCCTCGTTATCCATATGGAGAACGGGCTTGATGCCGAGAACGCCGCCGACAAAGGCAACGGTGGGGCTGATGCGTCCGCCGCGCTTGAGGTATACGAGGTCGTCAACGGTGAACCAATGGCAGAGGCGGGGGATGAGGGAGGTAATGTATTCCGCGTTCTCCTCAAGGCTTGCGCCCTCGTTCTTCTTGCGTACGGCAAGGTAAACGAGCATGCCAAAGCCGGCGGAAGCGGAGAGCGAGTCGATAACGGTGATCTTACGCTCAGGGTATTTTTCGGAAAGCTTATCTGCGGCAATTCTGCCCGAGTTACAGGTAGTGCTAAGACCCGAGGAGAAGCCGATGTAGAGGATGTCCTCGCCCGCGGCAAGGATGGGCTCGAAGACGCCGATGAATTCTTCGGGGTTTACTGCCGAGGTCTTGGCAACGCCGCCCTCGCGCATGCGGTTATAAAAGGCAACGGGCTCGATCTCGTCGTTGCGCTGAATATTGTCTTCACCGTCAAATTTGAGTGTAAGGCTTACAGAGGGAACGCCCCATTCGCTGAGATACGCGCCCATGTCCGACGCTGAGTCGGTGACTATGCGGTAGCTTTTTGTGTTCATAATATGTCTCCGTTGATTTGATGATATTATTATAGCCAATGATTTATAAGAAGTCACGAAACTTTGGCTGAAAATTACTGAGCGATGAGTTGAACTGATAGTGTAGTTCAACTGCAATTGATCTTCAGCACACATACAGCACACGGTGTGCTTACATATATATTATTATAGCACACATTGTGCTACAAATCAAGTCTATATTGTGAACGATGCAAAAAAATCGGACAGAGTCACCAAAAAATAATGACTCTGTCCAATTTTTATTTTTACGCCAACTGCGCAAGTATATAAAGAATGAGGAACGCAAGCGTAATCATACCGATTACGGCGAGCATGGGGAGAAACATCATTCTGACTGCGGCGAAGTAGGTTGCGAGATATTCGCGCCATTTGGGCTGAGATTTATAGAACTGCTTTTCCGTTTCGCTTATCTCTCTCTTGGGGCGAGCGTCGGAAAGGCTCTTGCCGAGTCCGCGCGAGGGAAGGTTTGACATAGTTTTTCAAGCGAGAGGTAAGAGTTTTTATGAGACTGGGCGATGCCGCCGAAGCCTATCATTGCAGCATGGATCGTTGTTTTTTCTCCGATGATTTTAGTTATTGACATAAGTATATCACGAAATTGGGGAATAGTCAAGTTTTTTGCGAATCGGAAACAGGAAAGGTAAAAAACGAGCCTTCCGATTTATCGGAAGGCTCGGGGTTAAATTATCTTACTTCAAAGATTCGTTGATCGACTTCAAGGCTTTTTCCCAACTTCTTGAATATGTCTTGCCTGAGGAGGCGAGGCGGTTGTTGCCTTCCTCGATCTGTATTCTCCAGACACGGATGGGGCTTGAAGCTTCGCCGCCGAGAGAATCAAAGAAGGGACGGCTGATATCGAATACAACGTTATCTCGGATGATCTCGAAGATTTCCGCGTCATACGAGTTCTTGGAATACTGATATTTGAAAGAGGTCTCGAAGAGTGCGGGGGTAACGTTGCGGTAGCCCTCGGATGCCATGCATTCAAGAACTGCGCCCGACATTGCGGTATTGTTTGCATCGATCGGGATGCAGTACATTGTGTGAGTAAATGCAACGGGAGTGCGGTAGTTTTCCTGCGATTCGTCGTACTTGGGCGCGGGAAGGATGCTGTAGTTTATTTCAGAGCCGCGGAACTGCTGCGCAAGATGCTGACCCGAAACGTTATAGAAGAGGGAATTGCCCTCTGCATAGAGGGTAGCGGATGCGGACTTGATAAAGAAACCGTCGTTGGAGTTATGGTAGAGGCCGTTGAAGCGATCAATGACTGAGATAGATCTGTCGCTCAGAATGTCCTCGGAAATTACAAGGTTTCCGTCATCGCCGGGGACGACGTAATGCATATCTGCGCCCATATAGAAGATATCGAGGAGGGGATGAGTGATCGAGAAGAGGCCGTAGCGGTCTTGCTCGGACTTCTTACCGTCGTTGTCAAGATCGGAATATACGTCCTTGGACATCTCGATGAGAAGCTCCTGCGTCCATTTACCGTCAAGAGCGATCTGCTGGGGATTGGTAAGGTTGTACTGCTCACCGACGTCGTTGTTATAAACGATGAACATCATCTGATAGATCAGAGTGGATGCGATATCGCCCGAAATAAAATAGAGCTGATTGTTGATGGTATTGAGCTCAAGAAGGCTGCTCGACCACCAGGGCTTTTCAAAATCAAGGTGCTCAACTTCGAGCATATCCTGAAGCTGCTTCTGAAGGGTCAGAACGCCTGCGGAACGCAGATAGCAACCGATGAGGTCGTATGCGCCTTCGCCAACGCTGATGCTGTTGGAAACTTCCTTGCAGAAATCCTGAAAAGCGGTGTTGTTACCGGGTCTGAAGGTGAATTCAAGCTTGACGTTCAGTCTGCTTTCGGTATTGGCATTACGAGTATAAACGGAGTCTTCGACAACGCTTCCGGTTACCTCTTCAACCTCGAATTCGGGAAGAGTATGTTCCCAAGCAAAGATGCGTACGGTTTCGCCGCCGAAATTGAGGGTGGGATCAAGCTCGTCCTTGAGGTATCCTTTGCTGTCGTAGCGGTCATCAACGGTAACTTCGTCACCGATGTTTTCGCTTGCCGCGGGAGCTACTGTTGTAGCTGCGGGCTCTGCAGTTTCGCCGGGATCGCTGCAGCCGATAGCGGCACAGGCAACGCCGAGAAGCATAAGAAGAGCCATAATAGCTGACAATGTGCGTTTCATATGAGTTTCTCCTTTTTCAATATGAATGTTAACATAATTATAACATTTCGAAGAACAAAAGTCAATTAGTAAAGCTGAATTTTTGAGGAATAATAATAACCCCGACTCGACCGAGTCGGGGTGTATTTATGCAAGCTGTGCGAGAATATAAAGAATGAGGAACGCCAATGAGATCATACCGATGACGGCGAGCATTGGGAGGAACATCATTTTTACAGCGGCGAAGTAGGTTGCAAGGTACTCGCGCCATTTGGGCTGAGATTTATAGAACTGCTTTTCCGTTTCGCTCATCTCTCTCTTGGGGCGAGCGTCGGAAAGGCTCTTGCCGAGTCCGCGCGAGGGGAGGTTTGACATATCCGCGATGGTGCGTCCGTCGTCTATCCACACCACTTTCTCGCGCTTTTTCTTTTCCTTCTTAGCCATTTTGGCAACCCTTGCAGTGATGGCAGGCTACGAAGTGCCCCGGCTCGACCTCGCGGTATTCGGGCTCGCATTTTGCGCATTCCTCGGTTGCCATCGGGCAACGGGTGTGGAAGCGGCATCCCGCAGGGGGATTTGCGGGCGAGGGAATATCGCCTTCAAGGTGGATGCGGTTCATCTTCATATCGGGATCGGGATTCGGGATCGCCGAGAAGAGCGCCTGCGTATAGGGGTGAAGGGGATTATCGAAGATATCCTTCTTCGCGCCGAATTCCATCATCTTGCCAAGGTACATAACGCCGACCTTGTCGGAAATGAACTTAACGACCGAAAGATCGTGCGAGATGAAGAGGTAGGTCAGGTTCATCGAACGCTGGAGGTCCTTTAAGAGGTTGATGATCTGCGCCTGGATCGAAACGTCGAGCGCCGATACGGGCTCATCGCAGATGACAAGCTCGGGCTTGACCGAAAGTGCGCGCGCGATGCAGATACGCTGACGCTGACCGCCCGAAAATTCGTGGGGATAGCGCTCGTAGTAGTAATCGCGCAGACCGCATTTCTCCATAAGATCGAGGACGTATTCCTTGACCTCGGACTTCGGAACTATGCCATGGACGAGAACGGGCTCGGAGAGGATGTCACCGACCGTCGCACGGGGAGGAAGCGAGGAATAGGGGTCCTGGAAGATGATCTGCATCTTTGTGCGCAGATCGCGGAGCTCCTTGCCTTTAAGATCGGCAATGTTCTGACCCTTGAAGAAGATCTCGCCGCCGTTCGAGGGATGGAGACGGAGGATTGTGCGTCCGAGAGTGGTCTTGCCGCATCCCGATTCGCCTACGATGCCGAGCGTTTCGCCCGCCTTCAGCTTAAAGGAGATATCGTTTACGGCAACGAGTTCCTTGGTGGGCTTGCCCATCAGCGATTTTTCGAGCACAAAACGCTTTTCAAGGTTGCGGACTTCGAGTATTGCCTCGGGGTCGGGAGGGAGGATATTTTTGATCTGGGACATTTATTCTTCCTCCTTTCCGTAGAGGTGGCAGGCAACGTAATGCGTGGGGCTGACCTGCACCATGCAGGGGTAGTCGCCCGAGCACTTTGCCGTGCAGCGGTCGCATCTTTCCTTGAAATAGCAATGCGAGGGCATATTAACGGGGTTGGGGACGTTGCCGGGAATGTTGAAGAGGGTGTCGGAATCCGAATTCATGGTCGGCTTCGACTTCTGCAGACCGATGGTGTAGGGGTGGCGGGGATCGTGGAAGATCTCGGAAACCGTTCCGCGCTCGATTACCTTGCCCGCGTACATGACGACAACGTAGTCAGCCATCTCGGCGATAACACCGAGGTCGTGGGTGATGAGCATGATCGAGCCGTTGATCTTGGTTTTAAGATCGCGGAGAAGATCGAGGATCTGCGCCTGAATGGTAACGTCGAGAGCGGTTGTGGGCTCGTCGGCGATGATGAGACGGGGATTGCAAGCAAGCGCCATCGAGATCATAACTCTCTGACGCATACCGCCCGAAAGCTCGTGGGGGAAAGCCTTATATACACGCTCGGGCGCGGCGATGCCGACAAGCTCGAGCATTTCCATAGATTTCGCCTTCGCGGACTCCTTGGTCGCGCCGGGAACGTGGATGAGGGTTACCTCGTCGAGCTGTTCACCAATCGTGAAAACGGGGTTGAGCGAGGTCATCGGCTCCTGGAAGATCATCGAGATCTGGTTGCCGCGGATGCGGTGGATCTCGGACATCGGCATTTCTGCGATGTCATATACCTTGCCGTCATTCGAACGGAAGCGGATGGAGCCTTCAACGATCTGTCCGGTGGGACCCTGAAGCAGACGCATGACGGACATACTTGTTACCGACTTACCGCAACCCGATTCGCCGACGACGCCGACGGTCGAGCCCGCGGGGATCTCAAAGGAAACGCCGTTTACGGCCTTGACTACGCCCTGATCGGTGAAGAAGTAGGAGTGGAGGCCGTCAATCTCAAGGATGTTTGCGGGATCCTTCATTTCGCTCAGGTATTCGGATTCATCGCACTTGCGGAACTTCTTTGCCTCAAGCTCGCGCATAACCTTGGCGTTTGCCTTGGCGATCGAACGAACCTCTTTGCGCGAAAGATAGTGTCCGGATGCGTTTTTCTTTCCTATTTTATTATTAGCCATTTTGTCTTACCTCCTTTGCTTGGGGTCGAGCGCATCGCGCAGGCCGTCACCAACAAAGTTGAAGCCGAGAACGGCAATGATGATGCAGAGACCGGGAGGTCCCCAGACGTTGAAGAAGTTCTGGAGTATGTTTGAGTCCTCGGCAACGATGTTGATCATTGTTCCCCATGCCGCATAGGGCGCGCGTACGCCCATGTTGAGGTAGGAAAGCGATGCCTCGTAGAGGATCATGCTACCAAGGGAGAGGGTCATCGAAACGATCAGCTGGGGCATTACGTTCGGGATAAGATGCTTGAAGATCTTACGCGAGGTCGAATAACCCATAGCTTCCGCCGCGACCATGTATTCCTGCTCGCGCAGAGAGAGGATCTGTCCGCGGACGAGGCGGGCGGTTCCGGGCCACGAGAAGAGCGTCAAAAACGCCATAAGGAAGTAGATACGGTGGTTTGCGGCGACGTTTGCCGAGTCGAGAAGCGTCGAGATGATAAGAAGGATCGGGAAGCCGGGCAGGCACAT
>JAGBYM010000082.1 GCA_017628755.1 Clostridia bacterium | reverse complement strand
CCACATTCTGATCTCGGACGAGGCGTTGCCGCCGAGCATCGGTCGCTCCTGCATCAGCGCGACCCTCGAGCCGCCCCTTGCCGCCGCAACAGCCGCGCAAAGTCCCGCGAAGCCACCGCCGACAACGCAAAGATCGACGTCATGATATATCTTATTGAGCATTTTTTCCTCCGTTTGATATTACCTTATCTTTTTGAAGGTATAACTTCCGCTTGCCGCAATGGCTTTTTCAGCACCGTTAACGGTATATCCGGCAGGAGCGATCACGCATCCGACAGCTCCCTCGGGATACTCAAGAGTCAATTCAACGCAGTCCGCTTCCTTCTGCCATTTCACCTCGACCTTGCCGCAGATCGAATTGTGATAGCCCTCGGCATAATTCATCTGTGAAGCAAAAACGGGCGCAATATCGATATGATCAGCACCGAGGAGGTCATTGTTGACTCTGATACCCGCAAAATATTCGATCATCAATGCGGAAATATCTCCCCAGAAATGGTGGTTGAGCGAGCTGTAAGGGGGACGGGGTGTTTCGCCGAGCGTTGTCAAGCCATCCTCGATCATACAGCCGTAAGAGGGCTGATCGGGGCGAATTATCATCTTAATGGCAAGATCCTCATATCCGAAATCGCAAAGCACACGGAAGATCACTCTGCCGCCAAGCACGCCGACGCCCATATGATCGTCCTTTGCACGGATCTCGTCAAGCAAAATCGAAAATGCCTTCTGCTTTTCTTCATCATTGTCGCAAAGTCCGTAGAAGATCGCCATTGCCTGACAGGATTGCGTTCCGGTCGAGAAGCGCATAGTATCTTTATCAAGCAGATGCTCTCTGATATTTGCTCTCATCTCCTTAGCAAAGGCGCGGCAATAGTCGCCTTCAAGCTTCATACCGAGCCTGTCATAAAGATACGCCGCCTTGATTGCAAGATCATAGGAGATCGTGCTGTCGGTAAAGATCAGCGGAGGCATATAATCTGGGAAGGCAGGACACCAGTCACCAAGACCGATGGCAAGCAGTCCGTTTTCATCAAAGCGTGTGCGAAGGTAAGCAAAATAGCGAAGCATTTCGCGGCTTGCTTCCTTTGCGACGCGAAGATCGTCACGCAAAAGTGCTGTAAAATAAGGCAGATAGATCAGCACGCTATCCCAAGCAGGACCGTTGCCCCAAGCAAAGCCCCATCCTCCCGTAGGAACGATGCCCGGAAGCGCGCCGCGGTTATCCATTGCACGCGTGATGCACCTCTCCCACATCAGATAGTTATCCTCGGGCTCAAAATTCATAATGGTCTGCTCTGCGGAAAGCGCCGCATCAGCAGTCCAACCGTTCTTCTCTCTGTGAGGGCAATCGTTGGGAAAATGCTGGAAGTTGCCGAGCGTAGAACGGCGAGTCATCTCCTGCAGCTTATTGAGGGTCTCATTGGAGCATTTAAAGTCACCTCTGTCACCAAGCTCGGTGTTCATTACAACATAGGTCAGAAGCTCTGGTGTTGCCTGATCCTCGGTAATACCCGTCACCTTTGCATAACGGAAGCCGTAATAAGTAAAGCTCGGTATATAGGTCTCGGACTCTCCGCCGTGACAGATATATTCGGTTCTCTGCACGTATTTGGGCTGTCCGATCTGAATGGAGCTTGTGAAGGTAATATTGGATTGGGTAAACTTACCGTCTTGAATCAGCTCGCCGTGGTCAATGACGATGTGCTGACCGTAATTGCCCTTTATATTCAAGCGGGTGAGTCCGACACAGTTGTATCCGAAATCATAAATATAGGCGTCATCCTCTTTTGTAATCGAAATAGCACGCATCTCCCCCGTTGCAACGATCGGCTTATTGCAGGCAAGCATCTGCTCACCGCGATCGATCTGCACCGCAATAGCGGGCGTCCAATCCGATAGGTCGCATCCCGGCAGATTCCAATTGGGGATCTCGCGGCGCGCATCATATTTTTCACCCATACGAAGATCGTCAAAATATATGGGAGAGGGATGGCAAAGTGTATTTTCGTCAGCCTCGATCACCTCTTTCTTTCCCTCGATCACGGTTTCAATGGCGAATGCAAGCTTGGGCGCAGAATTGAATCGAGCCTTCTCAAAGCTCCAGACAAAGCCGCCAAAGCCGTTTTGCATTCCGTTGCCGAGAACAAAAGCAAAGGTATTCTCTCCGTAAACCATCATATCGCTTACATCATAATGATCGTAAGGCAAAACCTGATCGGAATTGACGATATAGGGCGACAGATGTCCCTTTGTGATTCGCTTTCCATTCACGTAAAGCTCATAAAATCCAAGTCCGCAGACCGTGATCTCGGTCTTCTCGGGGATCTTATCGAGTACGATATCGCGGCGCAAATAGGGCGCCGCTACGTTTTTCTTCGTGGTTGATTTTTCGATAGTTGCCGATACAAAATTACTTGAAAATATCATGGTTTTATTCCTTTCTTAAAAAGGTAAAATATTTTATGTTGTCGATCTTAGACCTCGATCTCCACATCCGGATTCTCGGTCGCGGTCAGAACCGCGTCGCGAAGTCCCATAACTTTGAGCGTTTCCGCGGGATCAAAGCTTGTTTTTCCCGTTTCAAAGAAATTCAGCATATCCGCGATCAAACCGTCAAAGAAGGGGGATTTTATCGACTTCCAAGCCTCTTTTCCCTCTTTAGTCATATAGGCGTTATAAGGCATTGCGGCGCCGTATATCATAGTTGCATCTTTGCCGCTTTCGGTTTTTGCCTGTATTATCCACTGACTGCCGTTTTTGGTAGCTTTGACCCTCTTGATTGCTCCCATTTTTTTGACGATCATCTCGCCAAGATGAATAAAATACTCAGGCAGATTCGAGCCGCCGCCCGTCACGAGCATACTGTCGGGCTCGTTGACAGAATCAAGCTCGGTAGCATATCTCAGCGCAGAGGTGCTGAAAAAGGGTGTGCCGTATTTCTCTCCGAGGGCGAATATTTCCTTTGCGGTTTTGGCATCGGGCGCAAAGGTCTTGTCAATATAAGTTCTCTTACCGTATTTGAGGACAGCCTCGGCATAGCGCAGATGAGTTTCGGGGTTCGAGGGCGACAGAATCACGATGACGTCGCTCTTCTCGCAAAGCTCGTCAATAGTCGCGCATTTTTCCGCGCCGAATTTTTCGCACCACTCACGGGTGGTCACACCGTCAACGGGAGAGGTATCAATCTCCGCCCAAGCATAGGCGACCTTATAATCAACTCCCATTTCTGCGGAAATACGCTCGATCCACGCGGGATAGCTGTTAGCGTGCCATTCGCTTATAAAATAATCGACAAATCCTATCTTTTTCATGTAGAAACCTCCCGGGCTTGCTGAATACTTTATTATATTATACCACGGATCTTCTTCAATTGCAAGTGTTCTATAAATAAAGAAGAGCGACCTTTCGGTCGCTCTTCGTGTGTTGATTCATCGGAGCTCTTCATTAAAATTCCGATTTCTATAATGAGAACGGTATGATTATATTTTTAGTCGAAAGCCTTGAAGCTGTCCGTGATATCTTTAAGCTTCTTGGGAAGAGTTTTCACATAAGCCTTGCTTGCGGTTGCCCAGCTTGTACCTTTGGATGCGCCCCAGCTCCATTGACCGCTCATATTGCCGAGAGTGTCGTTGAAGAGTCTGCCGAAATCAAATACGATTCCCGCACGAATGATATCGTACATCTGGGATTCAACAGACGTATCGGAATATCTGAGCTTGAAGGTAGTCTCAAAGACCGCGGGAGAGGTAAGGCGGTAAGCCTCGCTTGCCCAGCATTCAAGAACCGCTGCGGCACGGTCTATATCCTTGGAAAGAGCGTAAATTGAGTAGAAGGATATGGGGTTTCCGACCAGGGTAACATAGTTTTCCTGATCGTTATTGTACTTGGGAACCGGAGCAATACCGTGCTTGAAGTCGCCTGTAAGGTAGTTTGCAATGTCATGGTGACGAGCCAGGGACATCAGAGCGTTTCCGTTACAAAATACCTTATGGTACTTAGTATTATCGACGTACACATTTCCGGTCATGACCCAAGCGCCTATTGAATCGTTAAGAGCAATAGCCTTGTCGCCAAAGTAGTCATCCGAGATCTTGAAGAGCTCTTCGGGATCTTTTTCAGCCTGTCTCAGACCGGAACCGTAATAAAGAGCGTCAAAATGCCACCAAAGAGTGGAAAGACCGTAAAAGTCGTTTTCATTTGCGGAGTTAGAGCCATCAAGATCCTGATACAGATCCTTGGTCAGGAGCTGGAAATTTTCGATGTTCCAGTTGTTATCAAGAACGTACTGGGAGGGTTCGGTGAGATTCGGATAATTCTTCATAAGATCCTTGTTATAGAAAACCGCGTACATCTGATGGATGGAGTTGGTGGAAATGTCACCGGAAACGAAATACATCTCATCGCCGATCGTTGCGGTCTCGATCATAACTTCGGGCCACCAGGGCTTTTCAAAGTCAAGATATTTTGCCTGCATAAGGTCTGCGCAGTAGCCGTACATTGAGGTGAGCGCGATAGTGCAGGAATGAGCGGATATAATGTCATAAGTCGTGTCGCCGGCTGCATACTGATTACCGACGTGATTTGCATAATCCGCACCGACGTTGTTGTTATACTGACCCTTGATGCCTACCCATTCAAAGGTAATGCCCAACTTGGATTCAACGTTTGCGTTACGACGGAAGATAGCGTCATTGATGATCTCGCCATTTTCGCCTTCAACAAAGAACTCGGGGTTCTCAACGTCAGTCCACCAAAGAACAGTGACTTTATCGCCGCCGAAGTCAAGTTCTTCGGGCAGAGAGCTCTTGAGGAATCCGTTTTCGTCATATGGACTTTCGGTTTCCTCGATCGCCGGCGAAGAATCGGGAGCGACTGTTGCAGCAGGAGCTTCTGTTGTTTCGTCAGATGATGTTTCTTCCGGATCAACTGTGTTGCTGCATGAAACGGCGGAAAATGCCATGATCAGGCAGAGGATGAGCGAAATAATGCTTTTGATTTTCATAATTCCCTCCATTTTATGTTTTTTATTTCATTTAATTAAATCGTTAAGGTTGCTCCAAAGGGATGGCACTCAATCAGAGCTATTCCGGCAAGTAGGGGAACTGCACCTCGCGTTCGGGCTGACCGAAATTGGGTGTTCCGTCCGATTCAAACGTTACGGGCGCGATCCAGACAGATCTGCCCGACCAGCCCGTACCCGAAACCAAGTTGCCGTGATATATCATCCAGACGCTTCCGTCGGGGGCTGTGCAGAAAGAATTGTGTCCGGGGCCGTAGCACACGTTAAAACGTTTTTTAAACACGGCTCGGTCGGCTTTTTCCCAGGAATCGGCATTCATAGGATCGTCTCCCGTCAGCGTCAGCATACCAAGACAATAGTAATCCGTCCAGCTGCCGGACGCGGAATATACCAAGAAGGTCTTTCCCTGATGCTGCAGTACGGCAGGTCCCTCATTGACGTAGGGCTGACCTTCCTTTTCCCAATACAGTTCGGGAACGGAGATGCAAACGCGCTCGGAATCAATGGTGCAAGGGTCGCTCATATGGGCAATATAGAGATTTTGCGCCACGTTCTCGTTCCCTTCCCAGCCTGACCAAATAAAGTACATCTCGCCGTTCAGCTGTAAAACAGTACCGTCGATCGCCCATTTATTTGAGGGATCGGTGATCTGCCCCACCATTTCGAAGGGAGCAGTGGGATCTTGCGATGTGCCGCGAAGAACGTACATACGGTGGTTTTCGTTATTTCCGTCATCGGCGGCAACGTAAATATACCACTCACCGTTAATGTAGTGCAGCTCGGGTGCCCAATAATCCAAGGAATACATAGTACCCTCGGGCGGTAAATAGACCAAAGTTGCATCATACAGCGAAAGCTCTGCTATCGAAGATACTTTTCTCACCCAAATAGCATTGTAACCGATAAAGCAATAGTAATATTCGCCTTCATGCTCCACGACCCAAGGGTCGCCGCCCATATCGTGAATGGGATTTTGCACGGTTTTATACATGTATTCCGAAGTTGTTTCCTCCTCTGTAGTAATCTCGACGGTAGTTTCGATGGGGATTTCGGTGGATTGATCTGTCATAGCTGCCTCGGTTGTCGTTTCTTCGTCAAGCCCAGGATCCTTATCTGCGCACCCTGCAAGTATAGCGGAGATCATAAGCGCGCAAAGGATCAAAGCAAAGCATCTCTTAATCATTTTTACCTCCTAAACTAACAACTTATTTACTGATATCTCGAATCCCAGACTCTTACCTTATAAAAATGTCCGGTTTCAGACTTAATAACGTCGGCTTCCGCTTTACCGTTTCTCAGCAGGAAGATCGACTGACCCGTCCCGGTCTTGAACGCGCCGTCGGGGTAGATATACACAATACTACCGTCGTCAAAATTGCCGACGCCCTTGATATTGGCGCGATTAATTATAGTATATCACAAATATTTCTATTTTGCAACATAATATTTTAAAGTAGAATATTTTATCTTATTTCGCAACCTTTCCGCAAACAAGCCGTAAAGCCCGTTCACGCGGGCGGTTTTTTTTGATATAATAAATCTAAAAGTAAGTTCCAAATCAAGGCTTGCTTTGTTTTACATCCCAACCAATTTGTCTGCCGTGTCCGCGTAACACGGATGATCCAATTCGTCAATGATCGCAGTACTGCCATCGGAAAATTCAATAAAAGCTTTGGTATCGGAAATACTGCTCAAGGCTTTGACCGATCTTGGCGTTTTGCCTGTGCCATTGTAAGGGCATAAAAGCGTAACAAGACGCGCTTCTTTTCCTTTTAAAGCAAACCTTACGCAGGGTGCGGGAACGGGAAAGTTTAATGCATTGGGAAGCTCATAGCTCTTTCGCCACCCCATAAATAATGGCTTCTCCTGTCCGATAATAATACTATGACGCTCCGAGGCAACAATACTGAAGCTGACTTGG
>JAGBYM010000081.1 GCA_017628755.1 Clostridia bacterium | reverse complement strand
GTGACTGTGGCTTAACAATGCAGCTTATTAACGGAGAAATAAAACCTGAAATCGGATATCATATAAGAGCTGATAAACAAAGAAAAGGATACGCAAAAGAAGCGGCGATTGCTGTCAGAGATTGGACTTTTAACAACACTCCTTTTAATATCGTTTATTCTTATATGAAATATACCAATGAAGCATCAGCCAAAACTGCTATGTCATATGGTTGCAAACAAGTAGATGAGTTTTCTGACGAGATAAATGAAATTATAAAGGTATTTGCGATTTCAAAAGATGAGTGGATTAACCGATAAATTCCAATTTGTCGGTGAGAACAGGCGTTGAATATTGGTGCAAATTTGGTACAACACATTATCAAAAAGCTCTGCATTGCAGGGCTTTTTGTTTTGCCTATTTACATTTGTGCGGTTTTATGGTATAATCTAACCGACAGATAAACTTGAATTTGACGGAGGTTCCCGATGCGAACGGCAAGAGTTGTAGTCCTGCCTTACGACAAGGCATGGAAATCTGCTTTTGAAGAAATAAAAAGCGAAATTGAAAATGCAATAGGTGATCTGACCGTCGGAATCGAGCACGTGGGAAGCACGTCGGTGGAAGGTCTGTCGGCAAAGCCTTGCATTGACATTGACGTGATAATTAAGGATTACAGCGTTTTTGACGCGGTGGTTGAAAAACTGAATTCGATCGGATATATCCACGAAGGCGACCTCGGAATCAAGGATCGTGAGGCGTTCAAATATTCGGATAAGCCACATCTGCAAAAGCATCATCTCTACGTTTGTCCGCAATATTCCGAGGAGCTGCACCGACACATTGCGTTCAGGGATTATCTACGCGCCAACCCCGAAGCGGCTGGGAAATACGGCAAGGTGAAAGAAGAGGCGGCACGGTTATTTCCCGACGATATTGATAAGTATATAGAATACAAATCGCCCTGCATTGAGGAAATGTATAAACTCTGCGGGTTGAAGTGATTCGGTGAAGGAGGTTATTCATATGAAAAAACTGTTTGCATTGATTTTGGCATTAATTTGCGTACTTGGGTTGATCGGTTGCGCAAATCGAGAATCTGAAGAACCCGCAATTTCTACAGATGCCAAAAACGAAAACTTGGGCTTGACTCAGCACAACCACACGGAATGTGAGTTTTGCGGAGAGACTGAGGACGGCGGACGATGGTTTATTGCAGAAGCTGTAGATTCTAATTTTGTCAAGCCGCGCGGAAACGGTTGCTTTGAAGCGGTTGCGGCATTGGACGCGGGGATATCGCTTCATTATTCTGCTGTGGATGGGGATTCGAATAAGCGGTTGACTGCGGGGGATGTCGTTCGTATTACTTACAATGGAATGATCATGGAATCCTATCCCGTGCAGATTTCGGCAGATTCTGTCGAAAAATATTAAGGTGACTTATGGAAAAAGAAATAATTGACCGCGCGATGGCGTACGTCAAAGAAAAATTTGAGAACGAATACAGCGGGCACGATTGGTTCCATACCCTCCGTGTTTTCAGAACGGCAACGCGTATTGCCGAAAAAGAAGGCGCGGACGTTGAAACTGTTCAGCTTGCGGCGCTTATGCACGACGTTGACGACAGAAAGCTGTCGCCCGAAACGCATGCGGATAAGGCAAATGCAAGAAGTTTTTTGACGGCAAATAACGTTGACGAAAGCAAAATTGACGAGATATGCCGCATTATATCCGAGGTTTCGTTTGTGGGAAGAGATTCTGTCGCGCCGACAACTCCTGAGGGCAAATGTGTTCAGGATGCCGACAGACTCGATGCGATCGGTGCTATCGGAATCGCCAGAGCCTTTGCTTACGGCGGCAACCATAACAGACTGATGTACCATCCCGATATCAAACCGAATCTCAATATGAGTAAAGAAGAATATGTCAACAGTAATTCCACGACCGTGAATCACTTTTACGAAAAACTCTTCAAGCTGACCGATATGATGAATACCGACACGGCAAAGTCGATCGCAAGGGAAAGAGAAGAGTATATGAAGACCTTCATCGCGGAATTTATGGATGAATGGGAAGGGAGAAGGTAAATTCTATGGATAAATACACATTCTTTTGGAAAACGATGGAGCTTTGCGATTGGGAGCATGAAGGGGATGACGAGCTTGTGCTTGAACCCGTAATAAAGTATCTTTCAACCAAAGATGATGCGGAGATTTTCGAATTTGAGAATTTAATGTCCGAATTGCTATATGCTCTCGATACAAGAAAGCTTGCCAAGCAATGCAAGAAATCGCAAGGTTGCTTCAGCGATGACGGTTTTTTGTATTCAAGATGTGTCGCGCTGATAAACGGCGAGACTTATTACAGAATCGCTCTACGTGGCAAGTTCCCAAGAATGTGGGGGATGGAATTTGAATCCTTGCTTTACGTAGCCCCGCGTGCCTGGGCGCGTAAGCATCGAAAGAACGAAAAAGACTATCCAAACGTTCCGCCCGTCAGCTATGAAACAGGAAGCAATACAAAGGGGTGGAAGAAGAAATTGTTTATCTTTTAAAAAGCTTTATTGACGTTTGTTACAATTGAATTGTTCTACAATAAAAGGAGACTATCATGTATAAGTACGAATACGAAACAGTGGGCTGCTATTTTGAATCCTTTGGTTTTGGTGTGGGACATCTCTACAAAACCGATGATTTCCGTTCAATAATCGATAAGAGAGCCGAGGCGGGATGGAGATACGTGGGCTTCATTCCTACTGCTCAGCGCGCAACGGGATATACCGAAGAAATAGATTTGATTTTTGAAAAGGAAGTCTGATTCTGTGATATGAGGTAATAAAATGACATCAAAGCTTTTCGTTTCAGCAATTACAAAATTTCTGCTCGGCGTTCTTCTCGTCGGACTTTTGATATTCCTGCCCGCGGGGACTTTTGACTATATCCAAGGCTGGATTCTGATGGCTATCCTTTTTGTTCCGATGTTCTGCGCGGGGATCGTTATGATGATAAAAAATCCCGGCTTGCTTGCCTCGCGCCTTGACGCAAAGGAAAAGAGAAGCAAGCAGAGCGCGGTGGTCAAGCTCAGCGGATTGATGTTCCTCGGC
>JAGBYM010000080.1 GCA_017628755.1 Clostridia bacterium | reverse complement strand
TACGGTGGAAACGTTCTTCTAGGTAAGAAGTGCTTCGCTCTTCGTATTGCATCCTACCTCGGTAGAAAAGAGGGCTGGATGGCAGAGCATATGCTCATTCTCGGTATCGAAGCTCCCAACGGTGAGGTTAAGTACGTAAGTGCTGCATTCCCCTCTGCTTGTGGTAAGACCAACCTCGCAATGCTCATTCCACCTTCGATTTACAAGGATAAGGGCTATAAGACTTGGTGCGTAGGCGATGATATCGCTTGGCTTCGTGTTGGCCAGGATGGCAGACTTTGGGCGGTTAACCCCGAGAACGGATTCTTCGGCGTTGCTCCCGGTACCAACGACAAGTCCAACCCCAACGCTCTTGCTACTTGCATGCGTGACACCATCTTCACCAACGTTGTTCACAACACCGAGAACAATACCGTTTGGTGGGAAGGTCTCGATAACAATCCTCCCACACCCGGCAACGCTATCGACTGGCAGGGCAGACCTTGGGACTGCACCAAGTTCGATAAGAAGGATAAGTCCACCTGTGGCGCTCATCCCAACAGCCGTTTCACCGCTCTCGCAAAGAACTGCCCCTGCATTTCTTCCGAGTTCGACTCCCTCAAGGGTGTTCCCGTATCCGCAATCGTATTCGGCGGACGCCGCGCAAAGACCGCTCCCCTGGTTTACCAGTCCTTCGACTGGAAGCACGGTTCCTTCGTTGGTTCCATCATGGCTTCCGAGACTACCGCAGCAGCTGCAGGTGCAGTCGGCGTAGTTCGTCGCGATCCCATGGCTATGCGTCCCTTCGTTGGTTACAACATGGGCGACTACTGGAAGCACTGGGTTGATATGGGTAAGGTTATCCCCAACGCTCCCAAGATCTTCCACGTTAACTGGTTCCGTACCGATGACGAAGGTCACTTCATCTGGCCCGGCTTCGGTGACAACCTCCGCGTTCTTGACTGGATCCTCGCTCGTTGCGAAGACAAGGTTGACGCTGTTGAAACCGCTATCGGTTACGTTCCCAAGGCTGAAGACATCAACATTGAAGGTCTCGAGGATGTTACTCTTGACACCATCAAGGACCTCCTCACCGTTGACAAGGCTTCCTGGCTTGAGGATGTTGAGAACATCAAGGAATTCTACAATCTCGTTGGCGACCGCGTTCCCGCTGAGATGTACGAAGAGCTTGCTGCTCTCGAGGCAAGACTTAACGCTTAAGTTTTCAACTTATAATAATAACCCCGACCGATTCGGTCGGGGTTATTTGTTATTTGATTATTTCTTCAACCTTGATAAGATTAGTGTTTCCGGATTTTCCGGTGATGTCACCGCCGGTGACTACTATTTTATCACCTTTTTCAAGCGAAAGAACATCAGCTGCGGTATTCTTTGCAATATAGAACAATACGTCAATAGATGTGTATTTCTCACACATAACCGGCATTACTCCCCAAGAAAGCGCAAGCTTACGCCATGTTGTTTCATTTGTCGTCAAGCCTATAATCGGCACGGGAGCGCGGAAGCGTGAAACAAGACGCGCTGTCATTCCCGAAAGCGAGCATGCAACTATCGCTTTGGCATCAATGTCGATTGCCATAGCGCATGTCGCGTGCGAGATTGCGTCTACGGAATTCCTGATCTTAAATTCCGAGGCATAGAACTTTGATGCGTAATCAATATCGCTTTCAGCAGTTTCTGCGATCTTAGCCATTGTTTGTACGGTGAGAACAGGATATGCACCTACTGCAGTTTCGCCTGAAAGCATTATCGCACTGGTACCGTCGTAGACTGCATTTGCTACGTCGGAAATCTCCGCTCTTGTCGGGCGGGGATTGTGTATCATGGACTCAAGCATTTCGGTTGCCGTGATAACACGCTTACCGAGCAGTCTGCACTTTGTGATAAGGTGCTTCTGAATCGCGGGCAGCTGTTCAAACGGAACCTCAACTCCCATGTCACCTCTTGCAACCATTATACCGTCGCAATGCTCACATATTTCTTCAATGTTGTCGTATCCCGACTGATTTTCAATCTTTGCTATAAGGTCGAGATAACCACCGCCGATCTCGGAAAGGTAACTTCTGATATCTATCATATCCTGCTTGCAGGAAACAAAGGAACATGCCACGTAATCAACTTCATTTTTGACACCAAAAAGAAGATCCGCCTTGTCCTGCTCGGAGAGATAATCCTGCTTTAGATGCTTTCCCGGGAAGCTCATACTCTTCCTGTCGGAAAGCTCTCCGCCGCAAATAACGGTACAGTTAATATTATTACCTTCGACACTGTCTACAGAAAAAATCAGCAAACCGTTATTCAGCAATATTTTGTCGCCGGGGAAAAGTTCTTCGTTAAGCTTTTTGTATGTGACCGAAACTTTGTTTTTATCTCCGATAACTTCATCTGTGGTAAAAGTAAATTTATCTCCGTCTTCGAGCATAATCTTTCCGTCAGCGAATGTTTTGATACGGAATTCGGGACCCTTGGTATCAAGCATAATCGCGATAGGTAAATTCAGCTCTTTGCGTACTTTTTTGATCGCGTCTATGCGTCTCTGATGCTCTTCATAAGTACCGTGGGAAAAATTAAGCCTTGCTACGTTCATGCCCGCAAGGCAAAGCCCGCGAAGCACATCTTCGCTTTCACTTGCCGGACCTATGGAGCATACGATTTTTGTTTTTCTCATAAAATCACCGCCTTAATCTGTGCTCGTCTTTTTAATCTCGTTAAGCTCTTTGATAAAGGTTTCGATATCCTTGAACTCACGGTACACACTTGCAAAGCGAACGTACGCAACATCATCAACTTCCTTAAGTTTGCGCATGACCATTTCGCCGAGATCGCCGGACGTTACTTCCTGGCGAAGCGAATTATGCAGCTCCGCCTCAATCTCTGCTGCAATTGCCTCAGCATTAACAGGTCGTTTTTCACATGCCTTCATAAGTCCGGAAAGAAGCTTTTGCTTATCAAACAGCTGTTTTGATCCGTTTTTCTTTATAACGATAGTCTGAACAGATTCGACAACCTCAAACGTAGTGAATCTCTTTTGACACGACATACATTCGCGGCGACGGCGTATATTATTGCTTTCAACATTCTGGCGCGAGTCAATAACCTTGCTTTCAAGGCAACCGCAATGCGGACATTTCATTTTCTGACACCTGACCTTTCAAAACATTTTATAATATATCATAATATATAATATCACATTTTGGCGGGTTTGTAAAGAGATAACACGAAAAAACCTCAAAAACAGCAGTAAATATTCAAAGTTATATGTCTTTTTCAAAATCTTCTGCAATATCACTCAAACAGCAAGGAGTAACCCCATTCTTAACAATTTTTCGATATATATCATAAGCTTTAGCGCGGTCCTTTCCGAATTTACAAATACTGCTTTCATTATCAATCGAAACATTGATAGCAAAATGCTGACCTTTGCAACCGCAGACATGAAACAGTCTGTAAACTACAACTTTATCAGACACGTGCTTTTTATTCGCGCTCAGGAGAGTTATTGTTGTTTTCATACACTTCATTTTCTTTTCCTCGCTTTTTGACACTTTTTGTATTATTATATCATATTATTCTATTCGTCGAAATTCCCAAATTGGATCACTGTTTTTATGCAAACTGAACAAAAGAATCATCAATTTCGCAAATTCAAAGACAAGTCAGCGACATTGTGTACGACATTTATCATTCTTTCTATATCCTGACAAACCCCTAAATGGGTAACAATCTGTCGATATAATAAAATAATTATTTCTTATTGCATATCAAACGGTAAAATATACCGCTTGAACAGCTTAATTTTGTATGTTATAATATTAATACAAACAATTGCATACATGTTTAAATGTATAATTCAAAAATATTCATTAATTACCAAAGGAATTAAGATATGAGAAAAATTATAAAAGCATTTTCGGAGATGGGTAAAATGCAAATTGCTTTTTACAAATTCGGAGCGTCACTTGTGATTCTTGCGCTCTGCGGAATTTACTATTTATGCGAGGCTGAAGTGAATATAGGAAGTACAGGAGTCGAACTCTACTATGCCCCGATGCTCGATTACATACTGACAACTTACATAATATTTTGGGCAGGAACACTTCTGCTTGATCTGTTGGCACGAGAAAGAAAAGAAAACAGCCGTATCTGACGATCGGCTGTTTGCTTTTTATTCTTTATATTCTTTATATATTTCGATGATACGTTCCGCGGCTTCATTGGGATCAAGTTTATCTGCCGCATATGCCTTTTGCAGAAGCGAGTTCGGAATATATTCATCATATTTATCAAACACGGGATTTTCCGCTTGTCCGATAAGCGACATCGGAGATATTCCTTCACGTTCAACTGCAGAAGCCAGTCCTTGAGCCAAAGCATAATCGTTACCGCGTTCCATCTTGAAGGTTATATAAGCTCCGGCTTCGTGCTCAATACCGCTTATACGGTATTCAAAGGCATGCGATGCCAAAAACTTTCTGAATGTTCTGAACGATCGTGTACCGAGCCAAGGAAAAATGCACCATAAATAGCCGCCGAGGTGTACGATTGAATGCTCGAGCATACCCGTGTTTCTTGCAAGATGACGAGCAACTTCAAGTCGGTGCGCGGCGTTAGGCTTGAGATATGGATACACGGTATCTTCTTCCAGAACACGGCGCATGCGTTTGAGAATTTTTGTATGGATCTCGCCGTAATCACCGGGCCAGGAAACTTCCATTTTTCCTTCGACCGGCTTTACGTATATAAGCTTACGCGCAACGTCCAACTCTTCGACTTCCCAAACCTTTCCCGCAAGCGCAAAACGGTCTCCTACGGGTGGAGGCGTTGTTATTGTTCCGATTTCTTCGGATTCGTGTCTTACGGTAAAATCCTCGCTGTCCTTGAAAACTGCGTAGAATTTGAAGCTTGAAATCAGTCTCTCGCCTGCAAGACCTACAATTAGTCCCTTTTCTTCTGTCATCTCAATATAATCGTTTTCGATCATCGAGATAAGCAGAGTTTTATAATCCTCTTTGGTAATTCTCGAAAGCGGAGGCAATCCGAGAACTCTTTCCGCAAGTGCACGGGGAGTCAGTTCTCCGCTTGAAGCGAGAGTGCTTAAGGTCTGATGAAATGCAAGGCTGAACGGAAGCTTTTTGATTCGCGGAGGTTCGATGAAGCGTTCCTCAATATACAGCTGAACAATTGCTATAGCACGCAGCAGTTCCCAGGGCAAAAGCTGAGGCAGAGGCGTATTGGGGAGCGGATCCTCTTCTCTGAACACAAGCATCATTTCGGGAGGCTGTCCGCGTCTGCCCGAGCGTCCGAGGCGCTGAAGCAGACTTGAAACCGAATTCGGTGAAGAATTCTGCACTACTCTTTCAAGCTTGCCGATATCAATTCCAAGCTCCATAGTAACCGTCGCGCAAGTTACTGCATGGATATCTTCGTCCTTCATTTTCTGTTCGGCTTCCTCACGTATAGAGGCGGACAGATTTCCGTGATGGATTAAGAAGATATCCTTGTCTCCGCGATTCTTTGCTATCTGGCGCAGAGTTGCGGTAATATATTCGGTCTCCTCTCGCGAATTGGAGAAAACAAGAGATTTCTTATCGCGCACGCAATCATAAATGTATTCGTATCCCGCATCTATTACAGCGCGTTTTAATGCGCCTTCATCGACGTTCTTTCTTGCGTCATCCGATTGGAGATGGGCATCGTTCTGTATATAGAAGTGCTCCATTCCAAGTCTCCAGCGGAGCTTTTCGGGTGTGGGTACGGGTACATCAGTATCTCTTCCACTTCCTGCGCCAAGCCACGAAGCTGCAAGTTCGGTGTCTCCGACGGTTGCGGAAAGTCCGATTCTGCGGGGGTGATGACCGATAAGTCTGCCGAGTCTTGAAAGCTGGCAGATGATCTGGTTGCCTCTGTCCGAACCCGTCAGGGTGTGGATCTCATCTATTACGACGAACATCAGTCCTGAAAAGATACGCACAAGATCGTTCGATCGATTCATAAGCATCGATTCGAGCGACTCGGGAGTAATCTGCAGGATTCCGCGGGGCTTTTCAAGCAACTTTTTCTTATGCGACTGTGCTACGTCGCCATGCCAATGCGTCACAGGAATTCCCGAGATATCAAGGAGCTCTTCAATGCGTCCGAACTGATCGTTGATAAGGCTTTTGAGAGGCGCGATATAAAGAACCGCAACGCTTTCGGGGAGATTACCTTCAAGCATTGTAAGTATCGGGAAGAAAGCTGCTTCTGTCTTACCCGATGCGGTGGAGGACGTCAGGAGAAGATTGTTTTCGGAATTAAAGAGTGAGTCTGCCGCTAGAAGCTGTATCTCGCGCAAAGAGTCCCAGGAATGGCTGTAAATATACTCCCTGATATAATCGGGAAAGCGTTCGAATACGCTATCGATATTATTCATATTTTCCTCCGTCAGAAATCAATATCTTCGGGATCGAATTTCGAGCGCGGTGCATCCTCGGTCTTTGCGGGCACATCTTCTTCCGCATCGGTTTTGAGAGTAACGGCGGTTCCGACAATCGCGTTAAAATCGACATTCGGGTTCTGCATGAGTATATTGAGCAGAGTCATATAATCGCGGAGCATTTCACGCGGAGTTATCATCATATTTGCACCCGCGCGATCGAGACATATCTGCACGAATTTAACCTGTTCGTCTCTTGTGATTCTCGGTTCCCATGAGAAATTCTGTCCGTGAAGGGAGGTCATACGGACGACAAGAGCCAAAAGCTCATCATCAGAAAGTCTGGTGAGTCTGATTACTGGACCGACAAAGTTCTTATGCTTTTCCGATGCGAATCTGCTGTCACAAAGACGGCTTCTGAGAGCTTCGTAACTGAATAGACCACGGCGCGGATCTTCGAGAAACTGCGGTGTTCCGCCGAGCACAAGACCGAGATGGGGAGCTCTTCCCTGCAAGGTATCATTAAACATCGAAAGAATTTTTTCATAGTTATTTTCACGCGAGACACGGTGAGGGATCTTGTACAGATTTACACATTCATCAATGAACACGAGCAATCCGCGGTATCCCATAGCGCGTGAAAGAGACGCCCAAAGCTTGAGGAAATCATACCAGTTGTTGTCTCCGATTATTGCGGAAACGTCAAATCCGAGCTCTCTTCGAGCCTCGGTTTTGGTAGAAAACTCACCTCTCAGCCAACGTAAGCAGGATGCGGCGCGAAGATCGTCTCCGCGCTGAGTTGCGCGGTAGTATTCGCCGATAACTCTCGAAAAATCGAAACCGCCGACAAGAAATTCTATTTCACGCAGACTTTCAAAAAGCTTCGCATCGAGCTTGGGAGAAAACTGAGGTGAATCGGGAGTAATGCCTTCGGCTATAAGCTCGCCTTGCAGAGAAAATACCCATTTAGCAATGATCTTTGGCATAGCTCCGCCGTCGGGCGCGGCTTTTGATGCAAGATTCTTCATGAGCTCTCTGTAGGTTGCGACTCCCGCACCTCCGCTTCCGTAGAGACGGCGTTCGGGCGAAAGGTCACAGTCCGCGGTAAGAAAATCGCGTTCAAGAGCATATCCTCTGATAAGCTGCATCAAAAAGCTTTTTCCGCTTCCGTATCTGCCGACAAGGAAACGCATGCTTCCGCCGCCCTCGTTCATAAGTTCAAGATCGGAAAGTAAAGCATTTATCTCATCGTGTCTGCCTATTGCAATGTAAGGAGCACCCGAGCGCGGAACAACTCCCGCGGAAACCGATGCTATCAGCGATGACAGTATTCTTTTCGGTATCTTCTGATTCTTATTTTCCATTTTCCAATGCTCCTCTCAATTCTTCTTCATAATCCTCAAGGACTCCGTAGCTTCCGCCCAGATCCTCAAGTATAATATCTCCGAATATATCCGCGGCAAGGGTGTTGATCCTATCGGCGATTATATCGGGAAGCGACGATTCGCGAGCCGCTATGGCGGACTGCTTAGATCCGTCGCCCTCAAGTGCTGCTAAAACAAACTCTTTTTCGGAGTCGCTCAAGCCATCAATAAAATCCGTTTCCGACTCTTCTTCAACAGGTTCCGGAATATTCTCGGGTTCGAGTATTATAGGATTTTCTTCATCTACAAATGTTTCGACAAGCTTTTCGGTAGTCTCCCAAGAAAGGGCTTCTATCTTTGCTGCGGAATCAAACGAGAGTCCGCTTGATGTGGGCTCATAAAGCTTTTCGTACTCGGGAACTTCGTCTTTTACGCTTGGGTGAACGCTTCTGATCGGCAATTCTCGGTTAAAATATTCTTCCGCAAGAGCCTTGATACCAGCCGGAAGCGCATTGAGCGACAGTCTCGATTTCACACCGATATGCGCACGGATACGGTTTTCAGCGTATTTCAGGATATCTGTCACTATAAAACGCAATTCATGCGAATGCGAGAAGGAGCAAAATTCGATCTCTATGCGCTTTTTCACTTTCGGGCTGCAGAGTGCGCCGGTATAGGTATCGCGCTGTGTACGGCTGTCCTGGAGCTTCAGCCCCGCAAATTCAAATGGGTGAGCCGGGTCATTACTCTTTGAGATCATATATGCAAGCACACCGTGCATGTGTTTCTTGTAAAGATCAACATGTTCTCCGACGGCGAATTTGCTTTTTTTGAAATTGTAATTCGAACAATGGCGGATAAGCAAGGATGCAAACGCACCGGCATCTCCTACTGCATCGGCGTAAAACTCACGGAGACCCGCGGTAGCCGGAAGCGAATTTCCAACAACACCGAGTATGTCACGCGGAGGCTCCATCTTACCAAGAAGACACATATCGAAGATCCACTCGGAGAGCTGAACGTCAAGGCGAGGATAATCCTCTCTGTAATTAAGCCAGAGATTTGCAAGAAGATCAACACTTCTCTCCCTCGGCAGTTTATCCGAAAGATTTATAGTTTCGTATATCAAAAGCAAAATATAACTGTAATCTACCGAAGGATATCTTCCGGCACGTATCTCGCTTCTGAACCAAAGATAGTACGCTAGCTGACGGTCATTCAGCTGTGAATACTGCGGCATATACGAAAAGTAAGGCTCAGCCTCAACCTTATGCGAGGTCTTGTTATAATAAAAGATCGCTGCGCGTCTGAATTGCTCGTAATAGGGATATGCACTACTCCATGAATACAAGCGTACGGAATGAATAAGAGAGTTTTCGGGAGTATATTCCTCGTCAGGAACCTTTTTCTTTTCGCTCTCTGCGGTATGCGGATGAATATATCTTTTTATCACACTGTCTTCGGGAATCTTCTCGGTTTTCGGGGCATTCTGTGCTTCTTTACCGGGCAGAGGAATCTCGATCTCTGCGGCTTCGGTATGCTTATCGTCAAATACCGCGGGTGTACGCTTTTTAGGCACAAGTGAGTCTATATTCCAGAAATCATCTATGGCATTTCTTTTCTCTTTATCCGACAAAGCCGAGTCCTCCTCTCATTTCAGGTATTATATCATTATAACCTATTTTTTTACAACTGTCAATATATTTTCATTTATTTTTATTCATATAAGCAATTCTTTGCATTTATTTAAATTTTATATGATTTTTATACCGATTATTTTATTTTTTCGGCAAAAAACTATTGAAATTAATTCTATTTTAGAGTATAATATAAATGAATATTTGTATCTTTAAGGAGGTAACTGAAATGCTGAGCAAAAACGCCCACGATACAAATTACAATACAAGAAAATTTCCTTCGATGTCGGATAGAGACGCAACTATCCGCGAGATCCTTTTTGCGGTATACGAAGCTCTTGAAGAAAAAGGATACAATCCTATCAGCCAGATCGTCGGATATATTCTTTCTGAAGATCCGACTTATATCACAAGCCATAGAAACGCCCGCGGCCTGATCTCAAAGCTTGATCGCGACGAGCTTCTTGACGCGCTTGCAAAATTCTATTTTACGGATATTATCATAAAGAAGTAAGTTTCTATGACTCATTATTCTCTTTCAGCTAAATCCAACTCGGAGAAAATATCGGGAAGAGTTCTTGCTCTCGGCAGTTTTGACGGTTTTCATATCGGACACCGTGCAGTAATCGATGCCGCTGTTTCACTTGCGGACGAGCTTGGTGCCGAACCTGCGGTTTTCTGCTTTGATATTCCGCCCGCATGTTTTGCTCCGGGGAGCAACATTAAAATTCTCGGCGACAGTGAAGAACGAAAAGCGCTCTTCGCCGCAAGAGGAATATGCTCGCTTTTTGTTGCCGGATTCTCAGAACTGCGCGGTCTTGATGCACGCGATTTCATCACTGAAATACTTATTAAAGAATGCGGAGCAATTGGCGTCGTATGCGGATTCAACTTTGCTTTCGGTAAAAACCGCGCCGGTACTCCCCTTCTCCTTCGTGATTACTTCAAGGACCGCGTTATAACTCTCGATCCGATCTATTTCGGAGAACAGCCGGTAAGCTCCAGCAGAATCAGGGCTGCAATCAAGGAAGGCGATGTCAAACTCGCCCGCATGATGCTCGGCAGACCTTACGCTATACAGCAAAATGTATCATCCGGCAGACAAGACGGCAGAAAGCTTGGTTTCCCTACTCTCAATCAGCTTCCCGAAGATATCAGAGCCATTCCCGCGTTTGGAGTTTATGTAACACGAACTACGCTTGATGACGGTCGTGTATTTAACTCAGTCAGCGATATCGGTCTTGCTCCAACACTTGATTCGAGCGGTAGGGTTCGCATTGAAACGCATATTCTCGACACGGTGATCGACTCAACACCGTCTTGCATCAAGGTTGAATTTCTTGAGCGTATACGTGGAGAGTTTACTTTTAATTCTGTTGATGAGCTCAAATCAAGAATTGCACACGATACTGAATATGCGCGTAATTATTTTATAAATAACAACTGATTTTTGTGGTAACATGGTACTAAAATCTTTTATACGCCGCGGGTCGGCCTGGCTCCTAACCGCGGCGCTCTTAATTTCTATAATTTGTTTAATTTCCGCGGGAACGGTAAACACTTCGGCAAAAGCGTTCGAAGAAATACCGCTCGAAAATGCAAACGCGGTTTATTTATATAACGTTGAGAACGACCGTATTCTGGTAAGCCAAAACGCAGACGTTAAAATCCAGCCGGTTTCTACAGTAAAAATCATGGCCGGACTTATCTGCACCGAGATGCTATACGACAGGCTCGATGACATCGTTGTTGTTACGCAGGCAATGATTGATGGAGTTGTCGGTCAGCACTTCAATATCGTGCAAGGTCATAACCTTTCAATCCGCGATCTTTTGTATTTGGCATTCTGCGGAGGTTGCCATAGATCGATCAACATCCTCGCTCATGTGGTTTCGGGCAATCTGCCTAATTTCATCACGCTTATGAATAACAAAGCAGTCACTCTCGGCATGAATGATACCTTTTATGCCAACGCAACGGGTATGCATCACGAATCGATGTACACTACCGTTAATGACATTGCCAAGCTTTGCCTTGCCGCGTCCGAAAATCCGCTTCTTATGCAGATAACCACCGCAAGCGATCATAAAACAGAGAAACTCGGCGATAAAAATTTCGTTTTTGAAAACAGGAACTATCTTGTAGGAACAGGCTATACCGCCAAATATTTCAATTCTCTTTGCCACGGTCTTGCCGCAGGAAGCACTACAGAAAGCGGTTATTGCGCAGTAACTGTCGCCGACAACGGAAATCTTTCCTATATTTGCATAGTCATGGGTGCAGGCATTACCGATGACGGAACGATCATGTCGTATGCACTGGTTAACGACCTTATCGGCTGGGCATATGATGCCTGGGGCTATGTTGAGATCATTTCGGTTGGGAAGACCGTATGCGAAATGCCGGTTACAATGTCTCTTGATATTGACAGTGTTCTCGTAGTACCGTCGAAAAGCGTAAGCGCATATCTGCCCAAAACAACAGTCTTGGGAACTGACATAACATACAGCCATTCTTTGAATTCAGAAGAGCTTCAAGCTCCCATAGCTGAGGGCGCGCACGTCGGATTGATCACCGCTTATTATAACGGAGAGGAGCTTGCAACGGTAGAGCTTGTAACAAAAACGTCGATTGCGCAAAGCGAAGTTCTGTATGCGCTTACCAAGATCAAAGAAATATCTCACAGCAGAGTTTTTATCGCCTCCGTGATATTTGCAGTTGTTTTTACAGTAGTATATATAACGGTAAAAGCTATTATCAGGGGCACCGCAAACAATAAACGCTATAAATACCGCTGATATTCTCAAATTTTGTTGTAATATGACATTTAGCGAATATTATTTACAAATTTTGTATTGACAAATCCGGGCAAATATTGTATAATATGCGTGGCTTTTATGTCGATAGAAAATACCCGTATACTTATTTGGAGGCAAATCTATTATGTTTGAACAGTTCAAAGAACTTCTTATCGAAGAGTTCCAGGTTGAAGAGGATAAGATCACTCTCGACGCTGAGCTTTCCGGTGATCTTGCAATCAATTCCATTGAACTTGCCGAGCTCATCCTTCGTTGTGAGGAGACCTTCGGAATCGAGATTCAGGAAGACGAAATGCATAAGTTCGTAACCGTTGGAGACGTCGTTGAGTATCTCAATACTCTCGAGAAATAATCATCTTCGTATAAAAAACATCAAGGAGACAACCTTGATGTTTTTTATTTGTCATATTCTCTTCTCAAATCAAATAATTATTATGTAGGAGGGATAATGATGAAAACAGAAGATACAAAATTACTTATTAACAACTTTTCGTTCATTGCAGTTTTTGCTCTATTGTTTATATGTTACTGTACAATCACATCAAAATTGACGGTTGAAACTAACTTATCACGAAGTACGTCTGTCGCGGTTGAGCCAAAAAGGATCATAGTAGTCGACCCAGGACACGGCGGTGAGGATGGCGGCGCTGTTGGAATAAACGGTGTTCTCGAAAAAGAGCTAAACCTTCTCATCTCCGATGATCTGTGCGAATTATTCTGCTTTGCAGGATATGAGGTCATTCCCACACGCACAGAAGATATTATGCTATATGACAGAAACGTAAATTATAACGGCAGAAAAAAGGTTCTTGATCTTGCAGCAAGGCTTGAAATCGCAAACTCTGCCATACCTGATCTATTTGTCGGAATTCACATGAATGCCTTTCCGCAGCAAAAATATTCGGGACTTACGGTTTATTATTCCGATCATACACCCATAAGCTGCCAAACAGCTGAAGCTTTGCGACACGACGTAATATCACTTCTGCAGCCACAAAACAACAGAGAAACCAAGTCGGGAAAAAATATATATCTACTTGACCGCGCGACTTATCCGGCAATTCTTGTGGAATGCGGATTTTTATCCAATCCCGAGGAATGTGAATTACTCTCAACAGAAGAATACAGACAAAAGCTGACTTTCGTGATTTTCTCTTCTCTGACATCTTTTCTTGAAGAAAGTAAAGCTTAAACCTTGCAAAAAGGCAAAAAATATTGTATAATATTTAGGAAGTATATTTACAGAAGGTGATTATTTATGAAATGGCTTATTGCATCCGATATCCACGGATCTGCCTTTTACTGCAAAAAGCTTATTGAAGCATTTGAACACGAAAAAGCCGACAGACTGCTTTTGCTCGGAGATATTCTTTATCACGGTCCAAGAAACGATCTGCCTCGAGATTACGCGCCCAAATCGGTAATTGCTATGCTGAACGGACTTTCTGACCGCATAATCTGCGTTCGCGGAAACTGCGACGGCGAGGTTGACGACATGGTTCTTGACTTTCCCGTACTTGCCGAATATGCGATAATATCAGATGCTTCACTTGTCAAGAATGTAATATTTGCTACGCACGGTCATCATTTCAATGCGCAGAATCTTCCGAAACTTAAAGATGGCGACATCCTGCTTCACGGTCATACACACATTCCATGCTTTGAGTCAGTTGGCGGAGTTTGGGTGGTCAATCCCGGTTCGGTTTCGATACCGAAGAACGGAAGTGCTAACTCTTATATGATTTTCGAAAACGGTAGATTTGATCTGAAGAATCTTAACGGAAATATCATTTCTGAACACAGTTTATAAGGAACGGAACATGAAAGGTTTAAAGACGGTTTATATTTGCTCTACTTGCGAATATGAAAGCCCCAAGTGGATGGGTAAATGCCCCAAATGCGGCGCATGGAACTCGTTTGTTGAGGACGTTATAGATACTTCTCCTCAATCTAAGATTGCAGAAGCTAAACACGGTTACAGTATCGGCTCGGACAGCCGCGCGACACCCCTCGATCAGCTTGAAGCTGACTGCTGCATCCGTTCGCTTACAGGACTCGGCGAGCTCGACCGAGTACTCGGCGGAGGTCTGGTTAAAGGATCGGTCGTTCTGCTCACAGGTGAACCAGGAATCGGTAAGTCCACTTTGCTTTTGCAGATCAGTGGGATTCTAGGCGAGACAAGAAAAGTTCTTTATATCTCGGGAGAGGAATCGAGCGGTCAGCTCAAGCTCCGCGCGGCTCGTCTCGGAGTCAAGGGACGTGAACTTCTTGTACTCACGGAAACAAACATTGATAAGATACTTAAAGAGACCGACAGAGTCAAGCCCGACGTACTGATAGTGGACTCGATACAGACTATGTTCTCGCCTCAGTCGGCATCTTCCCCCGGAAGCGTGACGCAGGTACGTGAAAGTGCTCTTTCTTTCATTTCGAAGGCTAAGAACGATGGCATCTCCGTTATTCTCGTCGGTCACGTTAACAAGGAAGGATCTATTGCGGGTCCTAAGCTACTTGAGCATATGGTTGATGCAGTTCTTTGCTTCGAAGGCGAGCATCAGCAGGCGTACAGAATCATTCGCTCTGTCAAAAACCGTTTCGGCTCCACCAACGAGATCGGAGTTTTTGAGATGACGGACAAGGGACTTTGCGAGGTTCCCAATCCATCAGAAGTTCTGCTTGCCGGTCGACCCAAAAAGGTTTCCGGAAACTGCGCACTCTGTACTATCGAAGGCACGAGACCTTTGATCGCTGAAGTCCAGGCACTTGTCACAACCACCTCATTCCCTTCGCCAAGAAGAACGGTAAACGGCATGGATTACAGCCGTATCTATCTAATTCTTGCCGTTCTCGAAAAACGTCTCGGTTTAAAGTTTTCCGCAAATGACGTGTATATTAACGTTATCGGCGGAATGAGACTTGACGAACCCGCTTCCGACGCAGCCGCGGCGCTTGCATTGATGTCCTCCATAACCGATAAGATCGTCCCCGAGGATCTTCTTGCAATAGGCGAGATCGGTCTTGCAGGTGAATGCCGTGCGGTATCAAACCTTGAGAGCCGCGTAAAAGAGGCTGAGAGGCTTGGATTCAAGCGAATCATTCTTCCCTACCGTAATATAGAAAAACGTCCTATAGACACATCTGTGCGCCTCATACCGATAAAGAGCGTATATGAGATGCTCTCGTTGCTTGCGAACGGCGAATCCTCGGAGGGCAACGTATGAACAACGGAGAAATGCTGATCAAACCGATCGCACACATTCATTGCGGATACAAGGAAAAATTCGGCATCCCGCGCCAGAGCGGACTTGTTGATACTGTTGAAGCCAAAATAATATTTGCTCCCGAATATCGCAACCCTGATGCCTTCCGCGGTCTTGAAGGTTATTCGCATCTGTGGCTTCTCTGGCAATTCTCCAAAGCCGTCAGATCCGAGTGGTCACCGACAGTACGTCCCCCTCGTCTAGGAGGAAATATGCGAATGGGCGTTTTTGCTACGCGATCTCCATACAGACCAAATCCGATCGGACTTTCATCGGTCAAGCTCGTATCCATCGAGCTTGATACCCCAAAGGGCCCCGTGCTTACTGTTTCTGGTGCCGATCTTCTGGACGGAACGCCTATATACGATATCAAGCCATATCTTGCCTACACCGATTCGCATCCCGAGGCTCTGAGCGGTTTTGCGCTGACAAGCGAAGCTCCGAAAGTTGAAGTCGTGTTTTCGGATACAATAAATGAAAAAATTGATGAAGTACTCCAAAACGAGATTACTGCAATTCTCGCAGAAGATCCGCGTCCCGGATATCAGGATGATCCCGAAAGGATATACACGTTCAAGTATGCTGATTATGAAGTTTCTTTCAAAGCCGGAGAAGGAACTATTACGGTAACCGATATCATATAACAAAAAGCTATCCGTACGGATAGCTTTTTTGTTATATGTATTTTTTAATTCTGTAATATCCTCTTGCTGGAGAGCATATCATTCTTCTTCCGCCAATGTTAAAAGCCTTTGCATTTATGCGTGATATTTCTTTGGAAAGCACGATATGGCTTTTATGTGTATCACCAAAGCATACTTCAATCAGCTCATCGGACGGTACGCTTCTGTCTTTATTTTTGACAAGAAAATGAAGAATTGATCTCTGAACGCTGTTAAGCTTCATATCGTACCCGAGAAAGAGCACCCTTCCTGTCTTGCCGAACAAAATATCATTATAGGAAAAGAATGGCTCATCCGAAGAGAATGCTGAAAGCATCTGCGCCAGACGTGGATCTGTATATTCTCTGAAATGAAACGCATCGCCAAGCTGATATCTGCCTACGTTAAATATAGGCAACTGTAAATTTAGCGTGGCTATATATCCGGGCGGTGTATCACCTACAATAAGCAAAGCTTCCGCATCGGCAGCAAAACCGCGCAGGCGGAATTCTCTGGGTGCGGAAGCTTCGATTGTCAAACCGAGATCACGAAAATAATTATGGACCTCTATTCTCTTTTCAATGTCATAACAATATAAAATTATCATGAATCTTTGTCGCCTTTATACGGAACATCAGCGGCAACTGCCAAATCTGCTTCTCTGATATCGTTTGAATCCAGATTGGGATCATAAGCAAAATTTGCCCGCGAAGCAAAGTGGCTTTCTCCGAGCAGGCCGCCAAAAATAGGTTTATAATATTTACCGCTTACAATCACATGGTCTATCAGATCAATACCCACACCCTTTAAAACGGATTTAAGATTGTGAGTAAAGCAAATATCATCGTCCGAAGCATTTGGTAAACCGCTTGGATGATTATGTATCAAGACTATCGAGGCAGCGTTCTTCTTGAAAGCCTTTTCAACAAATACCCTTGGTGGAGCACTTACCGAATTGACTGCACCTTCTGCAATCTTCACTGTATCCAGCAACATCATTTTGTTGTCAAAAAGCATAACGTACAGCTTTTCTACTGAAGCACCTATAAAAAGCCTTGCAGCATAATTTCCGATCTTCTGCGGACTATCGTAAAGAAAAGGTTTCTCCCCATCGTTCAAGGCATATTTGCGCCAGCTTGCCGCCATCAGTTTAAACAGAATGGCGGCATTTTCGCCGATGCCTTCGACCGAAAGGAGATCTTCGTAATCAGCGTCAAAAACGGCATTGTAAGAACCGAATCTTTCGATCAATCTATGCGAAAGTTCATTGACATCGCGTCTCGGAATAGCATAATACAGCATAAGCTCAATAGCCTCATGCTGGCTGAAACCTTCCAGTCCGTTGGCTAAAAAGCGTTCTTTCATGCGCTGACGGTGTCCGGCATGAATATCGCCGTTACCACTCATAACTTTGCGTTTGCAGTCTTAAGAATAACGTCGTGAGATCCGCCCTCAACGATACTTGTCGAAGAAACAAGAGTAATTCTTGCATCCTTCTGGAGATCGGGAATTGTGATCACGCCGCAGTTGCACATAGTGGACTTAACCTTATAAAGGCTCTTTGCAACGTTATCGTGGAGAGAACCTGCGTAAACAACGTAAGAGTCAACGCCTTCCTCGAATCCAAGACCGGTTGCGCCGCCAAGGTCGTATCTCTGCCAGTTACGCGCACGGTTGGAACCTTCGCCCCAGTATTCCTTAACGTACTGGCCGTTGATGAAGAGCTTGTTTGTGGGGCTCTCATCGAATCTTGCAAAATATCTGCCAAGCATCATAAAGTCAGCGCCCATAGCAAGTGCAAGAGTCATATGGTAGTCGTGAACGATACCGCCGTCCGAGCAGATCGGAACGTAGATACCGGTTTCCTCAAAATATTCGTCACGAGCAGCAGCTACCTCGATAAGAGCTGTAGCCTGTCCGCGTCCGATACCCTTCTGCTCACGGGTGATACAGATGGATCCACCACCGATGCCGACCTTAACGAAATCTGCACCTGCTTCAGCAAGGAAGCGGAAGCCTTCGCGGTCAACAACGTTACCCGCGCCTACCTTTACGGTGTCACCGTACTTTTCTCGGATAAAGTCGAGAGTCATCTTCTGCCAGCAGGTATAACCCTCAGAAGCGTCGATACAGAGAACGTCTGCACCAGCCTCAACAAGTGCGGGAACTCTTTCCTTATAGTCACGGGTATTGATACCTGCGCCGACCATAAATCTCTTCTTGCTGTCAAGCATTTCGAGAGGATTGTCCTTATGCGCGGAATAGTCCTTACGGAATACGAAATAAAGGAGCTTGCCCTCACCGTCAACGATCGGAAGCGAGTTGAGCTTGTTTTCCCAGATAATATCGTTAGCCTCTTTAAGAGTGGTCTCTGCGGGAGCAGTGATGAGCTTCTCAAGAGGAGTCATAAACTCGGAAACCTTTACGTCTGTGGACATACGGGAAACACGGTAATCTCTGCTTGTTACGATACCGAGGAGCTTGCCTGTTCCGGTTCCGTCTTCTGTAATAGCGATGGTATTATGTCCGTTGCGACGAACGAGTTCAAGAACGTCAGCAAGAGTGTTATCGGGTGTAAGATTGGAATCACTTACAACGAATCCTGCCTTGTAGTTCTTTACTCTAGCAACCATTGCAGCCTCATTTTCAATAGACTGTGCGCCGTAAATGAAGGACATGCCGCCTTCGCGCGCAAGAGCGATCGCCATTTTATCATCAGATACCGACTGCATGATAGCGGATACCATGGGAATATTGAGAGAAATTGCAGGTTCTTCGCCCTTCTTGAACTTTACAAGAGGAGTCTTAAGAGATACGTTCGCGGGAATACAGTCGGGAGAAGTATATCCCGGGATAAGCAGATATTCACTGAAGGTGCGTGAAGGTTCTTTGTAATAGTAAGCCATATTTATCACATCCTTAAATTATTTCAAAAATTTCGCAATAGCCGGACCTCAAAAAAGACCCGGCTATGCAACTTATACTATCCGAATTGATCAGATATACTTTTTGAGAGCTTCAGGAAGCTCCTCTTCTGCAAGAGAAACGGTAACAACGATGTTCATCTTGTAACGGTCAGCAAGCTCGTCAAGGTGATGAGCGCACTTCTCGAAGGATTCAACGTCGCCGTTGCAGATGCGGAGAGTTCCGTCGATGTAGAGATCGGTAACGTCATGGTTGCCGGCAAGAATACCAGCGACGAAACCGTAAAGCTGAGAAGAACCGTAGAGATAGTACTCATCAACGTTGATGAGTCTGCAACGGTAATTTACATCATAGCGAAGCTTGATGCCCTTCTCAAGGCAAACTACGCAACCATTGGATGTTTCAAGAGTCTCATTGATCATATTGATGAGAGCTTTGGTCTTTCCGGAACCTTTTTTTCCGACAATTAATTTGAGCATATTAACCTCCTGGGTATTGGGTGATTATAATCCTTTATAATATTATACTATAGATTTCCGATAAAATCAAGTATATTTTTAACGAAAAACACACAAATTTTAATTTTTTAGAGTCTTGCGCGGAGAGAAGCGGTCATTTCTTCGTATCCGGGCTTGCCGAGAAGAGCAAACATGTTCTTCTTGTACGCCTCAACGCCAGGCTGATCAAAAGGATTTACGTCAAGAACGTAACCCGAAACAGCGCAAGCAAGCTCGAAGAAATAGATCATATAACCGAGAGAAAGCGCGCTTCTGTCGGAAAGTCTGAGAACAATGTTCGGAACCTCGCCGTCTACGTGTGCAAGAAGAGTACCGTTCATCGCTGTGCGGTTAACCTCTGCCATAGGCATACCGGAGAGGAAATTGAGTCCGTCGATGTTTGCGGGATCGTTCGGAACCTTTGCATTGCTGTCAGGAGTTTCAACCGAAAGAACTGTCTCGAAGATAGTGCGGAGACCAGACTGTACGTACTGACCGAGAGAATGGAGATCGGTCGAGAAAATTACGGAAGACGGGAAAAGGCCCTTGCCGTCCTTGCCTTCGCTTTCGCCGTAAAGCTGCTTCCACCACTCGCAGAACATCTGCTCATAGGGCTCGTAACCTACGAGAATTTCGGTAACCTTGCCCTTGCGGTAAAGAATGTTGCGGAGTGCCGCATATCTGTATGCGTCGTTGGTGTAAACGTCACCCGAAGCAAGCTCCTTCATAGCCTTCTCTGCACCGCCCATAAGTTCGTCAATGTCAATGCCGGAAACAGCGATGGGAAGAAGTCCTACTGCGGAAAGAACCGAGAAACGTCCGCCGACGTCATCCGGAACAACGAAGGTCTCGTAGCCCGCATCGGTCGAGAAGGACTTAAGAGTTCCGCGTGCCTTGTCGGTGGTGACGAAGATACGGTCCTTTGCGCCTTCCTTGCCGTACTTGTTCTCAAGCCAAGCGCGGAAGTATCTGAAAGCAACTGCGGGCTCAGTGGTGGTGCCCGACTTGGAAATTACGTTGATGCAAACGTCGCGGCCTTCACAGATAGCGAGGAGCTCATCGAGATCACTGCCGCTGATATTGCAGCCCGAGAAATAGATATCGGGGGTGTCCTTCTTGAGAAGGTTATATCTGGGAGAACGAAGGAATTCGATAACTGCACGTGATCCGAGATAAGAACCGCCGATGCCGATAACGATAAAGACGTCGCAGGATTTCTTAATCTTCTCTGCAGCTGCCTTGATTCTTGCGAACTCTTCTTTGTCATAGTTTTCGGGAAGACCGAGCCAACCGAGCATTTCTGCACCCTTGCCGGTTCCCGCACGAAGCGATGCCGCAGCAGCTTCTACTTCGGGAGCGATAGCCGCGATCTCTTCATCGGTAATAAAGGGTTTGATAAACTTATCATCAAGTTTAAGTGCCATTTGAGTGTCCATCCTTGGAATATATTTTTACGTATATATTGTATCACAAAACGAATGAAATTTCAACACTATTTTCATTTATTCGATAATATTTTTACCATAAAATAAACTTTTGGAGCATAATAAAGAACAATTCGGCAAAAGATATCGGATTTGCGTCCCTCGAAGAAACAATTTTGGCCTTGCCGATCTCTTCTCCGTCCAGTTTAAAGACGATATTTCCGACTTGTTCTCCGGCGGACAGAGGAGCTTTTACGCTTTCGGGAAGATTTATTTCCGACGTTATTTTTCCCGACGTTCCTTTAGGTACGAGTAACGAAATACCATCCGTCTTACATTCAAGCATGCTCGTATTTGAGCCTAAAAGTTTCACTTCGCCAAGACTGCAGGGATCGTATTTGTAAAGCGAATAATTGGCAAATCCCCAGTCCAGAAGCTTGGTTGCCTCCGCATTTCTGATATCTCTTGTAGGCGCACCCATGATAACGGCAATAAGATGCATACCGTCCCGCTTGGCGGTTGCAGAAATGCAGAACTTTGCCTTCGAAGTCGATCCTGTCTTAAGTCCGGTTGCGCCTTTGTAAAAGCGGACAAGGCGGTTGGTGTTCGTCAATCCGAATTCACCGTTACGTACGGTATCCATCCATATCGAGCTATATTCTAGAATTTTTTCATGGCGGATAAGCTCGCGCGACATCAGGGAAATATCGCGAGCCGAGGTTACGTGATCTGTGACAGTATCGTCAAGACCGTTTGTGTTTTCAAAATGAGTATTTTGCATTCCGAGTTCGGAAGCGCGGTTATTCATCATAGAAACAAAGGATTCCTCACTGCCTGCAATAGCCTCGGCAAGCACGACCGCGGCATCGTTTGCCGACGCGATTATGACGGATTTGAGAAGGTCTTCAACGCTCATTTGTTCGCCGACTTCAAGGAACACTTGTGTTCCGCCCATTGAAGCGGCGTGATCGGATGCAGTAAGCATCTGATCAAGCGTTATATTTCCCTTTTCGATAGCTTCCATGGTAAGCAAAAGAGTCATAACTTTTGTTACAGATGCGGGAGGGAGTGATTCGTCAGCATTCTGCTCATAGAGAATCCGTCCCGTTTCGGCTTCCATCAATACTGCACTTTTACAGTCAAGCGGAGACAGTGTGGGGATATTATCTTCCCATGTTGCGGCATATGAATCAAGACACCAGATATATGAAAAAAGCAAAACGATCCAGAGAATATTGGCAGTCCATATGATCCAAAGCTTTTTGCGGTCGAGTCTGTAATAGAAATCAGATAAACGAGAAAGAATCTTCATAAAATTCACCTTCCTTTGCATTTGATTATATGCGGAAGGGAATAAAAATATGAAGCTTGCTGCGAAACAAGCTTCATATTTTTCAAAATATACCGAACAGGATCATTCCGATCGTGTTTATCGCAAGGTTGGCAAAGATATGGACTATCCACGCGGGGTAGACAGTATTGCATTTGCTGTCGAGGATATTAAGTATCACTCCTCCGACGAAGAGTGCAAAGATGATAAGTGCTGTCAGCCAAAAAGAATACCAACCGATCATCATCGTGATATGATAGAGCGCGAAGCAGATCGCGCTGAAAATGCACGCACTTTTGACTCCTATTTTTTCAGAGAGTCCGATGAATCCGAATCCGCGGAAGATAAATTCTTCGAGGAAGGAATTGCACACAGCAATATAGAGAGCGACAAACACAAAATTCTGTTTTGTAACTCCTATTTCGTCAAGCGACGAGGTGATACCCGAAAGATCAAAATATTTTCCGAGCAGGAAATACGCGCCGATTATAAAGCCGTACATAAGCACGCCGAATGCGAGCATCGGAAGAAGCGTTTTCTTATTCGGCTTAAAGAAACGTAGCATTGCGGTTTCTTTGCAAACAAGAACAAGCGACATAGGGATTATCACAAAAAGCGCGAGCTTTATAGCGGCTTTGACGAAATACGTCGGCGTAAATATAAGCTCGATTGCCGACATGGCAATACAGCATACAGCAAGAGCAATCATATACGGCAAAGCGGCGGGAAGATTTCCCGTCGCTTTTGCATCAGTAAGTTTTTTCATTTCAGTTTGCAATGAACTCATAGACCGTTGAGGTCTTATACTCTTCTCCCGGACGGAGAACGGTATTTGTAAAGTTTGCGTGGTTCACCGAATCGGGCATTGCCTCTGTCTCAAGGCAGAACGCCGCGCGCTTGATCTGCTTCTCACCGCCTCTGAAGGGGTGATCCTTATTGCCGAGGAAGTTGCCGCTGTAAAGCTGTACTGCGGGCATATCGGTATAGGTCTTGAGGGTAACAAGACCGTCGGGGGAGGTAACCTTTACTCTCTCGTGCATTCCCTCTCCGCGGTCTGTAAAGACGACGCAGTGGTCGAGTCCGCCGCCAAGGGTGATGTCCTTATGAGATCCGAGGATTCCCGCGCTCAGATACTTCTCCTCTCTGAAATCAAAGGGAGTGCCGTCAACCTGCGCTATCTCGCCCGTGGGGATAAGAGTATCATCGGTGGGGATATAGCGGTCAGCGTCAACGGTTATTCTGTGGGAATAAACAGTGCCGCTTCCCATAAGGTTGAAATAAACGTGGTTAGTAAGATTTACGGGAGTTGCTTTGTCTGTAACCGCATAATAGTCAAGACGAAGTGAAATACCCGAAAGAGTGTATTTTACGGAATAATCGAGCTTACCGGGATAGCCTTCCTCGCCATCCGGAGACGTAGCAGAGAAAATAACGCTATCACCATCAATAACAGTATCGTAAATTTTCTTATCAAAACCGATCTTACCGCCATGGAGGTGGTTTACGCCGTTGTTGCAATAAAGCTCGTAATCCTTGCCGTCGAGACTGAACTTGCCGCGGCAAATACGGTTTCCGACGCGTCCTACAACTGCGCCGAGGTAGCCGTCAGCATTTATATAAGAATCGAGAGAATCATAACCGCGGACAAGATCGCGCACCTCGCCGTTTTTGAGGGTCAGACGAACACGAACAATTGTTGCGCCGTAATCCGAAAGAGTAACCTCAAGACAGTCATTTTTCAGTATGTAGAGAGATACTTCTCTGCCGTTGATCTCTCCAAAGATTTTCTTCTCTGTCATATCAGTCGTTATATCCGTCGGGATTCATCGACTGCCAACGGTCGGCGTCCTTACACATACGCTCGATATCAAACTTTGCTTCCCAGCCGAGAACATTCTTTGCAAGGGTAGGATCAGCGTAGCATTCTGCGATATCGCCGGGACGGCGGGGATCGATGACGTAAGGAACTTTTTTACCGCTTGCCTTTTCGAATGCCTTGACGATGTCAAGAACAGAGTATCCAACACCGGTACCTACATTATAATATTCGGATCCATTCACAGCCATAGCTCTGTCAAGAGTAGCGAGGTTTGCCTTGGCCAGGTCAACTACGTGGATGTAGTCACGAACACCCGTACCGTCATGGGTGGGATAATCGTTACCGAATACGTGAAGTTTTTCAAGCTTTCCGATAGCGGTCTGGCTGATATAAGGAAGGAGATTGTTCGGGATCCCCTTGGGGTCTTCGCCGATAAGTCCTGACTCGTGTGCTCCGATGGGATTGAAGTAGCGGAGGATCGAAACGCTCTTAAGCTCGCCGGCGTCGCAGATGTCCTTGAGCATTCTCTCGATAACGAGCTTGGTCTCGCCGTAAGGGTTGGTGGTCGAGAGCGGGAAATCCTCGCGGATCGGAACAGTCTTGGGAGAACCGTAAACGGTTGCGGAAGAAGAAAATACGATAGTACCAACGCCGTATTCGATCATGGCGCTGATAAGGTTGAAGGTTGCATTAAAGTTGTGGCTATAGTAGCGAAGGGGCTGTGCGCAGGATTCGCCTACTGCCTTAAGACCTGCAAAATGAATAACCGAGTCGATCTCGTTTTCAGCAAATACCTTGCGGGTTGCCTCAAGGTCGAGAAGATCACATTCGTAGAGCTTGGGACGCTTGCCCGTGATCTTTTCGATTCTGTTGAGAACCTCGGGTTTGCTGTTGGAGAAATTGTCGATGATGATTACTTTGCGGTTTGCTTCGATGAGCTCAACCACAGTATGCGAGCCGATATAGCCCGCGCCGCCGGTAACAAGAACAGCCATTTTATTTTACCTCTGTATTTAAAAATTTCGGTTTAAAGATACTTTTTTACGATCTCGCGCATATGGGGCATCTTCTTCTCCATATCGCGGACAAGCGCAAACTGATTACGTGCGCGGTCAAGATTATGCTGGGGATAGTGGGTTCTGAAATAGGTGTCTCCGTTGAGATAGTCGGTTAGGAATCTGATTCCGTTTTCAAGAGTGATGACAAGAGCACCCATGGGAAGCTCCATAATCTCCTCCTCTGAAAGCGAGCCTTCAAGTCCCGATACAAAGCCTTTGGCAAACGCATCAAAAGCATCCTCTCTCATATATACCTTAGAAAGGTCAGTCTCATCCTCCGCTGCACTCGAAGCTCCAAAACGGATAGCATCACCGAAGTCAAAGAGCACGGAACCCGGCATGATCGTATCAAGGTCGATTATACACACGGGCTCGCCTGTTTTATGATCCATCAGGATGTTATTAAGTTTTGTATCATTATGAGTGACACGGAGAGGAAGTGTGCCGTCAGCAATTCTGTCCATAATATAGGAGCAAATTTCGCTGCGGTCAAAAACAAAGTCGATCTCATCTTTGATAGAAGACGCCCTGCCTACCGCATCCTTTTCAAGCGCGATCTTAAGATCGTTAAGTCTCGAGGGAGTGTTATGGAAGTTGGGAATAGTCTCGCGAAGCTTTCCTGCGTCATAATCAGCAAGCTGCATTTGGAAATGTCCGAAAGCCATTCCTACACGTTCAAGAAGCTCTGTGGAATCCGCGCTCTGATAGCAATCAACATCATCAACGTACTTATAAAGTCTCCAGCATCTGCCGACCTCATCCTTATAATAATAGAGTCCGTCAACAGAGCAGAAGAATTTAAGAGTGCCGCGGAGGGGATCCTTGCCTTCCGCTTCAAGCTTCTTGCGAATATGCGAGGTAACACCCACGATATTGTTCATAAGGATGTCGGGATCCTTGAAAATTCCTGTATTGATATTCTGAAGAACGTATTTATCTCCGTTTTTGCAATCAACAAAATAGGTGGAATTAATATGTCCGATCTTACATTCGGTGTATCCAACGGGCTCGGACGGCAGGTTGAACTTTTTAGCTGTTTCAAAAATTTCATTCATTATATTAAATTGACCTCCATAAATCGGATGAATATAAACCGCTATCTATCATTTCGCGGATCTTGCCTTCAAGACCTTCTCTGTCAGCGGCATATGTTACGCCGTACCAACGCGATGGTGTGGGGCACACTTTAACAGTTGCAAGTCCCGCATTCATTGCAAGAGATGCAATCGAGGGAAGATAATACTCGCTCTTGAGCGGATCCTTGATGCTTTCAAGGAAGCTCTTGAATTTTTCAGCGGCAAAGTCAAAGACTTCGGGGGTGAATCCGAAGAAATTCATTGATGAGATGCTGTCGCCGCTGACGGGAATCCACTCACCGTTATCCTCAAATTCCGCATCATCACCTGCGGGACGGATTGCGGTTCTTTCGGTGATCTCGCTGAGCATTCCGTTTTCATCCGCAAGGCAGATACCTCTTGATACCGTGCCGTTTTCGGTCAGGGTATTAGAGAGTCTGTATCCCGCCATTGCAAACTGCATGGGAGCTGCAGATTTAAGAAACTCAGCCATGATTGCATATGACTCAGCACCGTAAAAATCATCAGCATTAATCGTAGCAAAATTGTCGCTGACACAGTTTCTTGCCGCAAGAAGAGCATGACCGGTGCCCCAGGGTTTTACTCTTCCCTCGGGAACCGAGAAAGGAGCGGGGATATCCGTCATATCCTGAAAAGCATACTCGACTTTAACGTGTTTTTCAACGCGCTTGCCGACAGTATCGCGGAAAATATCAAGATTCTCTCTCTTGATAACGAAAACAATTTTATCAAATCCCGCTTTGATTGCGTCGTAGCAGGAATAGTCGATTATGAATTCGCCCGAAGGACCAACGGGGGTTATCTGTTTCATACCGCCGAAACGCGAACCCATTCCCGCGGCTAAAATTACGAGTGTCATTTAAATACCCACACTTTCGCATTATAATTCTATTATATTATATAACAAATTGCGAATTATGTCAATACAATTATTTCAAAAATAAAAAATAAATGCTTGATTTTCAGAGGTAATTATGATATAATATCTGCAAATATGTATCATATGAGACATTCTGGTGGCATTATGAAGCAAAATCATAAAAATTTAATTTTATGTCAGCCTCTGTTTAAAAATTGCGACAGACGGTTGACCGAGTATTTGATATTATCGCAAGGAACGCGCCTCTCTTTTCGCTCAGGAGAAGAAATGAAAGCCGACTTTTCTCCCGCGGTGGGAATTCTGCTTTCGGGGCGAGGCGTAATATATTCTGCAGACAAAGACAGAAGCACAATACTAAAATTCGTTTCACCCGGAAACATGATCGGAGTTGCGGGAATTTTTGCAGCTTCTCCTCCTAATACGAGAACCTTGGCATGCGGAGACGGTAAAAGCGAAATGTTCTTCATACCCAAAGAATCTTTCGAACAATTGCTTGAATCGGAACCCGCGTTCAGGCGCAATCTGGTATCATTTTTGGCTGACAGAATATCTTTTCTCAATTCCAAGATCGATTGCGTCACTGCAGGAAGTTCGGAGCGTAAACTTGCGCTGTTTATCAAGAGCTCTCCGCGAAACGATGACGGGACGGTTGAACTCGGAATGTCGATGACATCATTGGCACATGCACTCGATTTAAGCCGTGCCTCACTGTATCGCGCATTTGATTCACTGGAAGATGAAGGCGCGGTAAAAAGAGACGGCAAAATCATTACCGTAGTCTCTCAAGATAAACTCAACAATATAAATTAACAGTCAAGAAAGGACATAATTATTATGAAAAGAATTATCGCACTCACGCTCGCGCTCCTCTGCCTTTTCTCTCTTGTTTCGTGCAATCAGGGAGAAAGCGAAGACACCATTCACAATGAAGCTACTTCTCCTGCCGATTTTGCTGAGATACGCGTCGCGGTTCTCAACGGAACTACGGGATTCGGTATAGCCCCTCTTTACTGCGACATTCAGAACGGTATTCATCACAATATGAATGCCAAAATTGATTTCTACGCGGATGCCACTCTCGTCGCCCCTCTTGTGATCGGCAGTAGCGTTGATATTGCGGCTGTGCCGACCAATCTTGCAGCAACTCTTTACAATAAAACTCAGGGCGGAATTGAGGTACTTGCCGTAAACACACTCGGGGTTCTCTATCTGATCGAAAACGGAGATAGAGTCAATTCAATATCTGATCTGGAAGGCAAGACCGTTTACCTTCCCGGAAGCGGTTCGAATCCCGAATACGTTCTCAAAACTCTTCTTAAGCTTTCGGGACTTACAGATAAAGTTACACTTGATTATACGTACGCCACTCCCGATGAGCTCACTGCCGCGCTTGCAAGCGGCAAAGCATCTCTCGGCGTACTTCCCGAGCCGAAGGTTACGGCGGCAATGACAAAAAACGCATCGCTCAAGGTTGCTCTTGACTTCACACCAGAATGGAAGTCTCTCACAGGCACCGAACTTGTTCAGGGATGTATCGTAGCAAGAAAAGCATTTATCGAAGAGCATCCCGTTGCAGTCGAAAACTTCCTTAAGGCATACGAAGAATCTGTCAACGTGCTCAATTCCGATGCAGAAAAGGCAGCACAAGCTGTCGTCACCGCAGGTATTGCTGCCAACGAAGCTCTTGTTAAAAACGCACTTCCCCGCTGCAACGTCACATACCTTGTAGGAGAAGAAATGAAAAAAGCTCTGAATGAATTTTGGGGAGCACTTTACAATTGCACTCCAACTTCGGTGGGCGGTGCTTTGCCCGACGATAAAATCTTCGGTTAAATCATGAAACTTTTCAAAAAAGTTGCAACCTGCGCGGGAATTGTTGCATTCTGGCTAGCTATATGGTACATCGGCGCTTTGGCGATCAATAATCCGCTGATTGTTCCATCTCCGCTCGAAACCTTCAAAAGGCTATGCGAGCTTATACTCACGAAAGATTTCCGGTTTTTTACCGCTCTGTCGCTTTTGAGAATAATCATCGGAATTGTTATTGCAATACCTGCCGCGTTCATTATGGCGGCTGCGTGTTCGTATTCTAAAATTGCGAGCAAGCTGCTCGAACCCGCTGTTTTGCTTATGAAATCGACGCCCGTGGTATCCTTCATTCTGATTGCTATATTTATTTTCAATCGTGAGATCATCCCGTCGGCTATAACGTTTATAATGATCTTCCCCGTACTTTACAGAAATATCTGCGAGGGTATATCTCAAACGCCGAAAGATCTTCTTGAAATGGCTTACGTATTCCGTGTTTCGTGGATACTGAAAGTAAGAAACATATATGTTCCTTCTATAATGCCGTATTTCTGCTCGGCGCTGACAACTTCCGTCGGTCTCGCAATAAAAGCGGGAATCGCCGCTGAGGTTGTAGCGTACATCCCAAATTCGATTGGCAAGAAGCTTTCGGACGCGAAAAGCTATATGGAACCCGCCGACCTGCTTGCCTGGACAGCTGTGATAATTATTCTGAGTCTTTTGATTGAAAAAGTTATCGGCGCACTTCTGTCCGCTTTAGGAAGGAGAAAAAGAAATGCTTGAAATCAAAGACCTTTCCAAAAGCTATGACGGCAAGGAAGTAATTAAGAATCTCACACTGACATTCCCTGTTTCGGGAATTATCGCACTTTGCGGTGCTTCGGGACATGGCAAAAGCACACTCCTTTCTTTGATCACAGGACTGCAAAAAGCGGATTCAGGCAGTATAGAACATGGAAATAACGTTATATCAATGTCATTTCAGGAACCTCGACTCATTCCCTCGCTGACCGCCGCGGAGAATGTAAATCTTGTTCTCGGGGGCAAAAAAACAACGCTCCGGGAAGCCGAAGCGTTGTTAAATGAGCTTGGTATTTCAGATATACACGCCTATCCCGACGAGCTTTCGGGCGGAATGAAAGCGAGAGTTTCTGTAGCCCGTGCTCTTGCATTTAAAGCAGACATTTACCTTTTTGACGAGCCTTTCGCAAATCTTGACAAAGAAACCGCGGAACTCACGGCATCGGTAATTAAAGCTCACACCGAATGCTCGCTCGTTCTCGCAGTAATGCACGACGTGGATTTTGCACGAGAACTTGCAGACAGAGTAATTATTTTTGACGAAACGCCGATTTCAAGTGCTCGGGTTATATGATCTGCTTTCGTATTCTTTCAAGCGCGCCCTTTTCAAGACGCGAGACCTGCGCCTGTGAGATTCCGATCTCTTCGGCGATCTCCATCTGTGTCTTGTTTTTGTAGAATCTCATATCGATTATTCTTCTTTCACGCTCGCCGAGGGTTTGCAACGCTTCGGCGAGCGCAATGTTTTCAAGCCAAGATTCGTCGCTCGCGCCAATGTCGGCAAGCTGATCGATGACGTAAAGCGAATCTCCGTTTTCGGTAAATACGGGTTCGTAAAGCGAGATAGGCTCAACGATAGCCTCCATCGCGCGGACGACGGCATCTCTGCTTTCTCCTATTCGTTCGGCGATCTCATCAGACGTCGGATCTATCTGCTTCTCGCGTGAAATTTCCTCTCTTGCCGAGAGAGCTCGGTACGCAAGATCTCGCATCGAGCGGCTGATTCTGATAGCGTTATTGTCTCTGAGATATCTTCTGATTTCGCCGATAATCATTGGAACAGCGTAGGTCGAAAATTTTACATTAAGGTCGATATTGAAATTGTCAACTGCTTTTATAAGGCCGATGCAACCGACCTGGAAAAGGTCGTCTGGGGATTCTTTCCTACCGCCAAAGCGTTGGATAATACTGAGAACCAATCGCAGATTTCCGCAGATCAGTTCCTCGCGGGCGAAAGTGTCGCCCGATTTTGTCTTTCTCAAAAGCTCTTCTTTTTCATCATCGGTAAGAACCTTCAGTTTTGAAGTATCGATACCGCTAATTTCTACTTTTCCGCAATACATAAGAGCCTCCGTGTTCTTGCTGAAAATAGTATCGGCAGAGCACGGAGGCTGTTATTCAATTTCCGGGAACAGCAGATTTTGGTACTTAATCCACTTTTGCCCCGTTGTTTTTCAGTATTTCTCGGAGCTGAGCAATATCAACGTCACGTACTCTTGCATTGTTCAACAAAGACAGTACAGCAGCGACGCCCGCGGCTTCTCCGAGAGTAGCGCAGGTCGGCATAATGCGAAGTGACGCCTGAGCATCATGAGTTGCCGAAACGCATCTTCCGGCGACAAGAAGATTTTCTGCGTTCTTGGGTATCAGGCAGCGGTAAGGGATCGCATAATATTCGCCCTTAGGGAAATAGTAATGGCTCGTTCCGCTTCCGTCGGGGCTATGGATATCGATATCGTAATTGCAGACGGCGATTGAATCATCAAACCGAGAGCAGGAAAGGAGATCTTCTTTTGTCAGCGTATACTCGCCTTCGATCATTCGGCTTTCGCGGACACCTATCTGCATACCGGTTGAAATAAGTGTGCTTTCTGAAAATTCTACGAAATTCTCGCGTAGGAAGGTATACATTTCAAATACTTGCTCACGGGCAATGATTTCTGCGCGCGTGACGTCTTCGGCATTTGTCGGGTCGAGCTTTACCACTCGAGTGGTGTTGAAATGAAGAATATCATCGACGAGTGTTCTGAATATCAGCACATTTTCGCGGGGATTTTTAATCTTGCCGCAAGCCTGATATTCGCTGTAAAGTGCATTTATCCTTGCTTTGAGCTCGGAATCGTACGACTTAACACCCGCAAGTCTGAAACACAGCGTCATCGGCTGGCAGAGGTTATCATCTTCTCTTCCGAGCTTATAAGGACATCTCGCCATTACTGCGAGATTTGCGTCGCCTGTGGCGTCGATAAAGCAATCGGCTTCTATTTCAGAATTACCCGAAACATTGGATATGCAAACGGATTTGATACGCTCTCCGTTCTTTTTCACGCCTATAACATAGGTCTGGTAAAGCAGATCGACCCCGCTTTCGATCACCATAGTATTAAGAAGATATTTCAGCACCTCTTCGTTAAAAGGCAGGCTTCTCTTATCGTTTTTCGCTCCGCCGAGAGCTCGCAGACGGTCAGCTATCTCGGTAAACAGACCGCAGCTGAGGTCTATCCTTTCTCCGCTTACGGGATCTGTCGTAAAATACGGCATAAAGGGGTTGACAAGGTCATAGCAAGCCGCGCCGCCGAGGCAATTGTATTTTTCGATAAGCAGAACGCTCTTTCCGAGTCTGCCCGCGCTTATAGCAGCAGCTGCGCCGGCAAAGCCGCCGCCGACAACAACGATATCGTATTTTTTCATAATATGCACCTCGCACATTTTCTTTAATCAATTATATCATATATCCGCGCTCAAATCAAGTATAAAACAATAAAAGACACCCCGTAATCGAGGTGTCCTTTATTGATGCAGGTAAGCTTAGATCTTCTCTTTAACCTTGGAAGCCTTGCCCACTCTGTCACGCAGATAGTAGAGCTTTGCACGTCTGACCACACCGGAACGAACGATGTCGACCTTAACAACGTTGGGAGAATGGATGGGGAAGGTCTTCTCAACACCAACAGAGTAAGAAACGCGTCTTACAGTGAAGGTCTCGGAGATTCCGCCGCCGTGCTTTGCGATGACAACGCCTTCGAAAAGCTGGATTCTCTCACGTGCTCCCTCTTTAATGCGGTTGTGGATACGAACGGTATCACCAACATTAACTACGGGAAGTTCAGACTTAAGATGCTCCTTGGTAATAGCTGCAATGAAATCCATTACCTATTCCTCCTTATAGAAGTGATGTAAGAGCGTTCATACCGAGCATGCAGAGGACCGCTCCCCGTGTGCTGTCACACACTCGAATATTATACCATAAGTTGAAGAAAAATGCAATACCTTTTTCAAATATTTTTTGACTTTTTTGATATTTTTATTACTTTTTCAGCACAACCTTGAATCTACAACCCGCTTCAGGCAGATTTTCAGCGATTACTTCCCCGCCAAGCAAGTCAACTATACGTTTGACAAGAGAAAGTCCGAGGCCGTTTCCGTTCTGTTTATGCGAGCTGTCTTCCTGATAGAACTTATCAAAGATATGCTTCATTGCGGTCTCGCCGATACCGGGTCCGCAATCGTCGACCCAGAACGAAATCGTTTCCGCATCCGAGGTAAGCCTGATAGTTATCAAACCTTCATCGGGACTGAATTTAACGGCGTTTCCTATAATGTTGTTCCACACGTGCATAAGAAGCACGCGGTCGCTTGTATATTTGATTTCGTCAAGCTCGATATCAAATTCAATATCCTTCTCTACCCACTTTGGCTCGAGAATCATGATCGAATGTCTGATCTGTTCATCAAGGCGAAAGGTTTCCTCATTAATATCGATCGAATCGCTTTCAATCTTCGAAAGAATGAGAACGTTACCGACAAGCTCGGAAAGACGTTTTGTGTTGAAAAGGATCTTTTCGGTATAGCGTGCTCTTTCCTCGTCCGTACAGTCTTCATCCTGAAGAAGAGTTGCGTATCCTTCAATCGCATTGAGCGGGGTCTTTATTTCGTGCGAGACGTTTGATACGAAATCTGACTGCAGAACTTCGGTTTCACCGAGCTCGTCAACCATCGTGTTGAAGCTGCGGTTAAGCGCGCCGATCTCCTTGACTTTACTGTGCTTTTTGAGTCTTATGGAAAAGTCGCCGCCGGCAACCTTTTTCATCGAATCCGAAAGCTTTCTGATCGGTTTGAGGAAAAAGGAGTTTATGAGCACCGCAAGGCTTGCCGCAATTACGATAGATATTATAGCAAAAAGAAAGAACAAGGAATCATTGAGGTCTATCTCGAGAAATTTGGCAACGTACCAGGCTATCGTGATAGCAACCACGACTTCAACTACAGTAAAGATCGTGAAATAGAATCTCATACTGAAGACGTCGTAAAAATGCTTCACCATAAAGTCCTTAAATCGGTTCAAGATTTCACCACCTTGTAGCCAACGCCGCGCATGGTGACGATCTTGAAATCGGTGTTATCGCGGAAGCGGTCGCGCAAACGTCCGATATGTACGTCAACGGTATGGGTATCGGTTCCCGAGTCATAGCCCCAGATATCGTCCATAAGCTGTTGACGGGTAAAGATCTTACCGGGATAGGACGCCATCTTGAAAAGGAGCATGAATTCCTTCTGCGGAAGGATCATACGCTCGCCTGCAGAGGTTACGGTCAGCGAATCGCATTCCATTGCCGTTTCGCCGATGGTGAGTCTTCTTTCGCTGATAAGCTGTGCACGTCTGAGAAGTGCACCGACGCGGAGGATCATTTCGTTGAGATTGATGGGCTTTACCATATAATCGTCGGTTCCCGACATAAATCCGAGCTGCATGGCGTCAAAGGCATCCTTGGCGGTTATCATAAGCACGGGGGTGTGGTTTTCGGATTCGCGGAGCGAACGGACGAGCTCGTAGCCGTCCATCACGGGCATCATAATATCGGATATTATCAGATCAAAGTATCCGGCTTCGATCTCGTCAAGCGCTTCTTTACCGTTCGAGACGCCAACAACGCTGTAGCCGTTCTTTGCAAGAACGTGTGAAAAGAGCATACGGAGCTCGCGGTCGTCTTCGGCAATGAGGATTCGGAACATTTCTTTACCTCCGAGGTATATTTTTACTGTTATATTATACTATATGAAATTAAATTGCGGTTCAATTAAAAATCAAGTATTGTTGATTTTTCAATTATAACATATTTCGGCAAATATTTCAACACCTTAAGTATATTTCTTTTAGCAACAAACAAAAATATTGCCTTTGGGTATTGATTTTTCGGGCAATCTGTGTTATAATATTACGAACGCCGGTGTGGCGGAATCGGCAGACGCGACGGACTCAAAATCCGTTGGTAGCGATATCGTGCGGGTTCAAGTCCCGCCACCGGCACCAAATAAGGCTCATGACCGCTTTGCGGTC
>JAGBYM010000079.1 GCA_017628755.1 Clostridia bacterium | reverse complement strand
GCTGGTGATAGCCATGATAGCACCAAACATCAGCTGAGGCTTCATAGAGGGAAGAGTTACGTACCAAAGCTCCTGCCAACGGTTACGAATACCGTCAACGGCTGCAGCCTCGTACATAGCGCGGTCGATACCCTGAAGACCTGCGATAAAGGACAGGAAGGAGGTACCGAGCCAGGTCCAGAGCGCAACGACGATACAAAGAGGCATAACGTACTTTTTATCCTCGAAGAACTGGATCTCTTTTGTGATAAGACCGAGGTCAAGAAGGGTTGCGTTAACCCAACCGTAGGAGTCACCCGAGAAGAGTGTACCCCAGATAAGGTAAACCTGACCTGCGATGGAGGGCGCGTAGAAGATAAGAGTTACGATCGCACGGATACGGGGACCGAGCTCGTTGATGAACCACGCAACCATAAGGGACATAAGGTAGGATACGGGACCTACGATAATAGCAAAGATGAATGTGTTCTTAACGGCGAGAAGGAAGATGTCGTCGTCAAGGAAAAGGCGGATATAGTTATCCAGGAAAAGGAAGTTGGGGACCTGAATCATGTTAAAGTCGGTGAAACTCATAACGATCGAGACCACAACGGGCGCCATTGTAAAGAGGGTGAATACGAGACAGAAGGGTGCGATCATAAGATAAGCAACCCAGTTACGCTTCATCTCTTTCCATGTCCACTGCAGGCGCGTCATATCTTTTCTGGAGACAGCCTTTTTTGTTGCTGTTTTCTGTGACATGAACTTTTTCTCCTTATTGTATTTTTCGGACTACGCTTTATTTAGCCTGGGGATAAGAAGCCTGATACTCCTTAAGCTGTTTTGCACAGGTGTTGATGTACTCGCAAATATTTGCAAATACTTCTGCATCGGAGCCCGAAGCGGATGCGGTTGCTGCCTTGAGAGCATCGCCTGCATCACGGAGAGCATTGATGTATTCATCTGCACAGAATGCGGTATAGGTGGGAATAGCATCGAGAGCGTCGGTAATAGCCTTAAGCTCGGTAGCATAAGTGCTCTTAGCGCTGTCGGAAAGTGCTTCGATACCGTACTTGTTGCCGTTTGCGTCCTCAAGAACGGTGGTTTCACCGGTTGTTTCGTTGATGGAATAGCCGCGGATCCAGTCACGTCTCTTGGAAGCAAGGGTCTGTCCGATCTCGAGAGTCTCGAGCTTGAACTCTTCACGCTTACGGTTGATTTCCTTATTAATAGTGGTAATGTAGGAAAGAAGCTCGGTTACAGGGTCTGCATTATCGTTATAAGCGGAAAGGAATGCAAACTTGGTGTAACGTCCGATAATGTAAGCACCGGGGTAGTTGGGGATGGATGCAAGGTTATTGAACTGACCCATGAGGTTAGTGAATTCCTTGTTGGTCCAAGGCATTGTCTCGAGAGCGGTAATGTTAGCGGTAGCGTGCTTAGCGGAGTCACCGAGGATGGCAACCATTTCGTTAGAGTACTCTACCTGACATTCAGCGCCGGAGTGCCACTTCATGAACTCCCAAGCTGCTTCCTTGTTCTCACAACCGTTGATCATAACGATAGAGGATACGCCGGAAACCGAAGTATTGTTGAGGTACTTCTCGCCGTTTGCATCGGTCAGATAGTAACCGGGCAGCGGAACGAATTCCCAAAGACCGCGAAGCTCAGTCGCAAATACGATGAGGTGGTTGTAAGTACCGTTGTAACCTGCGATACCGATAGGCATTTCACCGGTACGGAAACGGTTTACAAAGTCGTACTTATAGGGGAAGGAATACTGAGTAAACATGTTACACATGGTCTCGAACGAATCAAGAGCTACGTTAGAATCAAGGTTGATTCTCATACCTTCATCAGCGAAGAGAGTTCCACCCATCTGGTAAAGGAAGATCTTGTAGTCGTTGTTAAGACCGATGGTCATGTTGTTCTCGGAAAGGGTAGTAGCCGCAGCCATAAGGTCATCCCAAGTGTCGAGGGTATCGATACCGAGCTGAGCCAAGATATCGGTACGGATGAACATCATCGGGAAGGTCTGGGTCTCAGGGAGACCGTAGTAATGCATCTTGTTCTCTGCATCTGCGATACCAAGAACGAGCATTGCTGCGTCATTGAACTGTGCCTTTTCATTTATGATGGGATTACCGTTTTCATCATAGAGGGTATTGAAGTTTTCGTCTACCTTATAATATAAAGCAAACTCAGCAAAGCCTTCCATATCCTCAATGGGAAGTGTCGCACCACGGATAGCGTAGTTGATTACGTTATCGTCGCCAAGACCGATGTATACGTCAGGTCCCTGACCCGAAAGGATCGAAGGAAGAAGTGTACCGCCGGCTACGAGCTTGAGGTCGATGGTAATACCGGTAGAAGGAGTAAATTCGTTGTTTACAAGGTTTCTGATAACCTGTGTCTGGTCACGGCCGTATGCAAGCCATACTTCGTTCGCACCTGCAACCTCGGATGCATCGATGGTAGCACCCATACGGTCGTAGTTACGGAAGAAGGACTGGAAGAATCTCTGAATCTCGTGCCAGAAAGCCTGGAAGAAGTTATCAGCTGCTCTCGGAACTTTAGCCTCGGAGCTCTGGATCATGATGTAGTCGATCTGGAGAGGCTGGTTCTTAGCGTCGTTGAGCCATGTACCGAGGTTACCGATATAGGACTTAAGACGCTCAAGGTTACGGGCTACCTCATCCTCATCTCTTGACATATCCTCAAGAAGAATGTAGGTCTTCTCAAGAGTAGCAACGTTCGAGGACTTAACGCCTGCGAGTGCGATAAGCTCTGCAGCAACCGCCTCGAGAACGGTGGACTGACGGTAGAGGTCGATGATGGTATCGGGCATTACGCTCTGGAAGTAGTAGTCACGATACTGATCGGGATCCGCACCGGTAAGTCTCATTATATTAAGGTAGTCATTGTTGATCGCTGTAAGCGCAGCGTTAACGCGGCGTACGATCTCACCCATGGTACCGAGAGATACCTCAAGGATCATGGTGTATTCAACGCCTGCTTCAAGATAGAACTCACATTCGGTGTAATCAATGCTGTTCTTATCATCACCACTCTTGGTACCGAAACGGAGAGGATCAGCAAGCCATTCAGTGGAGTAGTTGAAACGAAGCTCGCGTGCCTCGTCGAAGGGGAAGCCGTCGTAGTATCCCTTCGCACCCTCTGCAACAGTGTCATCACTGTAGAGATAAAGGTTACGGGAAGAATACATACCGTCGGTAATGTTCTGGATGTATCTGGGGATGATCTGGTACATACCGCTCGAGTTTACCTTGAAGGTCCAGGTAAGTCTCTGACCCGAGGTCTGCCACTTATCACCGCCGATGGTGTTAAGAACGGTAGCCTTGGTATTGGAGGGGCTTGCAACAGAAGAAGAAGCTTCCTCAACAGGATATACGGTATTGGTGGATGTGTGGGTGGTGTACTCACCCTCAAGCTTTACAACGTCGGTACCCTTAGGCTCGTTTGCGTACTGCGCGATGTATTCGGCATAGGGCATGGGAGCTTCGTAAGGATAAAGAGTGATCTGCTTGATTGCGAGGGGCTGTGCAACACCTTCAAAAGAGATGTAATGCTCGCCCTTCTCGAAGAAGAACTCGAAAGCGTCCTTGTAGAAGCCGTCAACGTCCTTGAGGCTGTACTCAGACCATTCGGGAGTCTGTTCCATGGTTCCGCGGATCTCGTTGCCGTCGATATCCACACGGTTGTAACGGGTGTGACCGTCATAAGGGTGCTCGTCTGCGGGATCATAGATGGTGGACCAAATCTTGGGAAGCGTGATGTAGTACGCCTCGCGGAAAGGTGCCTTACCGTCGATTCGGAAAATACGCTGGATAGAGGTAGACTTATCAACGATAGGCCAGTAGTCTATCTTGATTGCCCACATTCCGTCCTCGGGGATGCTTACCTTGTAGGTAACTTCGCCCTTATCGCCTGTAGCAAGAGCCTTGACGCCTTCATACTCGTTCTCGCTTACTTCAGCAGTAGTCTTGTCTGCCACGTAATCGAGACCGTTTATAACGATGTCTTCGGCTCCGGGGGTGTACTCAGAATACAGTTTCATGTATTCTTCGTACGAAATTGTGCCTTGCAGTTCCTTTGCCGACGCAATAGCGTTCTGCGTAACCGTAGGATTCGTATCGTTTGCCGCAGCCGATACGAAGAAGGTTGAGCAGAAGGTCAGGATAGCAAGACAAAGAGCAAGAGCTCTTTTGAATTTCGTTGCCATAAATGGTTCCTCCTGTGTTGTTTTTGCCGGCACGAGCCGGCGGGTTTGAAAATTTTCCGCATTTTTGGTGCGCTGACGCGTTTTGCCGCGAGCCGCATTGCAGAGCGGAAGCGGATAACCTCTCTGCTGTAAAAGTTTTTTGCCCGAAAAGAGGCAGCCGTTGGCGAGACTGTCGCCCACGGGCATCAAATTTTGCGGCTCTGCGCCCCGAAAAGCAAGCCATGCGGCAACATTCTCGCTCGAGGGCGGCAAAATGCCATAAAATTTATAACGATATAATACCATATTGCTTCAAATTAGTCAACAGCAATTTATTTAATTTATTTTGCCCGTATGTATTTTTTGGTTTTTATTTGTTCAAAGCTGTTTCGCGGTCAAATGATTGGAAAATTTCCGTGTTTGTTACTTTTTCACATAGCTTTTCAAACGGCAGGTTTTACAGTAAATATAATTTACCTATTCTCTAAAATTTACGCCATTAAACCGCAATTTTCGAGATTTTTACTCGTCTTAAAGACTCGGGAAGTTGTATAAGGTAAATTTGATTTACTTGTTAATGCAAAAATGATTGCGTGCGCAACTATTCAGAGTCCTCAAAGCACCACTTGAAATGCAGGTTTCGGGTCGGAATTTGAGGCTATTTGTGCAATTTGTACAAATCGTACGCAAGCCTCTCTTTTTTTCGGCAAGTGCACCGTATAACTGACATTTTGCGCCCTTTTTATTCTATTTTTTACATTTTATTACATATTTTTTAAAACGATGTTTTTAACCGTCATTTATATAAAATATCCCCTCGGGACTCTTGCGTCCCGAGGGGATTTCAGCTATATTTATACGTTATCAGCCGCTTATATAGAAATCAAGCAGTTCAGTCAGCGCCTCATCCGAGATAAGCTGAGCTATGTAAACGGTCTCTTCGATCTCGTCACCGTACTCCTCCTCTGCCAGCTCGCGTTCTTCGGGGGTAACGAAAAGCCAGAGCTCGCGATCGGTCAGGTAGAAGATTCTGCCGTAATACTCGGTGAGTATCGCGGAGCCGTCGAAGGAGAGGAAGAGATCATAATACTTGAAAGATTTATACTCCGACATATCTAATGAGACCTTTTTGCCACTCAGACCTGCGAGAAGAGCGATATTCTCTTCATCGGCCTCTTCAATAAGGTAGTTATCAAAGACGATACGGGTGATCTTGCTGTTTTCACTACGAACGCCGTCGACAAGCTTTCCGCTTCGTGTATAAAGTATACGCTTTGTTCCGTCCGCTATGGCGAAGTACTTTTCAGTCTTGTCGTCGGCAACACGGTAGAGTGAAGCACCTGTCAGCGGATCGCCTACCTTACCGAGATATTCACCGAATCTGAAATTATATTCATCATCACCGGGGACTCTGCGGAGAGTCACGCTGTCATATTCAATCGCATCGACGCTTCCGGCATACTCTGCAACAACAACGTTCTTTTCCTTGAACTTAGAAATGCTCACCGCAACGACGATGATCGGGATCAGAATCAGGATCGCTATTACGATCAATGCCCGTTTTGTCATATGGACTCTCCTTCCGTCCGTGTTTTCTACTATTTTATCACGATATGGAACAAAAGTCAAGATATATGTTGCTTTTTTGCTCTTTTTAATCGAAAAAGGCGACCGAAATTTCCAAAAAGGACTTGACAAACGCCCGTCTTTGCGATATAATATTATGGTCAACTGAGGGCCATTAGCTCAGTTGGTCAGAGCTACCGGCTCATAACCGGTCGGTCCTGGGTTCGAGTCCCCGATGGCCCACCAAACCAAAAGCCCCTGCGCAAGCGCAGGGGCTTTTGGTTTGCTGTCCCAAAGGACTCGAACCCACGTGTGATCGCAACCGCAAATAATATTCAGAAGTACACTCTTGATCCGCGATCACACAAGAGTTCGCGCTACTGCCAAATAACATTACTGCACAGCACCATGCGCGAACTTCGGGTTCAGAGTCCCGCGAACATACATTTCATCGTGATTTTTACACCTTGACACCATACATAATTTATGCTATAATAATCTCATCACCAAAAGAGAGGTACACAAATGAAAACCTACTTCCAAGACAAGCTCAAAGTAAACATATATGACTCTCGCACCGCTATGGGCGCGGCGGCGGCTGAGGACATCGCCGTAAAGATAAAGGAGCTGCTCGCAGAAAAGGACGAGATCTCTATGATCTTCGCCGCGGCACCGTCGCAGAACGAGGTTCTTGCCTCGCTCGTCGCAGACAAGTCGATCGAGTGGAACCGCATCAACGCCTACCATATGGACGAGTACATCGGTCTCGATCCCGCGGCTCCGCAGTGCTTCGGCAACTTCCTCGACGCGCACATCTTCGGTCTTGTACCCTTCAAGAGCGTCAACTACATAAAGAGCGACGCGACCGATCCCGATGAGGAATCCGCACGCTACTCTTCTCTGCTCTCGGCAACCAAGATCGATATCGTCGTCATGGGCATCGGCGAGAACGGCCACATCGCGTTCAACGACCCGCCCGTTGCCGATTTCAATGACAAAAAGCTCGTCAAGCCTGTAAAGCTCGACGAGGTCTGCCGCAATCAGCAGGTCAATGACGGCTGCTTCGCAAAGATCGAAGACGTTCCGAAGTACGCCATCACCCTCACCGTCCCGATGCTCGTAAGCGCACCGCACCTCTTCTGCATCGTTCCCGCGCCGACAAAGGCTTGGGCGGTACGCGAAACCCTTACAGCAAGCATCGACGAGCATTGCCCCGCATCCGTCCTCCGCACACGCGAGGGCTCGATCCTCTACCTCGACCCCGACAGCGCGTCGCTTCTTTAAGCCATGCGAAGAATTATCAAGAGCAACCTCATCGTCCTGCCGAGCGGTATTTTTGACGGATTTATCGTAATCGAGGATGGAAAGATCGCAGAAATCACTGAAAAAGCACCCGAAGGCGAGATGATCGATGCTACGGGCAATTACGTTATGGCGGGATTTGTCGACATCCACACCCACGGCGGTGGCGGCTTCAGCTTCACCGAAGCCTCTCCCGATGAGATCGTGGATGGATGCGTGTTCCATATGACACACGGCACGACCACCATCGTCCCCACCGTCACCACCGGTGCGTTTCCGATAATGCGCGAGGCGGTAAAGAATATTCAAATCGCGAAGAAAAATCCTCTTGTGCGAAATCTTCTCGGAGCGCATATGGAAGGTCCCTACCTCTCGCCCGCTCAATGCGGTGCACAGGCTCCCGGTCACATCACCGAGCCGAAGCCGGAGGAATATATTTCATTGGTCGAAGAGACCGGCAATACGATCGTCCGCTGGACTTACGCCCCCGAAAGAGACAAGGACGGCGAATTCTGCCGATTCCTCAAGGAACACGGAATATTGGCATCCGCAGGTCACACCGATGCAAAATACTCCGATATGGCACTTGCCATCGAGAACGGATTGAGTCTTGTGACTCACCTATACTCCTGCACCTCAACAGTTACACGCGATCACGGCTTCCGCTCGCTAGGAGTTATTGAAAGCACCTTCCTGCGCGACGAGCTTTGTGCCGAGATCATTGCTGATGGCAAGCATCTGCCGCCCGATCTCGTCCGTATGATCGTCAAGATCAAGGGCATCGACAATGTTGCCGCCGTTACCGACAGTCTTTGCGTTGCGGGCTCGCCCGCGACAAGCGGAGTCATGAGCGGTGTTGAATACATCGTTGAGGACGGCGTGGCAAAACTTTCCGACAGAAGTGCATTCGCGGGAAGCGTGGCGACAGCCGACGTACTTCTCCGCACACTCGTTAACGAATGCGGTTTCACCCTCTCCGAGGCATCGACTATGCTCTCCGCTACACCCGCAAGACTTTTCGGTCTTAATACCGGCAAGCTCGAAGTCGGACTCGACTCGGATATCGTCGTTCTTAATAAAGATTTTGAGGTACAGCAAGTATTCGTCAGAAGCACTCATACGTATAAAAATCAGGATTGAGCCACGGCTCAATCCTGATTTTTTAAATTATTAAAACTCATCCCTGAAATAACCTCTCGAGCAAGCGCGTTTGCCCTGCTTGTCGATGACGGTTATGCGGAAGTAATCCGACTTTTCGTGAAGCTCGAACTCGGCGCAGTTGACAGTGCCGCCGTTTTCGTCAAGCGCGATCTTCGTCTTTCTCGTATTATTGAACATAATGATCCTATCGGCATCCGACGTCTCAACGCGCACGGTCTTGCCGTCCTCGATCGAAAGCGAAAGAATTTGCGGGCCGGTCGAAGAATAGTAATCACCCTTCTCAAATGCGCCAAATACGCTCTCATAATTCAGCTCGTCGGCTACGAACATCGTAAAGCTGCCGAATGAATCGCAAAGCGGATGTCCGAAGGGCTGCTTGTTGTGGTTATCGTCACCCGCGTGGCATCCGACACGAACACCGTTGCGAAGAAGCTTGTCATAAAGCATCTCGTTATGCTCAAGCGAGTTGATGAGATAGGAATTAGTGTTATCCATCTCAAGGCTGTGCCACCCCTTGAGCTTTAGGATGTTATCGGGATCCTCCATCGACCAGGTGGGATGATTATAGGAAACAAGATAACCGTTATCGGTCGCGGTCTTGATGAACTCGTTTATGTACTCCATCGTGTACTCGCGGGGTTCCTCCGAGCCTACGCGGTTAAAGATCGAGGGATCGCCCTTGTAATACTTGCAATAGATCTTGTTATAGCAGATATATTTGTCATTGTCCTTGTCTCGCGCAAATAGAGAAAGGTGAACCTCGGGCAGGAAGCGGTCACTCTTCGCTTTTTTGTTGGGGCGGATGTAAGCCTCGTAGCCCGTGAGAAGCAAAAACTCATCGTCGGTCAGATCGTTGTGGGGGCAGGGGAAGCAATGGTCGGTGATAGCGAGAACCTGATAGCCCTGAGCCTTGTAAGCCGCCTTAAGCTCCTCGGGAGTAAGTCTGCCGTCAGAAACCGTGCTGTGGCAATGCATATTTCCCTTGAACTGCTTTTTATCTTTTGATATAAATACTTTGATAGCCATAATTTTGCCTTCCTCGATTTTAATGTAATAATTATAATGTATTTCGCCCGATATGTCAATAGAAAAAGCCGCCGATGATGCATATACATCGGCAGCTTTTTGTGTAATTACAAAAACGCTATGCGGATCAATCAAAATGCCCTTCATCTATCAGCATTTCAAGCACACGCGCTTCCCTCTCGAACATCGTCGGACTGTATGGAGTTTTTCCTAAATTGCGGTTCTTTTCTATTGCCACGTGCGGGGCAACGTAAACGAGCTTATACCCCTCTTCCGCCTCGTAGCCCTGCAAGTCCTGCGAAACCGCCTCGGCTTCGGCGGTGCATAAATAGTAATAATTATCCTGAACAAAGCACTCCGCGGGATCGTTATCGCTCTTTTGAATACGGTGAACGATACCGTACTCCCTTATGCTTTCAGATTTTATCACAAGACCCGCTTCCTCGCGAGTTTCGCGGATCATGGCATCAACGGGATCCTCGCCAGCCTCTATACCGCCGCCTGGGAATTTATAGTATCCGTACTTTTTACTGTATATCATAGCGACCTTTTTGTCGGCTATGACCACACTCCGTGCCGAATTCCGCACGAATCTGCGTGCGCAATCGGCGTAGTCCTTTTTATCCATTTCGAAAAGAAGTCTCATTTTGTCTCCTTTTTGACCTTTAAAAGCTTTGCCAGCCTGTAAATCCCATACCCCGCCATAAAGCCGAGGGTATTGAGCAAAAGATCATCGATATCGCTGACTCGGTCAAAGAACGGTAGCTGAAGTATCTCGATCAAAAGCGAAAATCCCGCGCCCGCGGCGATTGTTTTAAATGGGGTGTCGAGTTCCTTAAACACAATTGGCCAGATGATTCCGACGGGAATGAACATCGTTGTGTTGCCCACAAAATTGATGATCGCCTCGCTCATTATATCGTAATCGAAAAGGTTGACAAGCGGAATCAGATTAATGCGGAACGGAAAAGCGTTTGCCGAATCAAAGACCAAAGGCTGAATCACACCGTCAACCTTCCGCATCGGGAAGAAGGTTATCCGCGCAATAACAATCAGGCAGACGTAAACGAGAATAAGCTGTAATTCTCTTTTTATATCGAATTTTTTGTTCTTGACGGCGAAAAATGCGCGGACCGCAATCCACATCGCACTTATCGCCAAAAGCATTTCGGGGTAAGTAATTTTTATCATTATTTCACCAAATGAACGGAATGAGTCGGTATTTCACCTTCTCTTTGTAGTCGCAGTAGCCTTCGAGTTCTTCTTCAAGGAGCTTTTCTTCGTCCTTAAGCCTTGCCGCGATTATGAAGGGATACGCCAGAAAGATCAGAAACGACCAAAGAGAACCGAGCACAAGCGGCATCGAGAGAAACAAAAGAAGTGTGGCGCTGTACATTGGATGGCGCACGACGCCGTAAAGTCCTGTGTCGATAACCTTCTGCCCCTCTTGAACCTCGATGGTACGGCTGAGGTAAGTATTCTCGCGAAGCACTTCGGCGTAGAGAATATAGGCAATTATAAAGAGAGTTGCGGCAAGGATGCAGACCGGCAGAGGCAGCATGTACCAATCAAAGCGCACGCCGAGTCCCGCGACGATGAAACCGCCGAGGAACATCAATCCGCTGAGCTTGACCACCGCGCTCTGCTTGCTTCTCTTTTCCTTTGCGTCAAGGCGCGAGGCAAGCAAGCCGGGATTTTTTATCATCATAACGATCCCCGCGCAGAACATCGGAACAAAAAGGAT
>JAGBYM010000078.1 GCA_017628755.1 Clostridia bacterium | reverse complement strand
GTCGCCGAAGATGTTAAGAGCGTGGGAAGCTACGCAACGAGCCGAAACGTGGATAACGCCGGGAAGGAGCTCGCCCGCGATCTTGTACATATTGGGGATCATCAGGAGAAGACCCTGAGATGCGGTGTAGGTGGTGGTAAGTGCACCGGATGCGAGAGAACCGTGAACTGCGCCTGCAGCTCCAGCCTCGGACTGCATCTCGATAACGCTTACGCGCTCGCCGAAGATGTTACGAGCGGGCTTGCCGAGAAGGTTCTTGTCTGTCGCGGACCAAGCATCGGTGGTCTCCGCCATGGGCGAAGAGGGAGTGATGGGGTAGATTGCGGCAACCTCGGTGAACGCGTACGAAACGTGCGCGGCAGCGGTGTTACCGTCCATGGAAATCTTTGTACGTTTGATAGCCATGTGATTTTGTCCTCCGTTTTATTTGAATTTTTATTATTTTTGCGTGACAATAAAGAGTCTTTGAATTGACCCACTATATCATATCACTTTTCAGGTCAAAAGTAAAGGTCTTTTTGTAAATTTGTATTCATATTCGGCAAAAATCTGCGGTTTTTTTATTATTAATATGTAAGAAAAGGATTTTTGGACAGGTTTCGACAATTCTTCCGACAATTTGCGAAAAGCCACTTGCCATTCTTTTTGAAAAATGGTATAATAATAAAAATTCGCCCGGGAGTACAGGAAAATGGAAAAATACGTTATCGCGCTCGCCGGAGGCCCCGCATCCGGAAAGAGTTCTGTTTTGCGCGCACTTAAAAATATGCCGACAAGTGAGGAAGTCAAGGTCTTGTTCCTCGACGAGACCGCAACCGTGTTCCTGCATAACCGACCCGACGCGGTAAGCGCGCTTGATGTTCAGCTTCTGCGCCAGCATTACATATTGAAGGGTCAGTGCCACGCGGAAAGACTTTTGCTTGAAAACTGCGCCTGCGCGGAAAAGCCTACCGTTCTTATCACAGACCGCGGCGCCATTGACGCAACTGTCTACCTGACCGACGAGGAATTTAAGCTTTTCGAGGTCGATGCGCAGTCGCTTTATGCCAGATACGATCACGCCATCTTCCTTGAAGGCGAGAGACTCAATTTTCACGACGACGAAACGACCACGCGAGTTGAGACGAGCTACGAACAGATTGCGGCACTCTCCGCCCGCGCCCGTGAAAAATGGTCAAAGCACCCGTCATTTTCCGTCATCCCGCAGCAGGAAAAGGTTGAAATGAAAACCAAACTCGTCGCCGAGAGGATAAACGAGCTTTTGGGGATTAAGGTGTTTTAATGAAAACAAAAAATTCCGATCTGCAAGGCTCGGGATTTTTTGTTTATTATGCAAAGCCGATTATCATAAAAACCGCCCGAAAATCGGGCGGGGAGCGAAGGAGCAAAAATTTCCCGCAAAGGGAAATTTTACTCCTTCCAAACAGTCTGCGGGGCGCAGCCTGTTTGAAGCGCAAAGAAGAATTCCGACCTCTGCGGAGGTCGGCAAGGGCGTTGCCCTTGACCCACGAACTTTTGAAAAAGTTCGATCAAAACTTCAATCTGTTTATTTAATCGAAAATTTCCGAGCAAAGCGAAGGAAATTATCCTTACATTCTGCCGCAGGCAGATAACCATTCGCCGTAGGCGATAACCATTCCGCGAAGCGGATAACCATTCTGCCGTAGGCAGATAACCCCGGATAACCATTAAAAACCCGCCCGAAAATCGGGCGGGTTTTTATTTTAATTTCTCTTCCACTCCGTGCCCTTCGCGGTATCAATAAGTGTGATACCCTCTTCGGCAAGGAGGTTACGGATTCTGTCAGCCTCGGCGAAGTCGCGTGCCTTCTTTGCGGCGATGCGGGCTTCAACGAGAGCCTCGATGCGTGCGTACTCGGGGTCAGCGGCTGCTGCGGCTGCCTTTGCGGCTGCTTTCGCTGCTGCCTCGGCGTCCTCTGCGGCGTTGATAGCGGCAGCGGCGTCGATAAGTCCGAGCATGAGAACCTGCTCGAAGTCGCGGATTGCGGCGAGCTTGGTTGCGGCGCCCGTCTTTGCCTTGAGCACGTCGTAGAGCGCGGTTACGGCAAGAGAGGTGTTAAGATCGTTGTCAAGCGCATCGGTGAAACGCTTCTTGAGAGATGCGAATACCTCCGCATCGACCTCGCCGTTATCCTCGCGGAGAAGGGGAGCGATCTTTGCTACAAGCTTGTTGTATGCGGTGGTCGCGTTGTCAAGGTTTTCGTAGGAGAAAACGAGCGACTTGCGGTAATGCGACTGCATGCAGAAGAAACGGTATGCAAGAGGAGAGTAGCCCTTTGATTCAAGGAGCGAAACGGTGAGAAACTCGCCGCTCGACTTGCTCATCTTGCCCGAATTGGTGTTGAGATGGAGAACGTGCATCCAATGGCGGCACCACTCGTGACCGAGGTAAGCCTCGCTCTGCGCGATCTCGTTGGTGTGGTGGGGGAATGCGTTGTCGATTCCGCCGCAGTGGATATCGCAGTATTCGCCCAGATGCTTCATCGCGATGCAGGAGCACTCGATATGCCATCCGGGATAACCGATGCCCCAGGGGCTCGGCCACTTGAGTTCCTGGTCGTCGAACTTGGACTTTGTGAACCAGAGAACGAAATCGGCGCGGTTGCGCTTGTTGCCGTCAGCCTCAACGCCCTCGCGGACACCGACCTCGAGGTCTTCCTCGTTGAAGTCGTGGAAAGCGTAGTAGGATTCGAGCTTGGATGTGTCAAAATAGATATTTCCGCCCGCCTCATATGCAAAGCCCTTCTCGATAAGAGCCTCGATTACGCGGATGAAGTCGTCGATGCAGGAGGTTGCGGGCTCGATGACGTCGGGGATGCGGATGTTGAGCTTCTTGCAGTCAGCGAAGAAGGCGTCGGTATAGAACTGTGCGATCTCCATGACGGTCTTCTTCTCGCGCTTTGCGCCCTTGAGCATCTTGTCGTCGCCCGTGTCGCCGTCGCTGGTCAGATGGCCGACGTCTGTGATGTTCATAACGCGCTTGACCTCGTAGCCCGAGTAGCGGAGATAGCGGTCAAGGATATCCTCCATCATGTATGTGCGGAGGTTTCCGATGTGAGCGTAGTGGTAAACTGTGGGGCCGCAGGTGTAGATCGAGACCTTGCCCTCCTCGCGGGGCTTGAACTCGTCGCGGCTGTGTGTCAGAGAATTGTAGAGGATCATATTTAAACCGTCCTTTCGGATTATGTCTATTATATTATTATAGCAGATATTTTTTACATTGTCAATGCTTTTTGGAGCAAACATGAGTGGACAGTGGTTAGTGGACAGTGGACAGAAAGATGCGGTTTGGTGTATAATTCAGTTTGGTATTGAAAATCAATACTCGGTAGTATAATTCAACGTATAAAAGTTATTGGATATAAATCTATACGAAGCTTGTTTGAACGGAATAGAATTATTATGAAATCCGCGTCTTTCTAATCACTAACCACTAACCACTGTCCACTGCGGCGCAGCCGCTTTAATACGTCGGCGTATCAAGTCTCCACTCGCCGCCCTCTTTGACGAAGGTGAGGGTGACGGTGTGCTCGCCGTTGATGACGGCGAAGTTTTCGTAGTCGATATATCTGCCGTAGGCGGTGATCTCGACGTTTATAAGATTCGCGCGCGAGGGCTTAACGATCTTCATTGTGTCGTAATCGTAGGTCTTATGCTCCTCAAAGAAGGGCTCGAATTCGTTCGATTTGAGAAGATAGAAGCCGTCGATGCTGTCGTCGATGCGGTAGCGCGCGTAGCTGATCTCGGTGCCGAGCGCGATGCCGTCAAACATTGCGGCGTAAACTCCGCCGTAGCCCATATCTCCCTCGGTATAATTTTCACCCTTGAGGTAGGATTGAGTATAGACCGACTCGGCAAGCGCCATGATCTGTTCGAGGCTCTGATAGGGGCAGTCCGTGCGGACGTAGTCGTAATTTGTGGGCGACTCGGTGTCGTAGTAATAATTATACTGCGACTCGTCAAACTCGATGGGGTAGTAGAAATTGCCCTCGGAATCTGTATGGATAGCTTCCATATTCATAGCCTCGGTTGTCTTTACGGCATATTTCCATGCCTCGTCGCCAATCTTGTATTTGAGAATGACGCGCTCACCGTCGGTGATGAAGGCGTAGTATGCGTCGTGCTCGGCAAGATAGATGAGGTTGCCGTCGCCCTCAACGCGGACGTAAGTGGGCAGACCCTCGCCAAAGAAGATGTTGTTGACCTCGACCGACTTTTCGATCAGGGCGACGAATTCGTCCTTGACAGAGTCAAGCTCGGGCGGGTTTGAGCAGGACGTGAAAAACGGCACTGCTGCGATAAGAGCCAGACAGAGCGCAATTGACCTGATAAGAATTTTTTTCATTTTTCGACCTCGCGGTTTTTGATTTAAAGGCATCTCTCCCTCCACCGCGCCTTCGCGCGGTCCCCCTCCCTCCTCAGAGGGAGGCAGGTGGTCTGTGCGAACAACGAGTAAAAAGAGTATATTGGGAATAATTTTTGTGTTTTTATATTATACAGAAAGCTATGTTTGCACTCACAATCTCGCCTCCCTCTGAGGAGGGAGGGGGACCGCGCGAAGGCGCGGTGGAGGGAGAGAATATGGGCAGAAACGTTGAACTTTATTTATAAAACGTATCCTTAAATATAGGAAGCTTCGTGGATTTGATGAATAGCGAGAAAAGCTTCAGCGCACCTCTGCCGAAGATGCGGTGGAGTCCGCTCATCGCGTGGGCGTCGGCGCCCGTGACGATCTTTTTGCGACCTCTCTTTAGGCGGCGGACGATCTTTTTTGCCGCTTTTTCAGCTGAGGGAGCGAATTTATCGATCAGGGATGATCCGTCGTGAGACTTGAAAAGCTCGGTTGCCGTCATACCGGGGCATACAGCCGCGACGAAAAGCGATTTAGCGTATTCAAGGGAAAGGCTTTCGGTGAATGCGAGAAGCGCGGATTTGCTTGCCGAATAGGCTGACGTGCCCGGCAGAGTCGCCAGAGCGGCTGAGCTTGCCACGTTTACGATCGCTCCGCGCTCGGATTCGAGCAGAAGCGGCAAAAACGATGCGCACATTTTTACGTGCGAGTGGAAATTCACTTCCATAACGCGCTCAATCTCTTCGGTTTTGTCGGGTGTGAAATGCGAAAAAGGCGGCAAAATTCCCGCGTTATTTATCAGAATATCGGGTTTGTATCCGTTTTCTGTAATAAATGTGAGCAGTTTTTCGCGGTCGCAGTCGCTCGTCACGTCGCAGATGAAGGGAATGAATCCTTCCCCTATTATATCTGCGGCTTTTTTCAGTCTTTCTTCGTTTCTGGCAAGACCGATGACGGTGCATCCGTACTTTTTGCAGAGTATCGACGCGATCTCGCGCCCGATGCCGGACGAAGCACCGCTGATAACGGCTAAAGCTCCGTCAAATCGGTATTTACTCATCTCCGACCTGATATTCGGTGATGTCCTCGGCGGCGAGTTCGGCATTATTCAATCTGCCGTGTGTGCGCTCGAAATACTGAATATTGTTGCGAAGGAGGAAGAGAAACTGATTGTTGATGCTTCTGCCTTCCTTCTTGCTGATGACGGCGAGCTTACGCATAAGGTCCTCACTCATTCTGATTTCAACTTTGCATTCTTTTTTCATAATAAAACTCACTTTCCGAGTCTCTCCGCGACTATTTTTGCCGCGGCGTCAACTGCTTTATTTCGCATTTCTGTCATTCTGTCCGAAAGAAGTGTATCCGACGGCGTACCCTTTGCGAGTGCTTCGGAGATAAGATCGTGAATGTCGCCCCAGCCGAAGAGTATGCCAAGGTCGAGTCGGGAATTATCCTCGATAATTTTTAGCAGATTACCCGCGTCATTTGCGCCGTTCTTGATTATTTCGGCGCGGACGGCTTCTCTGTATGCACCCGAGGAGGAATTAAGTGACGAGACAAGATGATTCAGTCTCGTTCCGCTGACTACGCCCACGGGGGCTGCAAGGATCGAAAGGGTGGTATGATCCAACGGAGTTGAATATTTGAGCTCAACGCTCGCTTTGGGGATGGGGAGGTAGATCTCTCCGCTCTTCAGCTGAGATATCTTTTCAACTGTGAAATCGGGTTTTTGATCGGTTGAAGCCGATATGAGCGCGAGAGCTTCTCCGTATGTTACGCCGAACATTGTGGAATCGGTCAGCGCGCTTGTTGGGATACCGCTTGCATTTTCGGCAAAAATTTTGCCTCCTACGCCGCGATAGAGAGTCAGGGGTGATGCCTCGCCAAGCGAAAAGCTTGATTCTTTGATGTAGGTGAGCAAGAGCTCGGTGGTGAAATCGCCCGCGAGAGCTTTTGCTACGGGGTCGGACGAGAGCTTTGCGCCGTTATACTTCAGCGCGTATGCCGAGGGAATGTCGGACATGAGCGCGTATGAGGAATAGAGATAGATCCCACCGCCAACGGTGAGGCTTTCGGTGATGCTTTGGCGTATGCCGGGGGCGTTTTCGATAGCAATTCCCGCGCCCGAAAGATCCTCCAGAAATCCCGATGAGAGCATTTCCGTGCCGATCATGGGATCGGTGAGGATGAGGTCGTATTTATTTTCGCCCGCGAGAACGAGGTTTCCGATCTTTTCCGCGAGATCTTCGGTCTTCGAAAGCTCGATTCCAAGCCCGAAATCATAGAGAAGAGCTTTTTCGCGGTCAGAAAGCAGGGATTTGTATTTTTCCTCGGCAAGCCCCGAAAGGATAGCTTCGCCGATGCCGCTTTGCATGATGATGCGGATAGTGTCGGTCGCCTTGGGCGGCTCGGTTTCGGGAGGGGTGGTGATTTCTTCTGTGGTTTCGGGAGGAGCGACTACGGAAACGCTTGGCTCTTCTGTCGTTACATCGGTGACGGTTTCGGTCGTCTCGGGTGCGGCGGTGCTTGCAGTTTCAGCTTCGGTCGTAACTTCGGGGGTATCAGAATCCGCACACGCGGCAACCGAGAAGATCATGAGAATTGCAAGCAGCAGCGCCAAAGAGCGGCTGTACTTTTTCATTTTTCTTTCCTTTTAAATTAATCGTCGTTTACAACTATTCTGGGCACTCTGCCCGAAACAAGGCTGAGGCATTCGTGAACTATGGTGTTGCAATGGAGTGCGAAATCGAGGACGCTTACCTTGTCATCGCCGTAGAAAACGACGGTATCGCCCTCTGCGGCGTTAATACCTTCTACGTCGAGCATGCACATATCCATGCAGACTCTGCCGATGATCCTGCCCTCGCCGCGGTATTTGCCGTCGGGCGAGTAGACCGAGACTCTGTGACCTGCGGCATGGCGGAAAACGCCGTCCGCGTAGCCGATTCCAACGGTTGCGGAGGTGATTTCGTCCTCAACCTTGTATGTGCCGCCGTAGCCGAGCTCCTCGCCGGGAGTCAGACGGCTGATGCGGGAAATTTTTGCGCAGAGCTTGAAGGTGGGGCGCAGACCGAGATCAATTCCGGGTGCGGGACCGAATCCAAAGATCGAAATACCGATTCTGGCGGCGTCGCCGAGGTCCTTTGCGGGACGTGTGAATGCGCCGGGCGAATTGCAAAGGTGCACGACGCGCGGGTCGATTCCCTCGAGGCGGATGCGGTTTAAGGTGTCAAAAAATCTGATCGACTGCAGCTCGGTGCGCTTTTTTGCGTGCTCGGAGGTCTCGTCGGCAACAGAGAAATGCGAGAAAACACCGTCGATCTCGATGCCCTCCATGCGCGAGATCTGTGCGACCTGCGCGGCGGTGACAGCCTTTTGTTCCTCTGTAAAGGTCGAGAAGCCGAGGCGGTTCATGCCCGTGTCGAGCTTGATGTGCGCGCGGACGCGGACATCCGCTTCCTGTGCGGCACGTGAGAGCTTCTTTGCGTAGTCGAAGGAGGGGATGGTCTGGATGAGATCCTGGCGTCCTACCTCGCCGATGAGGGCGGGATCAGTTGCGCCGAGGATGAGGATGTCGGCGCGGATGCCGAGCTCGTCGCAGACGCGCTTTGTGCAGAGCGCTTCCTCAACGTTGGCAAGCGCAAACGCGCGGCAGCCCTCGGAAAGGAAGATGCGGGTGCATTCCGTGATGCCGTGGCCGTAGGCGTCGCCCTTGATGACGGCGATTATCGAGCAGGTGGGGCGCTTCTCGGTGATCGCGGCGGCAACGGTGCGGTAGTTGTGCCTGATCGCGGAGGCGTCAACCTCGACCCAGGCGCGCGGCGCGCGGCTGAGAGGAAGGTCAGCGTAGGTTATATAAAAATCATGTTTCATGAAATTACTCCGTAGGGATACTATTACATTCTATATTATATCATATTTACGGAACATTTGCAATATATTTGTAACGGAATAGTTTTTTGGAGGCGAATTTTGTATAGACTGAGGAAGATTCTGGCAATAATCATCCCGATAGCGCTGATTTTTACTCTTTTTTCCTGCAAAGAGGAGAAAGAGGGCGACTTTTTGAGGTCTCTTGACGCCCCCGCGGAGATGGTCGTTGACGGAGAGCGGAACGGAGTTGCCTTTTCTGCGGTCATAGAGACAGGCGACGGCGAGGGTAAGATGACTTTCACCGCGCCTGATTCGATGGCGGGGATATGCGTCACGGGTGCGGGCGGGGTCTGGAACTGCGATCTTGCCGGAATGAAAATAGCGGGGATATCTGCCGAAATGCTCGGCGCACCGCTGATGCCCTTTCTTGAGATCGGAAGTGCGCTCTCGGCAGAGAAGATAACGGATGAAAAGGGTACCCCTCTGACGCTGATAGTCACGGAGAAGGGCAGCGGCAGTTTTGAATATTACATAGACAGCAAAAGCGGTTTCCCCGTTCGTGTTATCGAGAAGGATGCCGCGGGAGAGACGGTTATGAGGTTCGATATCAAGGATTACATTGCCAAGTAAGGAGAAAAACATGCACAAACAGTTGCTTACAACCGCATTTGCGGCGTTTTTGGGACTTGCATTAGTTCTCGGAATAATCTCGCCGACGGCGGAAAGCGAGGGAGCATTTGAAACGACCGTCGAGACGGTCGGTGAAGAATCAACCAACGCTCCGTCTCCCGTGACCGAAGAGGAGGAAGAAACCGCCCCCGCGCCTGAAGAAACCGAGGCGCCCTCGACAACCGAACCCGAAAGCGAGGAAACGGCGGCTTCCGAAATAAAAAAAGAGCCCTCGCTTCCCACGCTACCCGAAGGCGCAAAGGAACTTTCGCTCTACATAAACGGCAGAGCGATCGGAGAGGGCTTTTGCTTTGAGAAGGACGGACTGATATGGCTTCCCGTTGAGGGATTCGGCGCGCTTTTTGAATACGGCGGCCTCTCCGCCGAGGCGGGAAATTGTTATATAACCTCGGGCGACCGCGCGATTCCCTGCTCAAAGAGCGATATCGAGGTGACCGTGATCGATTGCGGAGTGCTCTGCGCGCCACTTGAGGCTCTGCTTTCTGCGGCGGGGCTCAAATCGACCGAGATCGTGGATGACGAGATCTGCATCTGGGGCGTGCCGACCTTCCCGAAAGCCGAGGATGTCTACGGCGAGGAGGATCTTTATTGGCTCTCGCGTATAATTTCGGCGGAGTCGCGCGGCGAACCCTTCATCGGTCAGCTTGCCGTGGGAACAGTTGTCATCAACCGTACGGGGAGCGATTATTACCCCGACACGATCTACGGAGTAATCTTCGACCGAGTGGGCGGCGTGCAGTTTACACCCGCATCGACGGGAAGCGTCTACCGCGACCCGACCGAATCAAGCATTCTTGCCGCCAAGCTCTGCCTCGAAGGTTTTTCGCTCGACGAAGGCATCCTCTTTTTCTTCAACAGCAGCATCGCCGCCGGAAGCTGGATAACGTCGAACAGAACCTATACCATGACCGTCGGTCAGCATGATTTTTATTCGTAGGGAAGGCAAAAAGGGCAAAAAGCAAAGTGAGAAAATCCCATAACTTTGCACTTTTCACTCATTTTTTAAACTCTATCTTCGCCTCTCCGTCCGAGCATTTTACACTTGAGACTCCGTAGCCATTATACCACACGACTCCGAGAAAGACCTTTTCCCATTCGGCAACTGTGCCTTCATAGCTGATACTGACCAAATTTGTGCAGCCGCTGAAAGCCCCGCCGCCGATATGGGTGATATTTTTCGGTATAACTATATGCGTCAGATCGCGTCTGTCGATGAATGCTCCGTTCCCAAGCCTTGTGATATGCTCGTCGGTCGGTATAGTTCCGTCCGCAGAACCGATGACGACAGTATCGGGATTTCTGCCGATGAGAGATGAACCGATAAGGTAAAAGTTTTTGTTTTCCTTGGGGATCAAAAGCTCGGCTTCAGCGAGATTGATTCCGAGAAATGAAGATCCGTCAATAGCATTCAGGTTGGCATTGAGATATATCTTCTTAAGCGATTCGCAATTATAAAAGATTTCGGAAGAGAGCGAGGTTACTCCGTCTGGAATGTTGACCGATGAAAGCGAGGTGCATCCCGAAAAGGCTGCTTTGCCGAGATGCGTTACGCTGTCGGGCAGTATTAAATCGGTCAAAGACGTACAATCGGCAAAGGCTTCCGATCCGATTTCGGTGAGGGTGTCGGGAAGACATATTTCTTTTAAAGACCAGCAATTGGTGAAAGCACTATCTTCGATCTTTTCGAGTCCTTCGGGCAGAGACAAAGATACTATCGACGAGTAGGCAAACGCAGAATCGGGCAGAATGCTCAAACCCTGAGGAAGGATGACCTTTTCGATATTGCGGGCTCCTTTTAAGATAGCTTTGCCTATAGATTTGAGCGAATTCGGCAAAATCAGCTGCGAAAGAGCATTGCACTGTGAAAATGCCCCGTTTCCGATTTTTGTTACACTGTCGGGTATGAAAATTCTTTTTACCGAGGAATCTTCGAACGCCGCATTGCCGATCTCGGTCACCGAATCGGGAATGATTATCGCTTCGATATTTTCGCAATCCTTGAAGGCATGGTTGCCTATTTTGGTTACGGGAGTGCCGTTGAATTCTGCTGGAATGACGACAACCGCATCGGTGCATTTCCCGATGCCTGCCACACTGTAGTGATCAGAGCGAAGATCGCGCTCAAACGTAAGTCCTTCGGATAAATAGGTATATATTCTTTCACTTCCAACCGTTTCTCCGCAGAGTGTGCAAACCTTTACGTATTCGCTGCCGTTATCTTCCCAATCGGCAAGCAGATGTGATTTCGGCGCGGTTTTGAATATTTCTCCCTCGCCGCATGAGCATTTGCGAATGATCTCGCCGCCCGCTTGGCATGTGTTTGGGGTTACGATCTCTGTTTGGTCAAAGGAATGGGTGTGAGGCACATTTTTGCATGAAGAAAAGAGTGCGGAGAGTATCGCAAAACACAATATCAATATATATCGAGCTTTTTTCATAATGACCTCCTTTTTGCTGTATTTTTAAAAAACGTACCGATCGGCATGCTTTGTCAGATCGGTACGTTTGTTTAATATTTATTCTGTACCTTTCCCTTTGCCTTTACCAATCCCACATACTCGGAGACCGTTCAACGACAAGCTCCGTATCTCCGTCCGAGCAATGTACGACCTTTATATCCGATCCGCTGAACCAATCCATACCAAGCTCAACTTTTTTCCATTCGGCAATCGTGCCTTCATAGGTGATGTTTGTTACGTTGGGGCAATTCTCAAATGCTGATCCTTCTATTTCCACAATGTTTTTGGGAATATAGATCTCGGTCAGATTCTGCCTGCCCTGAAACGCGCAGGCGTAGATTGTGGTGGCGTCTTTGGGAATGCTTCCGTCCGCCGCACCGAGCAGTACTTTTTTATACAAATAAAGCGTTTTACCGTCCGAGGAATATTTAATGTTTTCCGGAGCGACCGTTATGTTTGTCAGGCTGTCGCCCGTGCCGTGAAACGCGGTAATGGTTATGGTTATGAGAGACGCGGGAAGGTGCAGGCTTTCAAGCGAGGTGCAACTAGCAAGCACAAAGTTGTCAAGGGCGAGTATTCCCTCGGGAATGGATAAGCTTTTCAGCGATGAACAGCCCGAAAAAACACCGCTACCCAAGGTTGTAAGGCCTTCGGGCAGATCGATCTCGGTCAGAGAGGTACATCCGCCAAAGCATGCTCTGCCGAGTTTTTTTACTCCCACGGGAATTTGGAAGGATTCGAGAGATGTTTGGGAGAATGTTTGTACGGGTATTTCTGTGATCGTTGACGGCAACGTAGCTCTTTTGAGACTGCCGCACGCCGAAAAGATGTATTCGCCGAGAACGGTTGCCGATTCGGGAACTCGGATTTCTTCAAGAGCCACGCACTGTGAAAACGCACTGTTTGCAATAGAGATAAGTCCTTCGCTCAGCGTTACTTTCTTAAGCTGTTTGCAACGCACAAAGGCATTTTCCCCGATCTCCTTTACGCTCCCCGGAATATATACCTCGGTAAGCCCCTCGCTTTCGGCGCAAAGATTCTCGGGAATGCTTTCGAGCGAATTGGGAAGAATAACGCTTTCGAGATTTTTACATTCGGAAAAGGCGTATTCTCCGATGACCTTTACGCTGTCGGGAATATAGATTCTTCGGATCGACGAGCCGAGAAATGCATTTGCGCTGATCTCCTCGAGCGTATCGGGGAGGATGATAGTGTCGATATCGTCGCTGTTCTTGAACGCGTTCTCGGCGACTCTTACAACCTTCAAGCCGTCTACTTCGTTCGGAATGACGATGACGCCGTATTTGCAGCTTTTAACGCCTATAACGATATAGCTTTTTTGGTCGGGGCTCAAGCAGTAGCTGATCTCATCGTCGGTTGTGTCGAATATTTCTTGTCTCGCAACTCTTTTGCCGCATTGGTTGCAGAACTTGACGTAAGTGGTGCCTATCTTCTCCCAATCTTCGAGAATATGACCGAGTGAGGGGGTATGTCTTGTTTGGGTTTCACCGCAGACTGTGCAGTTGCGTTCGAGTGTGCCGGGCTCGGTGCAGGTTGCGGGGACGGATTCCGACCAATCGCTGAAGGTGTGAAAATGCTCTACGTAAGGCTCGCGGTCGCCGATGCCGGGCAAGGTCGACAGAACGCCGATCAGTGATGCCAGAACGACAAACAAAACTATAATTAAAACCGTTCGTATTTTCATTTGATACCCTCCTTTGCGATCTGTTTTGTTGAGAAAAGACCGCTGAAGCATATTAAGTCAGCGGTCTTTATATTTTTATTGTGCCTCAAGAATCGCTTCCGAAACGATTTGGTGGATTTCTTCGCGGGCAATGCCGAGGACGGTGGAAAGCTCGCCGTAGAGACAGGTTTTTGCGGTGAATTCAAAATCGTTATCAAGATCGGGGACGCGGCGGCGTGTCTTTCTGAAAAGCTCG
>JAGBYM010000077.1 GCA_017628755.1 Clostridia bacterium | reverse complement strand
ATCTCTTTTGTTATCGTATTCGTCTTCAAGAAGTTCTTCGAGGCAAAGGTTGAATCGCTCAAGAGCTACGATAAGGTCATCAAGATCGGTTATATCGTTGCGGGTGCTTACTCTGCATATACCATCGGTATCAACTCCTCGGCATCGGTTACCGCTTTCTACTATGATAGCTTCGGTGTCGGCGCGAACATTCTCACAAATGCTCGCTTTACCGCTATCCTCGGCGGTGTTGCTATCGCAGTCGGTGTTCTGACCTATTCGAAGAAAGTTATGATGACTGTCGGCGGCTCGATCGCTAATATCAGCCAGATCGACGGATTCCTCGTAATTCTTTCGAGTGCACTTGCTATCACCGTTATGAAGATCCTTCTCGGTATTCCCGTATCGACATCTCAGGCAGTTGTCGGTGCCGTTATCGGTGCAGGACTTGTTAAGGGTCCCAAGAACGTAAACTTCAAGGTCCTCGGCAAGATCGGTATCGCGTGGATCTCCTCGCCTACCGCGGCAGGTCTCCTGTCCTACATAATCGCTCTCTGCACACAGAGCGTGCTTTCTTAATTACAACTCTTTTGCTTTATCTGTATAATGAAAAAAGGACTGCCCCAAAAAGGGCGGTCCTACTTTTTTGAATGCAAAATGCTAAATGCAAAATGCAAAATTGAACTGTTAATTCAGTTTAGCTGTTCTGAATAAAGAAAGGACTGAAACCTATGAGGAATCAGTCCTTTATTTATTCACAAAACAAAACGATAGTTAAAGTGAATTTTGCATTTAGCATTTAGCATTTTGCATTTACTTATTTTCAATAAGATCTACCCAGTAGTGTCCTATATCCGAGATGAGCTTCAGCGCGGAGGTGTGCGCAGCCTTCGGATATGCCGAGAAGATGCGGAAGGTCTCGAATGCAAGGGTACCTTCAAATCCGATCTCCTTGATGCCCTCAACGAAGCGGTTCCAGTCGCAAACGTGAAATTTGCCGCTGGTCAGATAGGAATAGGGGATCATATGGAGGTCGTCGTGTGCGTTGTTGTCGTGGATGTGGAAGATGGTCAGACGCTTGCCCATGATCTTCATATAATTCTTGAGATCAAGGTGGCAGAGATTTGCGTGTCCGATGTCAAAGCAGAAGCCGAAGTAATCGCCGCCCGCTTCCTCGTTGAGAGTGTCGATCATTCTTGCGGCGTCGTAAGGGTTCGAGAGTCTTGCCTCGACAAAGTGCGATCCGTATTTGCCGAAAATATTTTCGGTGCAGATCTTTACTCCCTTGTACTTTTTGATGATGGGGATGAGACTGCGGTAGAAGTTGAGGTTTTCCTCCCATTCGGCGTCTCTTTCGGAAAGAATGGTGGGGTGAACTACAACTGCGGGGCAGTTAATGTATTCCGCAATTGCAAAGCACTTGTCAAGCGCCATAACGATATGCGCGTTGAGATCGTCCTTGCCGGGGTACCAACACGGGAAGGGAGCATGCATCTGCGAAACCTCTACCCCAGTCTGCTCACTTGCGTCCTTGAGGGGCTTTACCCATTCAAGAAGCTCCTCGATGGGCTTGTCAAAGAGAGTGGGAGTGATAACCCCTTCTTTTGCCATGGGGTCGGGTCTCATATAGATATCGATGTTGTAATCAACGGCTTCAAAGCCGCATTCTTTGATGTATTCAAGGGATTTGAGGGCGTTGTCGTGATCGTACCAACCGCCGCCTGTCTGTACACCTATTTTAAGCATTTTATTTTCCTCCAAAGTGATTATTTAAGCATTTCGTCTATAGAAGTTCCGTCAGCATTGGGAAGATCAATTCCAAGGATCTTTGCGTAAGTGGGAGCTTCGTCAACAGTAGGTCTGCGCTCGATGATAACGCCTTCCTTGATATCCTTACCGAAGCCGAAGAAGATGGGCTGGGGACCCTTATCGGGGTTGTGACCGTGGGTAGCCTTGCCGTAACGGTAGTCGGAGAGGTCAAGCTGCTTGACCATCGGGCGCTTCCAGTCCTCGGCAAAGGAGGTGTAGCCGTCCGACTCGATAACGAAGGAGAATTCGCCCGAAAGGTGTTCCTTTTCATTGATCTCCTCGGTCGTGTAGACCTCGCTGATGCCGTAGATGCCCTCGTCCTTCATCCACTTGAGAAGGTCGTAGGTCTTCTGCCATGTTTCCTTATCGGTGGGGTCGGCAAGTCTGATCTGCGCGGAAAGACCCGTGGAATGGCAGTAAGCCTTCCAGGATTTGAGCGAGCCGTCCTCATTTACCTCGATAAGACCGTTGTCGGCGAATACTACGTTCGGCTTGAGGTTACGGACGATCTCAAGTTGTCCGTGGTCGGAAATGAGGAAGAAGTTGGTTTCCTCGAAGGTGCCTGCCTTCTTGGTAGCCTCGATGATCTCGAAGAACCAGCGCTCGGTATCGATTACGCCGCTTGTTACCTTCTCGGTGAAAAGTCCCGTGCCGTGGCGGTAGCTGTCAACGTCGCCGGTGTGGAGAAGAAGGAGATGGGGCTTGTATTTTTCGATCATATCGCAGGTTACGCGGACGAGAAGCTCATCGGTGTCGGGATGAGTTCTGATCTTTACCTTTTCGATATGCGGAGCGATGCACTCGCGGTAGAGCTCGGGAGTAGTTCCGGCGCGGAGGAATGCCTCTTCCTTGGTGTCCTCGGGCGACTGAGGCCAGTACTCGGGGAAGTTGTAATCTATGTATTCGTGAGAGGCGGTAACGGGCCAGAAAACGCAAGCGGTGGTAAGTCCCGCCTTCTTTGCCGCCGTGAAGATATCGGGGCACTTGATGTTATCCGCAAACCAGGTCCAGGGGACGTTCTTGGTAACGCCGGGCATAAAGATATTGTTGTTTGTCACGCCGTGCTTGTTGGGGTAGCAGCCTGTGGACATTGAAGTGTGGCAAGGATATGTAACCGAGGGATAGATGGTGCGGGTGCGCTTGACCATCGAGCCCTTCGAGAAAAGCTCCGCGAATCTCGGGCTGGTTTCAAGAAGATATTTGATATCCTCATATACCATTGCGTCGCAAGAGAAGACGATAACTCTGCTTTGTGACATAGAATTTACCTCCGTTTTTCGGAAAAAATATACTGTTGTAATTATAATATAGATTTAATCTTTTGTCAAGACAAATCGATAGAAAAGGTATCTGAAAATTCGGGGGTGTACTTTGAGGATGCGGATGATGGAGACTGCATATATCCTTCAAATCCGAGGAGGAGAGCTTCGGTACGTACGCTTTCGTACTCGAATGTTGTTACTCTGCGGAGAAGATTTTTGTCGTCACCCGTGTAAAAATCGGGCGTATACTGGCTCATCAGGCTGAGCCTGATATCTTTAATGGGCAGAATTTCGGATAGGCGGCGCAGGCACGCGATCGAATCCGTGCGCTGACCCGGCAGAACGAGATGGCGCACGATGATACCTTTTTTCATCATTCCGTTATCGTCAAATTCAGCCGCGCCGAGCATATCATACATAAAGGAGAGGGATTCTTCGGCGCGCTCGCGGTAATCTGCGGCGCGCGAGTATTTTGCCGAAAGCTCCGGGGAATAATATTTGAAATCGGGCAGATAAATATCAACGAGACCGCGCAGAAGTCCGAGACTTTCAACACCTTCGTATCCACTCGAATTCCACACGACGGGAATCGTGAGCTTGTCCTTGACACGTGTAAGTGCCGATGCGACCGTGGGAGTAAAATGTGTCGGTGTGACGAGATCAAGTGACGAAACACCGCTTTCGGCAACGGTCAGAAAAAGCTTGGAAAGCTCTTTTTCATCAAATTCCTTGCCGAGGCTTCTGCGGCTGATAACCGAATTCTGGCAGAAAACGCATCCGAGATTGCATCCCGAAAAGAATACGGTTCCGGCTCCGCGCTCTCCGCATATCGCGGGTTCCTCGTACATGTGCCGCGATACGCGCGAGATCTTCGGTAAAGCTCCCGAACGGCAAACTCCGACGGCACTTTCGCGGTCAACTCTGCATCCGCGCGGGCATATATTACAGTTTTTATAGGTTATTTCCATAATTTCACCTCGTCAATATTATACATCTTATCGGCTGAAAAATCAACGCTCTGCGGCATATTTTTTGATCTTTTACTTTACTTTTTCGTTTTATTGTGATATAATATTATTATCAATTTATTATTGAAAGGAATATAATTATGGAAAACTTCCTCAACTGGCTTATCGGCGTTGCTCAGGATGTCGGACTCAAGCTCCTCGGAGCTATCCTTACCTGGATCATCGGCTCTCTTATCATCAAGCTCATTCTCAAGATCTTCCCCAACGGTAAGAAATTCGCAAAGATGGATCAGACTGTAAAGTCCTTCCTTAACTCTTTTGTTTCTATCGGACTCTGGGTTGTTCTTATCGTCTGCATCGTTGCCATTCTCGGCGTACCTATGGCGAGCGTTATCGCGGCTATCGCATCCTGCGGTGTTGCGATCGGTCTTGCTATGCAGGGTTCTCTCTCGAACCTCGCAGGCGGCATTATGCTCCTTCTGTTCCGTCCCTTCAGCGTTGGTGAATTCATCGAGGCTGCAGGCTCTTCGGGCACCGTTCGCGAGATAGGCATTTTCTATACTCTTATCATTACCGGTGACAACAAGCACGTTACCATCCCCAATGGCACTATGATGAACAATACCGTCATCAACTACTCCCGCGAGGAGCTTCGCCGTGTTGATATGGACTTTGGAATTACTTACGAATCCGACTCCGAGAAGGCTTGCGAGATCGCAAAGCGCGTTGCAGCCGCTCACGCTCAGGTCAAGACCGACAAGGACGTATTCGCACGTGTTACCAGCCTTGGCGACTCTGCTGTAGTCGTTACCGTTCGCGTATGGGCAGATGCAGGCAACTACTGGGGTGTTAAGTTCGACCTTACCACAGAGATCCGCAAGGCTCTTGAGGCAGAGGGCGTATCTTGCGCATATCCTCATATGGATGTTACGATCTTAAATAAATAATAGCACTAATTAAATAACAGGAGACTCGGCAATGAAAGATGTCAGAAGCGCAGAGATTTTATGTGTCGGCACGGAGCTTTTGCTCGGCGACATAGTCAACACAAATGCCTCGTATATATCAAGGAGGCTGGCGGCGCTTGGGATACCGGTCTACCGCCAGGCGGTCGTGGGCGATAACCCCGAACGTATGCGGCAGGCGATTGCTGAGTCTTTTTCGCGCTCGGATTGCCTTATCCTCACGGGCGGTCTCGGACCGACCTGCGACGATATTACTAAAGAGATGGTCGCGGAGTATTTCGGTCTGCCGCTTGAGCTCAACGAGGAAGCGCTTGAGCGTATGAAGTCGTATTTTTCCTCAACCGGAAGAAATATGACAAAAAACAACGAAAAACAGGCGATGGCACCGGTCGGTGCGCGTGTGCTTCAAAATGATTGGGGAACCGCGCCCGGACTTGTCATCGAGAATGGCGAAAAGACCGCCATCCTGCTCCCCGGACCGCCCATTGAGCTTGAACCGATGTGGCGCGACAGAGTTGAGCCTTATCTTTTTGAACGATCCGATTCGGTAATCGTATCAAAAAACATCTATATTCTCGGCATGGGTGAATCGGCTGTTGAGGACAGACTTCGCTACATGATGGAGGAGCTGACCAATCCCACCGTTGCGCCCTATGCGGGCAACGGTGAGTGCAGAATCAGAGTCAGCGCAAAGGCAAAGGATGAAAAGACGGCGTCCGATATGTGCGACGAGTTGATCGAAGAGATAAAAAAGACCGAGGTCGGTCAGTTTATCTACGGCATCGATGTTGACAGTATCGAAAACGCGCTTGTCATGAAGCTGCGCGATAGGGGATTGACGGTTGCTACCGCTGAATCCTGCACCGGAGGACTCATTGCGAAGAGAATTACCGATATCGCGGGATGCTCGGACGTTTTCCTCGGCGGTTGTGTAACTTATGCGGTTGATGCTAAAGTGAAACTGATCGGAGTCAGCAGTGAGACTATTGAAAAATACGGCGTTGTTTCGGCAGAGACTGCTTGTGAGATGGCACGCGGCGTCAGACTCGCTCTCGGTGCAGATATAGGAATTGCGACAACGGGCATTGCGGGCCCCGGAGGCGGTACACCCGAGCAACCCGTCGGTACGGTTTATATCGCTGTATCGACCAAAGACGGAGAGACTTCGAAGCTCTTGCAGCTCTCGCCCAAGCGTTCGCGCGAGTTTATCCGCATCTGTGCGGCGACAAATGCTATGTCTTTAGCATTAAATTCTTAAAAAATCTACAAAACTTTACAATTATCACAAAATATATCTTGATTTTCTTGAAATAATATATTACAATATAGTGATTAATTATTTTCGTCGGAATTGACCGACAGGAAGCGAGAAAACAATGAAAAGATTTAACACCATCGGAGTTCTCACATCGGGCGGCGACGCTCCCGGTATGAACTGCGCTGTCCGCGCTATCACCCGCCGTGCGCTTGCAAACGGACTTAAGGTCAAGGGTATTATCGGCGGCTACAGCGGCCTTATCAAGAACGAGGTTATCGACCTTGACGCGCGCGCTGTATCTAATATCGAAAATCTCGGCGGCACAATTCTTCTGACCGACCGCTGCGACGAATTCAAGACCGAAGAGGGTATGCAGGCTGCAATTGAAACCTGCAAAAAGAACAATATCGACGCTATCGTTGCTATCGGCGGCGACGGCACATTCCGCGGCGCGACCGACCTTTCCCTCCGCGGCATTCCCACCATCGGCGTAACCGGTTCTATCGACAACGATATCACCGCTACCGACTACACCGTCGGCTTTGACACCGCTATGAACACCGCTCTCGAGGCTATCGACAAGCTCCGCGACACCTGCCAGTCCCACGCACGCTGCAACGTTGTTGAGGTTATGGGACGCGACTGCGGCGAGATCGCGCTCAAGTCTGGTATCGCATCGGGTGCTGTTGCAATTGCCATCCCCGAGGTTCCCTTCGATGAGGACGCCGCTATTGAGCGCATTCTCAAGGCTAAGAACGCGGGCAAGAGAAGTATGCTCGTTGTTGTTTCCGAGGGCGTATTCAACGCAGAAGGCAAGCCCTACGGCGAGGATCTCAAGAAGATCATCCAGGATAAGACCGGCATCGAGACCAAGTTTGCGCGCCTTGCTCATATCGTTCGCGGCGGCTCGCCCACACTTCGCGACAGACTCACCGCATCCGAGATGGGAAGCTATGCTGTTGACCTTCTCCTTGACGGCAAGAGCGATTGCATCGTAGCTGAGGTTGACGGACGCATCGTATCCTTCGATATCAAGTTCGCACTCACCGTAGACAAGATGTACAAGAAGAAACTCAAGGAGGGTGCACTCGACGGCTTTACTCCCGAGCAGATCGGCACTATGGAAGAGATCTGCGCTTTCCGTGCATCCGAGATCAAGAGACTTTACGATATCCACCTCTCTCTCTGCGAGTAATTTGATTTATAATAAACCGCCTCACTGTTACAGTGTGGCGGTTTTTGTCACTCTAAAGGAAACTGCATAATCATACTTTAAAAAAAGAGCCGAAATCGGCTTTTTTTTGATAAAATTTTTTATTTTCCTCTTGTTTTCTATGAAAAAGTAAGGTATAATATATACTGACTATATGTAATTAAATTTTCATAATCGAGAGTACAAAATGGCTAACAACAAAAAGATCAGAAATTTTTCGATAATAGCGCATATCGACCACGGTAAGTCGACTCTTGCAGACCGTCTGCTTGAGGAGACCGGTGCTGTCGCAAAGCGCGATATGGAGGAGCAGGTCCTTGACAACATGGACCTCGAACGTGAGCGCGGTATAACCATCAAGGCGCGCGCGGTAAGGCTTGACTATAAAGCAGACAGCGGTGATGATTATATTTTCAAACTCATCGACACCCCCGGCCACGTCGACTTCAACTACGAGGTATCCAGCTCGCTAAACGCCTGCGAGGGAGCTCTTCTCGTCGTTGACGCGACTCAGGGCATAGAGGCGCAGACTCTTGCAAACGCATATCTCGCGGTTGACGCGGGACTTGAGATCGTTCCCGTTATCAACAAGATCGACCTGCCCAGCGCAGACGTTGACCGTTGCCGTAACGAGATCGAGGATATCATCGGCATTCCCGCTGAGGACTGCCCCGCAGTTTCGGCTAAGGTCGGACTTAATATCCACGACGTTCTTGAAGCCGTTGTGCGCGATATCCCGAATCCCGAGGGAGACGCAGATGCGCCCCTCCGTGCCCTCATCTTCGACTCCTATTACGATTCATATCTCGGAGTCGTTGTTTACATCAGAATCATTGACGGAACCCTTCGCACGGGTGATAAGATCAAGCTCATGAGCACGGGCGCGGTATTTGAAGTTACCGCTGTCGGCTCTATGGAGGCTTTCGGTCTCAAGCCCCGCGGCGAGCTTTCGGTAGGTGAGGTAGGATATCTTACCGCGTCGATCAAGAATATTTCGGATACACGTGTCGGTGATACCGTGACCCTTGCGGAAAATCCCGCAAGCGAGGCTCTCCCCGGCTTCAAGGCGGTACAGCCGATGGTATTTGCGGGTATCTATCCCGAGGACGGCGCACGCTATGAAGACCTCCGCGAGGCACTTCTCAAGCTCCAGCTCAACGATGCGGCTCTGACCTTCGAGCCCGAGACATCGACCGCTCTCGGCTTCGGTTTCCGCTGCGGATTCCTTGGACTTCTCCATATGGAGATCATCGAGGAGAGACTTGAACGCGAGTTCAACCTCGACCTTATCACGACCGCACCCAGCGTTATCTACGAGGTCAAGACCAAGGACGGCGAGCTCCGCCGTATAGACAACCCCACGGATTACCCTCAGCCCGACGATATCGATGTGGCATACGAGCCTATCGTCAAGGCTAGTATTATCACGCCCCAGGAATACGTCGGCGCGCTGATGGATCTCTGTCAGGACCGCCGCGGTATCTTCAAGGATATGAAGTACCTTGACAACATTCGAGTTGAGCTACATTACGAGCTCCCGCTCAACGAGATTATTTACAACTTCTTCGATGCGCTCAAATCGCGCTCGAGAGGTTACGCTTCGCTCGACTATGAGATGTACGAGTACCGCGCCTCCAAGCTTTGCAGACTCGATATTCTTCTCAACGCCGAGCAGGTGGACGCGCTTTCCTTCATCGTTCACGAGGAAAAGGCTTATGCGCGTGCCCGTAAGATTGCTGAAAGACTCAAGGACAATATCCCGCGCCAGCTCTTTGAGATCCCGATTCAGGCGGCAATCGGCTCGCGCATTATCGCCCGCGAGACCGTAAAGGCACTCCGTAAGGACGTTCTTGCAAAGTGCTACGGCGGTGATATCACACGTAAGAAGAAGCTGCTTGAAAAGCAGAAGGAAGGTAAAAAGAAGATGCGTAAGCTCGGCTCGGTTCAGGTTTCGCCCGAAGCGTTCATGGCTGTGCTTAAGCTTGGAGATGACAACTGATGACCACTTTCAAAACTTCGTTTTGAAAGTGATACGCGCGCTTATCGCCGCTTGACAAAATCAAAGATTTTGTCAGCTCCCCTCGGCGCGCGGACTCGCAAAGGCTCGTCTAAAAGGTGTTTTTTCGTCGGCAAAGCCACCGAAAAAACGGATTTTATTTAAATAATATAGGAGTGATTTTATGTTCGGAAAGAAAAACCGCAAGCCCTTGGGGCTTTACATACACATACCGTTCTGCAAGAGCAAATGCGATTATTGCGATTTCTGCTCCTTTGTTCCCAATAACAAGGGTGTAGTTGAGCATTATACAGATGCGCTCATCCTGCAGATGGAGGACTGGAGCTCGCGTTGCCGCAATTATTCGGTAGACTCGGTCTACATCGGCGGCGGAACTCCCACGTATCTTGATATCCGCCGCATTGCGCGCATCATTGACGCCGCGTACAGCAATTTCAAGATTGAAAAGAATGCGGAGTTCACGATCGAATGCAATCCCGCAACCGCGGATTACGAATATTTCAAGAAGCTCCGCCGTCTCGGAGTCAACAGACTCAGCATCGGCTGTCAGAGCACGCATGCAAATGAGCTGAAGGCTCTCGGCAGAATCCACAGCTTTGAGCAGTTCAAGGCTTGCTTCGAGGATGCCCGCGAGGCAGGATTTGACAACATCAGCGTTGACCTTATGTACGGAATCCCCGAGCAGACCGAGCAGAGCTTTATTGAGACTCTGACCGCGATTGCCTCTCTCGGACCCGAGCATATCTCGCTTTACGCTCTCAAGATCGAGGACAACACCCCCTTCGCCGCAATGCGTGATAAGCTCGTTCTCCCCGACGAGGAGGCTGAATACTCGATGTACAGCCACGCTGTAGAGTACCTTGCGACCCGCGGATATGAGAGATATGAGATCTCGAATTTCTGCCGCGACGGTGCTGCATCGCTCCACAATCTCAAATACTGGCACTGTGACGACTATCTCGGACTTGGTGCGGGTGCTCATTCCTATTTTGAGGACGAAAGATTCTCCACCACCCGCGTTGTCCGCGACTATATCGACGGACTCGAGATCATCGGCAGCGATATCAATATCGTTGCGTCGTCGGAAAAGATTGATTCCGCAGAGTGTATGGATGAATACGTTATGCTCGGTATGAGACTTGCCGAAGGTATCGTCGTTGCCGATTTTGAAAAGAGATTCAACACCTCTTTTGCGGAAAAGTACGGATACAGATTTGACGAATATCTTGAAGAAGGCTTCATTATCAAGGACGAGACGGGATACAGATTCTCCTCAAAGGGTATGTTCGTGTCGAATTACATCCTCTCCGACGTGCTTGAGCTTGGCGAATAAATTTTTTCGAAAAATCTAAAAAATACCATTGACAAATCGGGTATTTTCGTAGTAAAATATATAGGGTGACAGGAATAATACGAATTAGTTTTTTGGCGACAAATATTCGCCATCAGTTCGTTAAACGCCTTGATAGTATTAATACCTTGCTAGGACGACAAGCCGAAAAGCGCCAAAAAGTAAGGCTCTCGGGCTAGTTCGTATTATTCTTGTCACCCTACAATAATAAGGACAGGTGACAACCAATGACAGATAAGAATATCCCTATCGGAATTGATGATGGCGAAGTTGAGATCGTAACTCTTCTTGACGAAAACGATAACGAAGTACGCTTCGAGCTTATCGGCGGCTACGTTGACAAGGGCGTGCAGTATTTTGCGCTTATTCCCGAGGGCAGCGCTGATCCCGACGGCGGCTTTGAGGAGTACATCATCCTCAAGAGCGTTAAGGATGCCGACGGCAACGAAGAGCTCGTTGACATTGAGGACGACGCTGAATTTGAGCGTATCGCAGGCGTATTCGACGACGCATTCAGCGCAGAGTACGATTACGACGCTGAGTAAAATTGTTTTTATCCTGCTTAGTTTGTGATTAACCGTATTAGTGGAACCGACGTTATTTTAAAGGGAGCTGAAATAGATTCGGCGGCTGTTTTGCAGACCTCCCCGTGCATTCCTCGATTGACTTGTCTCGACAGATGCGCGGGACGTTGGGAGCAGTGAGGCCAATGATAGGCACCCACCTTGCTCGGCAGGGTTTCCGACGGCGGTTACACGGCTCGGCGGGGTCTTTAAAAAAAGCGCATTGCGAAAGCAATGCGCTTTTTTGTCAGAAGATTATTTTAACTTCTTTTTTGATTTTAGGCAAATTAACACTCCCACTCCTATTGCTGCAATTGCGGCTGCACCGATAGCTATCGGTAAAAGGAGAGAAGGCTTTCCTTCGCCTTCACCGTCGGAAGGCTCCGGCTGCTCTGTGGACTCGGGAATCGGTTCGCTTGTCGTTTCGGCTTCGGTGGTCTCTATTTCCGTGGTTTCGGGAGTTGACTCTTCGGGCTCCGAAAACTTCGGTTCACCCATATCGGCATTGCTTGCGCTTGTGTCACAGACAACGGTATATACGCGCAATTCGGTGCTTGAGTTGTGCATACGGATAAGTACGGGTAATTTCGAAGGATCTATCTCTCCTTCGTATTTTAGATACAAATAACCGTCTTTGCCCGCGGGGAGTAAATTGCTTCTCTTGAACGTGACGTAGGATCCGTTGGAGGATACTGTGATTTTGGTACTCTCGTGAATGCCGCCGCCGATCGAGGCATTTGTGAATTTTATTCCGTTTTTGGCATCAACGCGAACCTGAGTGTAAGCGTTGGAGCTCGTGTTATCGATCTTTACGGTGATTATCTTGTTTACGGTATCGTAGGTTGCCTTGGCGTAATCAAAGGTACCCGAGCGGAAGAATACCGTACCGAGCATTCCGCTTCCGTATTTCGGGTCTTTCATAAGCTGACGGATATGTTCCATCTCCGCCATAATACGCGTGGAGGTCGCGGAATCAAAGACCTGAATACCCATAACGACCTTGTTGCCCTTGTCGATAGAGTTTTTGGCGAGGGTGACGACCCAGTTTTCAGCCTTTCCGTAGTTCGTGGAATAAGCCATGGGGCAAATGTAGTCGTAAAGCTCTGCGGCGACATCGTAGTTCTGACCGTAATGCAGATCGGCGTAGGAGGCTTCGTATGCGCCCTCGGGCATAGTCGCGGCACTGAATATGAGGTTGGGATTTACGGATCTTGCCTGATCGATTATATGCTTTGCAAGCTCTTTGATATTATTCTTGCGGTAATTTGCTATGATCAAGGCGTCGGGGTCGCCGTTTTTGTAGGCGTTGAAGATATAGCTTGAATTGGCGGTGCGACCGTGATAGCCCCAGGTGGTCTCCACCAGCTCTTTTACGCGCTCCACGTTCGCGCCCATTGCGGCGAGATTTTCAAAATCCTTCTCGCTCCAGCCGTTTGCGTTGTGGTTGTAGCGGATGTAGTCGAAGTGCAGACCGTCAATTTCGTATGCCGCAAGCTCTCGCGCTACATTTCCGATATACTCGCGGTAGCCTTCATCGTAAGGAGTGATGAAGTTGTTGTCGCGCGCGCGGATGTAATGCCACATTCCCGCCTCGGGATGATTGCTCTTGTAGGCTTCGTCCTCAACGACGCAGATCCACGCGTGAATTCGGATGCCTCTTTTATGTCCGGCGTCTATGGTCTCCTGCAGAACGTCGCGGTTCTTTCTGGTGAGAAGCTCTTTATACTGAGTTTTAAGGTAACCGAGCTTTCCACCCGTGCCCTTTACAAGAAGATATACGTCCGTGATGCCCTCATCGGCGCATTTTGACATCATTATTTCAGCACCGTCGGCACCGAGGTCGGCGATCGTGCTGCCCCACATCCATTTGCCGACGATCGCGGATTTTTCGTCAATCTGCGCGGCAGATGCGGGTATAGCTGCTGAAAAAAGAGGAAGGAGCATTATTGGACAGATCAGTGCGGATAACAGTTTTTTGAACATGAGACATTCCTCCTGAATATTGTATTCTAATTATAACCTTTTTTCATTGAATTGTCAAGTGCTATAATATTATTTGATTCCATTATAAGGAAAAGGACGGAGTAATGTTAAAAGTTATGCAAAGGTCTTGAAAATCTGTGCGAAATGTGGTATCATATATAATGTATTATTATGTATTATAGAAAGGTCTAATTATGAAGAAAACTGTTGTAAAAATCATTTCGTTTATTGCGGTGCTCAGCTTGCTTGCGTCGCTTGCGATTCCCGCGTCTGCGGCAAAGAAGCCCGAATTTATGCTCGCTCTCGGCGACTCGATCACCACGGGCTTCGGTCTTGAAAACTATTTTGAAGGCGATGACGCATACGAGTGCGATTCCTACATCACCCTTGTTGCAAACGCTATGGGACTTGAGCCTAAAGAATCCTACGTAAACAAGGCGGTCAACGGTGCGACCAGTGCCGATCTTCTCGAGCTTCTTCCCGATCTCTCAAGACAACTCGATTACGCTGATCTCATCGTAATCACCATCGGCGGAAACGATCTTCTCGGTTCGATTCCGATCGTAGCCTCTGCGATTTCGGGCAAGAATATCACCTCCCTCGGCTCTGCGATTGACGCTCTCACCGCCGCAACCCCCGCAGATTTCGCGGCGCTTGCAAATAACCCCAATTTCCAAAGACAGATGGGAACGGTCCTTACCAAGTTTGCTAACAATCTTGCTGGAATTGCGGAAATCATCAAGACAGGTGCGCAGAATGCTCGCGTAATCTTCCTCAAGCAGTACAACCCGATGAAGAACGTTATCGGATTTGGCGATTTCGGCAATTTCGCTGACACACTTATTGCCTCGGTCAACGCTTCGATCGATCAGGTCTGCACGGCTTCGGGATTTGAGGTGCTTGATGCTCCTTCGGTTATCGACGTCAATGCTGTCGGACTTACCAATATGCTCAATTACGATATCCATCCCAACGCGGCGGGCCACATGGAGCTTGCAAAGCTTCTTGCTTCCTACCTCGGCATCTCTCTTGATGCTTCCGAAAATACTTGGGAAGAAGAGACTACAGCTGCTCCGGAGACAGAGCCCGTAACAGAACCCGAGCCCGAAACCGAAATGGATATTGAATCTGATGCCGAAGCAACCGAGCCTTCGGAAAAGTCGGGAGGATGCGCATCCGCAGTATCTTCAACTGCCGTTATTCTTGCTCTCTGCGGGGCATGCTTCGTATTCAAAAAGAAATTTAATTAATTCGCAATAGGAGAAAAAACGATGTCAATTCTTTACGGAAATGCTGTCGTAGGTCAGTCCGGCGGACCTACCGCGGCAATCAATGCAACACTTGCCGGTGTTATCAGAGGTTATCTTGATAAGGATTCTCACGGCGGCGCAATCGGAACTCTTTACGGTATGCGCAACGGCGTTGAAGGTCTTCTTCGCGAGGATCTCGTAGACCTCGGCGCAATATTCGCAAAGGACGAGGATATCACCCGTCTTGAGCACACTCCCGCAGCTGCTCTCGGCTCCTGCCGTAAGAAGCTCCCCAAGATGGACGAAGAGGGCGGAGAAGAAGTCTACGCTCGCCTGCTTGAGATCTTCAAAAAGTACAACATCCGTTATTTCTTCTATATCGGCGGCAACGATTCGATGGACACCGTTGCAAAGCTTTCCGAGTACACCAAGGGTCACGAGTACGAGATGCGCATCATCGGCGTACCGAAGACCATCGACAACGACCTTGTCGGCACCGACCACACCCCCGGCTTCCCCTCTGCGGCTAAGTATATCGCGGTAACCATGCAGGAGATCATCCGCGACTGCGCGGTCTACACCACCAAGGCTGTCACCATCGTTGAGATCATGGGACGCGACTCGGGTTGGCTGACCACCGCTTCCGCGATCGGCAGAGTTGTAAACGGTGTTGCGCCCGATTACGTATACCTTCCCGAGCGCACCTTCAGCATGGAGCAGTTCTTCGCTGACGTCCGCGCGGCACTCGAGAAGCACCCGAACGTAGTTATCGCGGTTTCCGAGGGCGTTCGTTTTGCTGACGGAAGATACGTCTGCGAGGGCATCGGCGTTGAATCCACCGACGCTTTCGGCCACAAGCAGCTTTCGGGCACCGGTAAGGCACTCGAGCTTGCTGTCAAGGCTGAGATCGGATGCAAGGTTCGTTCCATCGAGCTCAACCTTCCCCAGAGATGCGCGGCTCACATTGCGTCCGTTCAGGACCTTACCGAGTCTGTTTCGGTAGGTCGTGCAGCAGTTAAGGCGGCTGCAGAGGGTCTTTCCCGCGAGATGATGCTCATCCTCCGCGGCGAGGGCGAGGAATATTCCTTCACAATAGGTCACTCCGACGTTTCCGAGATCGCAAACAAGATCAAGGTCGTTGACGACAAGTTCATCAATGAGGCGGGCAACGACGTTACCGACGATTGCTGCCGCTACCTCCTTCCCCTCATTGCAGGCGAAGCAAGTCCCAAGTTCATTCAGGGTATTCCCGATTATGTAGTTATTTGAGGTGATTTAAAATGAAAGTATTATTTATTGCTAACAGCTTTGGTCAGGATTGCTCCCGCTATCTTTACGATATCGCGCGCTCTGACGGCAAGAAATGGAAGGTCGTGAACCTTTATATCGGCGGT
>JAGBYM010000076.1 GCA_017628755.1 Clostridia bacterium | reverse complement strand
GTACGGTTTTCGCGAGTTTTTTGCGAATCAGATATGATGAAGCGTAATTATCCGGATTATCCATCAGCGACAAAAGCAAGGATATTTGTTTTTCACTCTTCGCCGATTTGCTCAAAATTTCTTGAAAATCCGAAAAATAATTCTTATCAAGCGGAGATTGCATATTATATTCCGCTAATGCCAGATCAAAAACCTCGGGAAAGCGTTTCGGATCTATTTTCCGCAAGATATCACCCTTGATAACGATCGAGTCGATTTTCGAATAGTATTGCAATAGCAACTCCATTATCGCGGGATCCTTTATCTTTCGAAACTTTATATCGGCAAAATAGTGATAGTCATACCCAAGTTTTCGGATATCCGCAAGCATATTGAGTATCGTGAGCGAATCGCCATCCGGATTTTCGGGATAAACTTCTTCTGCTATGGCTTGGTTGTATAGCATTTTTGCGACCATGTCTGTTTTCATTGAATATATCCCTTTTAATTATATTATATCAATATATATTATAACATTATTTGCCGCATTTTTCAACAAAAATTGCTAAAAAACTTCCAAAAACCTATTGACAATCACGTGACCGTGTGATATAATATTAGTACAGCGATAAACCAAACATCTCAATGAAAGGAAGGTATTTTAAAATGTTTTGGATATTTGCTTCTCTTATTGCGGTAGTAGTGCTTTTCGTGGCACTCGGTTATTCGAAAAAGGGCTGGAAGATGAACCCGAAGCAGTGGCTTGCGCTTTTCGGACTTCTCATCATCCTTGGCGGAACCGTCGCAACCGTTCCCACGGGTCACACGGGTATTCTTACCACCTTCGGTAAGGTCGAGGATAAGACCCTCGAGGCGGGTATGCATATGAAATCTCCCTTCCAGGAGATCGTTTGCATGGATAACAGAACACAGGTAGCGCATCTCGAGCTTTCGGCTTTCTCGAGCGACATTCAGGAGGTCCTTGTCTCCTATTCGATGAACTATCAGATCGAAAAGGCGAACGCGCAGAAGATCTACAAGGAGATCGGCGTTGATTACTACAACACCGTCATGGCTCCCCGAATTCAGGAGGTAGTCAAGAGCGTCATCGCGAAGTACACGGCAGAGGATCTTATCGAAAGCCGTGAGGCTCTTTCGGTTCAGATAACCGATGAGCTGATCGAACAGCTCGGAGCTTACAACATCGTCGTTGTTTCGACCGCTGTTGAGGACATCGACTTCTCGGATTCCTTCACCGCGAGCGTTGAGGATAAGGTCGTTGCCGAGCAGGCACTCCTCAAGGCGCAGACCGAGCAGGCGCAGAAGACTATGGAGCAGGAAAAGGCTGCCGAGCGTGAAAAGATCCAGGCTGCTGCTGACGCCGAGGTCAAGAAGACACAGGCTGCGGCTGACGCAGAGGTAGCCAAGATCAAGGCTGCCGCAGAGGCAGAGGCTCAGAAACTCGCCGCAGATGCCGCAAAGTACGCGGGCGAAAAGGAAGCCGAGGCAAACAAGGCACTTGCAGAGTCGATCACAGAGGCTCTCATCAAGTACTATGAGGCTCTCGGTTGGGACGGTAAGCTTCCCGATACCGTTGTCAGCGGTACAGAAGGCATTCTTCCCATCCTCGGCGGCGGAAACTGACAGAAAAAAGTCTTGTCCGATGAATAAAAATCCGCAGTTTGGCATTTTTATGGCTTAAATGTGCTCTTTCGCGTGTTAAAGATATAAATTGACAAATTCGTCAAAAACATATCAAAAAATGACTATCAGTTTATGCGAAGTGTACAAAGTTTATGTCAAATTGCACAAACACGAAATTATCTGTTGACAGCGGAATTAAGAAGTGGTATAATATTTCTAATAAATATACTTAAAATTCGGATAATATTCCATCAGGACAAAAAAATCGAAAAAAATTCAAATATTTTTGGAAAAAAACGCAACCTTTTTAGAAAAAAGTTGTCTATATAAGTAGAGGGGAAAAAATTCCCCCGGTCAATTAAGTGTATTAACGGAACGCGTGTTTTCTTTCAACACTGCTGCGACACCGGGCGATGAGCGTCACACTCGCCCGGGAGGTCTGACATGACAGTGATTGATAGCGTCAAGGAAGATGCGCGCAACAGTTTCAACCGCTTGGGACCCGAGAGAACAAAGATCAGACGCAGTGGTCGGAGTTTTCGGGTCTCCGGCGGGTATAAAAACAACAGCCAACCGAAACGCGGTTGGCTGTTGTTTTTTTAGTGTACAGTGGTTAGTGGACAGTGGACAGAAAGACGCGAATGATAATTTAATAAATAAAAGGATCTCGGATATTTGGAGTTTGCTCCGCATATCCGAGATTTTCTAATAGCTTAGTAAATTAGTGAATCATAAACTTGCGGAGCAAAATTATTTATGTAACTCCGCAACTTTCTGTTCACTAACCACTGTACACTGTTCACTTTTTCGATCGCTGACCACAGATCACTTTCCATTAATAATGTCGCGCAGCTTCTGTGCGTTTGCGAACATATCCTCGCCCTTGGCGTAAATGGAGGACGTGCCCGCGACGAAGATATCGGCGCCCGCTTCGGTCATGAGCTTTGCGTTCTCAAAGCTTACGTTGCCGTCAACCTCGATCTCGATGTCCGTGTAGCCGTGACCGTCGAGGTATTCTCTCATGCGTGTGATCTTGGAAAGGGTGGAGGGAACGAGCTTCTGTCCCGCAAAACCGGGGTTTACGGTCATGATGAGCACGCCGTCGATGACGTCAAGGAGCTCTTCGATCGCTGTAATGGGAGTTCCGGGGTTGAGCGCGACCATAGGCTTTGCGCCGCGGGACTTGATTGCCGCGAGTGCGCGCTGGATGTGGGGCTCGGACTCGATATGTAAGCATACGTAGTCGCCCTCGCCGAACTCAAACCAATCGAGCTTCGAGCCGGGGTTTTCGACCATCATATGAATGTCAAGTGGAATGCTTGTTGCCGCCTTGACGCGCTTGACGAAATCGGTGCCGAGGGTGTAGTTGGGGACGTAAACGCCGTCCATAATGTCGATGTGGAGGTACTCGATGCCCGCCTTCTCGAGGAGCTTAAGCTCCGCGCCGAGGTTGAGCAGATCCGCGCACATCAGACTGGGAGATATCTGTTTCTTGTGTGCCATTTTGGTTTCCTCTGTATTTCTATAATATTAAGCAAAATAATTATATCACAGAATAAGAGGTTTTTCAAGATTTACCGCTCAAAAAGCTCCTCGATGAGCTCCAAAAATCGGAATTTGAGGCGGTATTTGGGCGGTTTTTCGCTTTTTTCGTCGGATGACGCCGTGATCGACTCAAACTGCGATGCCGTCAGCCCGACCTCAACAGCTTCTTCGGCTTTAACCGCCGAGAGGCAGAGCGAAGGGAAGAGCACGCACCACCAGTTGTCGCCCGTGCCTTCGCCGAGCTCGACGATGAGGGCGGTGTACTCGCCCGCGGGATAGACCTCGCCCGCGTAATTGCGCTCGGGGAAGTCTTCGCGACCGATACGGATCTTCGCCGAATAATCGGCGCCGAGCGCGGAAAGAGACGAATTTATGTGGGCGGTTATGGCGTCTTTTTCGGCTTCGGCGACAAGAACGGCGTCGGAAAGGTCGGCGCAGTCGGCAAAAAGCTCGGCGGTGAAGGGGAGAAGGGCATCGCGGACGGCAAGCTTTGTCGCCTGATCCTCATCGCTGTTCGAATTCGCGCGGATGTGGAGGCGGAAAACGCTCGCGTAGACGGGATCGGTGTTATAATTTTCAAGCGAAAAGGAAAAAATAAAGAATAGAATGAGCGAGAGCGTCAGGGCAGCGCAGGTGAGGGCGGCAGCCGCGCGCCATACGCGCGGGGAATGTGTAAGTTTCATGATCGAATGCCTTTCTTAATAATAATATGTAACAATATGTAGCCGCCCGATATTATTATTGGCAGGTTGAGGGGGGAATATTCAATCTCGCTGCGCGAGAATGGTTATCGGCTGCGCCGAATGAAGGTAAATTTTCTCGCTTTGCTCGGAAATTTTTATTTTTTATCAAAAAAACCAACAATCTTCCCCCAAAGTCTTGATTTATTAACAAAAAAAGTGTACAATATAAGGTGGAATTAATTTTACTCACAAGGAGACAAAAAATGGCACTTGTAACAACCAAGGAAATGTTCAAGAAGGCATATGCCGGCGGTTACGCTATCGGCGCTTTCAACATTAACAACATGGAGATCATCCAGGCTATCACCGAGGCAGCAGCTGAGGAAAAGTCCCCCGTAGTTCTTCAGGTATCCGCAGGCGCACGTAAGTACGCTAAGCACGCATACCTTCTGGGCCTTGCTCGCGCAGCAGTTGAGGACAGCGGCATTGACTTCGCTCTTCACCTTGACCACGGCGCAGACTTCGAAATTTGTAAGTCCTGCATCGACGGCGGTTTCACCTCCGTTATGATCGACGGTTCTCACTTTGACTATGAGGACAATATTGCACTCACCAAGAAGGTAGTTGAGTACGCTCACGAGCGCGGATGCGTTGTTGAGGGCGAGCTCGGCGTTCTTGCAGGCGTTGAGGATGACGTTGTAGCTGAGCATTCCTCCTACACCCGTCCTGAGGAGGTTGAGGATTTCGTAACCCGCACCGGTGTTGACTCCCTCGCTATCTCTATCGGTACCTCCCACGGCGCATATAAGTTCACTCCCGCACAGTGCACCAGAAATGAGAAGGGCATCCTTGTTCCTCCTCCTCTTCGTTTCGATATTCTCGAGGAGATCGGCAAGAGACTTCCCGAGTTCCCGATCGTTCTCCACGGTGCGTCCTCCGTACCCCAGGAGTACGTTGCAGAGATCAACGCTCTCGGCGGTCAGCTCCCCGATGCAGTAGGCATTCCCGAGGAGCAGCTTCGCCGCGCAGCTCAGATGGCTGTTTGTAAGATCAACATCGACTCCGACATCCGTCTTGCTATGACTGCAGGTATCCGCCGCGTATTCACAAGCAACCCCGCAGCATTCGACCCCAGAGATTACCTCAAGGTTGCTCGCGAGGAAGTTAAGAAGATGGTCAAGCACAAGATCGTCAACGTTCTCGGCTCTTCCAATACCCTTTAATTTCGTTTGCGGAGCAACGTCTTTTTGGCGTTGCTCTGTTTTTATATCTCGCGAAGCGAGAATGGTTATCCGCTACGCGGAATGGTTATCGGCTGTGCCGAATGGTTATCGGCTGTGCCGAATGGTTATCCGCTATGCGGAATGGTTATCGGCTGCGCCGAATGGTTATCGGCTGACGCCGAATGGTTATCCGCTACGCCGAATGGTTATCGGCTGTGCCGAATGGTTATCGGCTGTGCCGAATGGTTATTCGCTGCGCCGAATGGTTATCCGCTACGCGGAATGGTTATCCGCTACGCGGAATGAACGTATAATTTTGCCGAAGGCAAATAACCATTCTGCCGAAGGCAGATAACCATTTTGCGAAGCAAATAACCATTCCGCCCTCGGCGGATTGATTAAAACTTAAAAAGGAACTGCAATTATGATAAGATACGGAATTCACACCGGCAAGCAGAACGCTGACCCGACCGCGACCTTCGAGGCGATCAAGCGCGCGGGCTTTGACGCGGTGCTCGTCAACCTCAGCGGAAGCTTTGACAACGCAAAGCAGGTCGAGATCATCCGCCGCACGGGACTCGATATCGATAACTGCCACGCGCCCTGGGACAAGATCAACCACCTCTGGCGCGATACGCTTGAGGGTCAGGGCGTTTTTGAAATGCTTCGCGATAACTTCCTCGAATGCGGAAGGTTCGATATCCCCCGCGTCGTGCTTCACGTCTCCTCGGGAAACGATTATCCGCCGATTTCCGAGATCGGTATGGACAGAATGGCAAGGCTTATCGAGATCGCCGACAAGGCTGACGTCGATATCTGCCTCGAAAATCAGCGATTCTTCCACTTTATCGACTATATTTTTGCAAAGCTCGATTGCCCGCGCCTCAAATTCTGCTTCGACAGCGGACACGAATCCTGCTTCTCACAGACAAAGCTCGCGCTCCCGAAATACCGCCACAAGCTCGCGGCACTTCACCTCCACGACAACAGCGGAGTTTACAACTCCGACGACCATCTCCTCCCCGACCGCGGTACGGGCGTTGACTGGGATTACGTTCGCCGCAATCTTGAAGGCTACGAGGGCGTCATCTCCCTCGAGGTTAAGAGGATCCCCGAAATGACCCTCGATGAATTCTACACACAGGCATTATCCGCCGCTAAATTTGTAAAATCATGAATATGAAAAAGATTATTTTAATTTTGTCGCTCATTCTGAGCCTCACTCTTCTCTTCGCCTCCTGCTCCGAGGAAGAGGCGGAGATCACCACCGTGCCCGATGGCACAACCGCCGCTCCCGAGACCGAAAGAGTTATCAACACCGAGCCGATGAGCAAGGCGGACGTCAAAAACCCCAGTTGGGGCTTTGCCGTCCATTCCGTCAAGTCGCTCGACGAAACCATCGTCAAGGCTTCCTTCGTCAAGGGTATGGGCGACGTAATGCTCACCTCCTACAACCCCGGCGAGACCGAGGTGCACGTCCTCGACTGCTTTGAGCACAAGGCTGTCATCAAGGTCACGGTTGCCGACGACGCCGAGCGCACGATCACCTTTGAGGCAAAGCCCTGCGAGGAGGACTTCGTCAACGCCGCGGAATTCGGCGTTATCGCAAGCAACAACCCCAACAACCTCGTCGATCAGGCGTCAAAGCTTCAGGCGGCTATCGATAAGGTCTGGAAGGACGGCGGCGGAACGGTATTCCTCTACCCCGGCTTCTACAAGATCTCCGTTATCACGATGCGCGACGGCGTAACGCTCAAGATGTACTCGGGCTTTACCGACGCGCGCGAGGGCTTCACCGACGAACTTGCCGAAATGGTCAAAAAGGGCGAGGTCACCGTTCTTATGGTAACGCGAATCCTCAGCACCGAT
>JAGBYM010000075.1 GCA_017628755.1 Clostridia bacterium | reverse complement strand
TCCCCATAACGCTGAGGTTCTTCCCGATTCCTTCAAGTTCGTTAAGGAAGAGATGATGTGCAAGCTTTGCTCCTTCAAGGGCAAGGTATTCAGCGTTGAGCCCCCCACATTCGTAGAGCTCGAGATCACCGATACAGATCCCGGCTTTGCAGGCAACACCGCTACCAACACTCTCAAGCCCGCAACCGTTGAGACCGGCGCTGAGATCAAGGTTCCGCTCTTTATCGAGGTTGGCGAGGTCATCAAGATCGACACCAGAACCGGCGAGTATCTCTCCCGCGCATAATTTCCGGAGGTCAGAGGAATGGCACTCAAGGAAAAGGCAGCATACCTTAAGGGTCTTGCAGACGGTCTTGATTTTGACAAGACCACAGCAGAGGGCAAGCTTCTTGCCGCAATTCTTGAGCTTCTCGGCGAGATGACCGAGGCTATCGAAGAGATCGACGAAAATATCGACTACCTTGCAGATTACGTTGAGGAAGTAGATAAGGATCTCGGCGAGCTCGAGGAATTCTGCTACGAGGATGATTGCGACTGTTGCGATTGTGACAACTGTGATTGCGATTGCGATGACTGCGACTGCCTCGCATGCCTCGACGAAGAATTCGAATTCGACGACGAGGACGAAGAGGAAGAAGAGAACGAGTAATTCTCGCAATAAAGATGGGGCTGTTCAGGTTTTGTGACAGCCCCGTTCTTTGTAGAGTGCAGAGTTAAGAGCGCAGAGTGCAGAGTTAAGGAGAATTTCCTTCGCTTTGCTCGGAAATTTTCATTTTTATTTATTTAAAATACTTTTTGAGCGTAGCGAAAAAAGTTACCATAACTCTGCACTCTGCATTTTGCACTAATCTATCTTAGGAGAAACAACATGAACAACAATCCTTTTGATAACTACAGAGGAACGAATGATCAGAGTATCAGGGACAACCGTCCCGATCTGCCGATGAACTGGTACAAGTTCCTCATTTGGATCGCGCTTTGGATAAGTGCGGCGGTGAATATTATGTTCGGCGTGCAGTATATTAGCGGCGGCGCGCAGACAGAGGAGATGCTTGCGGCGTTCCCGATCCTTTCAACGATCGACCTTTTCTACGGCGTGCTGACGGTCGGCATGGGCGTTCTTGCGCTCTTTACACGTTTCGCTCTGGCAAATTACAAGAAAAACGCGCCGAAGCTTATCGTCGGACTTTACGCGTACGGACTCGTCATTTCGCTCGGCTACAACGCCGTTGTGCTCGGAATCACCTCGTCCGCATACGAACCCGTTGATCTTATCATCACGATGATGTCGGTCGGAACTTCGGTCATCATCAACGCAATTTTTGTCGGATGCAACTACGTTTATTTTAAGAAGAGAAAGAGACTTTTTAATAAATGAGAGTGAAAGAAAAATCCTGTGGTACAGTGCTTTACACCGTCAAAGACAACGTGATACATTACGTACTTTTGAAGGCGCGCGACGACGGATACTGCGGTTTTCCGAAGGGACATGTCGAGGCGGGCGAGAGCGAGCACGAAACCGCGCTCCGTGAGACCTGGGAGGAAACTTCGATATGCGCAGAAATCGTTGGAGATTTCCGCCGAGAGGTGACCTATACCATGAAAAACGGCAAAGAAAAGACAGTAGTTTACTTTCTTGCGTGTTTTTTTGGTCAGACTCCCGCGCATAATCCGGGATTTGAGACCCGCGATTTTCTGGTGTTGCCATTGGAAGAAGCCTGCAAAGAGCTGACATTTGAAAATACACGGGAATTTCTCAAGGAAGCGGAAGTATATATCAGAGAGAACGCTAACAAAAAAGTATAATCAGTAATATCTCGCTTCTTTTCGGCGAGCAACTTGCCGTTTAAGCGAGTTGCTCGCCGAATGATTTATGGATTAATTTTACCGCATGGTGTATAATGTAGCCATCACACAAGGAGGTTTCGGATTATGAAACAAATCGGAGAGAATATTGCAAAACTGCGCCGCGCAAACGGAATGACGCAAGAACAGCTGGCGGAAATCATCGGAGTGTCTGCGCAGTCTGTTTCAAAGTGGGAGACGAGCACCACTATGCCCGATATCATGCTGCTTCCCGTGCTTGCCGACATTTTCGGAGTTACGGTTGACGCGATGTACGGACGGATCAAAACAGACGAAGGGAAGCGCGCAGAGGATGTGTTTTCGGAGACGATAGAAACGCTTCTTGACGGCATTGGCGGCTTTATGGGACAGCATAGTGCCGAAGAAAAGCGCAAGTACCGCGAGGCTCTTTTGGAAGATCCGCATCTTAAAACAGGAATTATGAACTGCGGCGAAGGCGCGGTCTTTTACTGCGGAGAGTTGGGCGCCGCGCTGTTAAAGAAGCAAAAAGACGGAGTTTTCGCTTCGGAAGGCACTTGTAATGTGCTTGATATGCTCGGAGATGAAAAGTTCCGCCTTCTGGTGCGCCACTTGTTTGAAGAAAAGTACAACTCGATGACAATAGGTTCGGTAGCAAAAATGCTTTCCTGCGAAACCGATATTGCAAAAGAATATTTGAAAGCCTTACTTGATTGGGGAATTTTGGAATCATCAGTTCTCGATTTGGGCGAAGAAAAGGTTACTGTGCACAAATTAAATCATTTTGCCCGCAATAAGCTGTTTATGCTTCAGGTCGTTGATGCGTACGCAAGGGAAATAAGCGTTACGAAAAATCATATGTACTGTTGGGCTGGATAATAATATTGCCGAGAGTGCCCTTTTGAGGTAACTCTCGGCTATTTTTGTATAAAAATCGCGCCTCACTCTCGCCTGGGGACGGTATCCTCCAATATTACATAATTTAAATCGGGACCCACCCCTTACTCCCCTCCCGTCAACTGGGAGGGGAAACTAAAATGCGCAGATTCTATAGTTCAGCATTCTGAATATCTCTTAAAGGAAGCTCACGCCATAATTTAAGCGAAGTTTAGAAAGCAGAACAAAAAGTTCGTGCTTTCAGATAT
>JAGBYM010000074.1 GCA_017628755.1 Clostridia bacterium | reverse complement strand
CATCCACTTCTTTTATTTCGGTGGGAATGTCGAGTCGAACGCTTCAACAGCGGTAGTATCCTCACAGCAGTCGGCGGCGGTAGATGGAATGTACATCCACTTTCTGCCGTCGAGCGCATTCGGTACAAGCTCGCAAACGAGAAGCGCCGTTGGGAAGTTGCCGTCTCTGACGAAGCTGACGTTCTTCTTTTTGCAGCTCACAAATCCACGGCTGACGTAGTTACCCGGATTGCCGAAGTTGATATTAACGTCGTAGCCCATCTTGCGCGCTACCTCAAAGGAATGCTCGATCAAAGCCTTGCCGAGTTTCTGCCTCTGATATTCGGGAGCAACGCAAAGCGGTCCGAAGGAAAGAATTTCCTTGCGCTCACCGTTCTCGTCCTCAAGCCAAGCCTTTGTGTACATAATGTTGCCGACGATCTTACCGTCAAGTTCAAGCACGAACGCAAGCTCGGAGATGAAGTCGGGATGAGAGCGCATCGTATGAACGAAATAATGTTCATCTGCGCCCGGTTTATAGACGTTCCAAAACGCCTCGCGTGTAAGTTCTTCAACTGCTCTGTAGTCTTTTTCTGTTTCTAAACGTATCGTCAAATTGTTCATTGTTAAATCCTTTCATAAATTGTTGACGTTCAAAATACGAGAGGATTGCCGAGAATGTATTTGCAAACCTCTCGTTTACAATACAATCTCCAAAAGGTTGGTGTTTTTCAAAAAGCACACTCCGATAAAAATATTCAAGCCGAGGCTTGTAGATACATTATACCACAGAATTGTGAATACTTCAAGGCGCAGAAAATGATTTGCGGAAGACAAAGAAAAAGAATTTTTTGAAAACAGAACATAAAGTTCTAAAATCCTATTGACAAGTCGCAGTCGATATGATATAATAATAAAACCAAAAGTTCTAAAATGAGTCGAGGTGTCGTTATGAGAGTGATGAGCGAGGAAAAGTTGAACAAGCTCGCGGAGTTTATCAAGCAGTACGCGAGGGATAACAACGGAGAATCTCCGAGTCTTGCTGATATCATGGATTACATGGGAATGGTCAAGTCCACGGCTTACCGTCACGTGCTTGAGCTTGAAAAGCGCGGTGTGATCTCTTACACCGGTAAGAAAACTCTGTCATCTCCTCTGCAGCGCAAGATGAATGTCATGTTCCGCAGGATCCCTATCGTGGGTATGATCGTGTGCGGCACCCCCGATGAACAGGAAGAGCACATCACAGGCTATCTCGCTGTACCAGAAGAGTGGATCGATGGCGAGTGCTTTCTGCTTGAAGCCTATGGTGACTCGATGGTGGATATAGGAATTGACAAGGGCGACCTCATACTGGTTAAGAAAACGGAAACAGCAAATGATGGTGATGTAGTAGTAGCTCTCACCGAGGATGGCAACACCCTCAAGCGTCTGTTCTGGGAGAACGGTAAACCAAGGCTCCACGCAGAGAACAAAACTTACACAGGAAGAATGCTTAATTTCTATCCGAGAGAGTTGACGATACAGGGAATTGCCTTGAAGGTGATCAAGGATATACACTAATGTTGGAGGTGTAATATGATTCAAGAATTGAAAAAAAGAGATTGCGGAATTAAGATTAAATTAATTCCAAGCGGTGCTCAATTTTTGCATTTTGAAATGGATATTCAAGGCGACCATTTGGAATTTTTGCCAGCCTCGACTATGGGCGAACAATTCGGCGCAGTAGTTAGTGCTCTATACACATTATTTTATGAGAATGATGATGGACACGAGGAATGGCGTCCTCGTGATTATCTATCCGATGAAAAGCATGTTATCCATACTGCGGTTACCAAAGTTGAGTGGGATAACGAAGGTGATGTTATAGAGATTATTTTGTCACGTAAATATGAGGTGGATATAGATTACGAGAATGACTTAATAGAAATAGAACTCAAAAATTACGATAAACTTCTACGGAAATATACGGTTAGAACCAAAGACCTGTGCTATGCTGTTGCCAAAGCTTGTACCGAAGTCTTGAAAGAGTATGGTTTCTATGGATATCGTTATTCTACGGAATATGATTGCTTTAAGCTACACCAACTCCTGTACATCAAATCGTTTGCGCTCCTAAATTTTGAGGCGCGTGAACTCGTTTCCAAGAATGAAAATGAGTGGGCTAAGCGTACTTCTTTTGAAAAAGAGCTTGAACTCTTATTGTTCGATATGTGATTCGTTCAGGAGGTAGCTTTATGAATGAAAAATATAAATTAATTTATGATCTGCTTTCCCAAAAGAGTATTGACTGGTCTGCAGTTGAACTTGAAGTAAAATCTTTGGGTGATAGTATCAATGATAAATACGAAGAAGGTACAATTCTTTCCGAACTCTATATGGACGCCAACACCTATAAAAGCGGTGAGATATTAACTCGTCTGACCAAATTGTTTTTGGACAACGGATATGATGTAACTGCGAATGATGAGATGAACGGAGCTGAATGCCTTCGAAATCTTTGCTGGTCTTCGTATGACAAGTATGTATTGCATACCGCGGAAATGCTTTTAGATGCCGGTGCTAATACAAGGGTTAATACCGATGAAGATGACGAAGACGGTGTCATGGACAGCATCTCTTGGAAATTTGGATATTGGAATACCGGTGATTACGAAGCTGCTAATATGTTTGTTGCTTACTATGAAATGGTACAAGCCGAGAGGACGGGAGAAGATTATCACGGAATAAGAAATATTGATGATTGTATTGGCTGTGCGCTTACAAAAGTTGAATTGATGGGGCGAGGAGAAAAAGGTCGGGAAGATTATTCGTTTAAGGATTCTCTCATTCTGTGGTTTGGTACTATGCCTCTCGTGGTGGATCGTTCCGTAGAGTTTGTGGTTAACCCTAACAAGGTGAGAAAAGAAGATAACATCGTTGATATTTCAGATAGCTTTTCAAGTATACTTGGCAAAAAGCTTGTAGGATTAAAGTACAAGTCAGCCAGCGAAGCAGAAATGATTTTCGAGGATGGAGCTAAGTTTATTTTTGTAAACGATTCTGCAACTGCAGGGAATGACAACATAACGGCAAATATTATTGCTGTTGAAGGGTGAGGGTAACCATGGATAAAAATACAAAACGCATCCCCATCGCTCGCTGCCCCGTTCCCGATTGCGGAAGAACGTTGATGTACAGCGGCGATCCTAAAGATAAGCATACCGTTACCCTCAGCGTTGCTAATGACGGATACCAGGGCAAGACCATGATGTGTCCCAAGTGCAAGACGGTGCTGAAGGTTATTGAAAAGCCAAAAGTCGCGGCAGGGTATGTAGCAATACCAATTACAGGAATAGTACAGTGCTAATATAAGGAGGTGGTATCGATGCTCGAAAAAACTATATGGAGCAAAGGGAAAGATCAGTTTGAGAATAACACGTTTGATTCTCGTGAGTGGTCTGCACCGATTATGGTGTCCCCAAATGAAATAGAAGAAAGAATAAAAGCGATGAATCTGGTAGGGCGACAGATCGAAAGCGTCCGCGTTATGGGATTGAGTTTTTGGCACACAGAGGATTGGCTTGAAGATAGTGCATATAACTCATTGCCGGAAGAAATGCCCGAAGATGAGAAGCAACTTAAGTCTGACTATGCCAATATTTCTGACGATTTAATTCTTGCGAGATTCGCACATATTGATGAGCCGTTCTTAATTAAGTTTACGGATGGAGATGTATTTGAAATCGATACCCCACAAACACCGGAATATCGATTCAGTATGAATTGTATTCCGTGGGATATCAAAACGAATACTCGCACAAATAATTTGGATGCCACGATTTTGTTCGCTCCGTTTTTGAATAAGAAAATCGTTGAGGTAGAGATTACAAAAGAACACGTTGATAAGGATCCTATGCTTCATCATGAATTTGATGAAGCAGGTACAACGCGTGAAATTGTTACTCGCATGGTCTTGTGGCTTGATAACGATATCGGCGTGTGTATTAGTGGTTGGATTGATTACTGTGATGTTGCATGTATCAATCGTGACGATGAAGCCTTGCCGATTACCTTCGGTGAACTAAAAACAGGATTACATAATTGAAAGTGAAGCTATCCTCCCGGCTGTGAATTCGGGAATGAAGGGTCAAGCATCAGAGCAAATGAGCGGAGCTGGTCTCCGCCTTGTTCTGATGCTTTTTTCGTTACATAAAAACTATGAAAGGATGGTGT
>JAGBYM010000073.1 GCA_017628755.1 Clostridia bacterium | reverse complement strand
TTCATGCGAGGCGTGGAGGGTGCGCGCCATATGAGTCGCGTAATACTTGCAGTCGTCCGCCGTTGCCTTCTGCGCGACGATCGATTCCATCATAATGCCGATCATTGCAATATTGGTGTGACCGAAGATGCGCTCGTCACCGGGTGCATAGCCCGTGGTGCACTCGAATATCAGCGCGTTCGGCTTGGTTTTTTTGATCATCTTGTAGGTCGGATAGATCAGCCAACCGCTGTCGGTGCCGTAGAAGAATGATCTTTCTCCGTCCTTGACGATATAGTTGAGCGGTATTTCGCCCTCGGGAAGGTCGCCGTGGTTGGCAAAGCAGGGGATGACTTCGTAATCACCTACTGCTTCAGCCTTGTAGGGGTTCATCGGGTGATAGAAGGGGAGATCATCGCTTTCCTTTGCTGCTGCGAGGAGCTTGTCGTATGCCGCACGTTGTGCCCAGAAGCAAACGCGGTGGTTTGATTCGCGGGTGATGCGCAGAAGCGTTTCGGCGTTGAAGTGATCCGAATGCGAGTGTGTGAGGATGACGTTCTTTACGTTTTTGAAAAGATCGGGATTGCCGCATTCTTTGGCAAAATCATAGATGCAGGGACCCGGATCGATCAGAAGATCGTCGTTTACAAGTGCCGAGGAAAGACGGCGGTAGAGAGAGCCGCCCTTGTGCTTTGGCGACCAGTCAGCCGCGCCCGTGCCGAGGAAGAGAAGTTCCATTTATAAATCTCCTTATTGCGGTTTGTCGTTGTCCTTGATCATCTCGAAATTGCCCGAACGGAGGATCTCGAGAAGCTGTTCGTTCGAGGTGATGGGCTCATCGGTCAGAATACCGCCCGCGAACGCGCCGTCCACTACCTTATGGAAGTCGCTTCCCGAGGTGGCGATAAGACCGAAGCGTTCTGCCCAGATTCGTGCGATATCGTTGCGGCTGTCCTGCTGCGGGTTGCCGTTGAAGATCTCGATGCCGTCAAGCAGAGAGGGATTTACCATCATCATATTATCGCGGAAGGGATGCGCCTGCAAAAAGAGGAATCCCGCCTCGCGGATGCTTGCCGAAACGTCCTTTGTCGGCATATCGTAAAAGTCGGTCATGCGGCGAAGGAACGCCTCGTCAAGACCGTATATGAGATAATCGTTTTCGTCGATATTCGAGCGGAGCTCACAGCCGAAAAGGATGTTGATTTTTCCCTCTGCGGCTTTTTTTAGGTCATGATAGCCCTGCATATAGTAGTCAACCTTCTCCTGCCAGGGCAGAGCCGAAAGATCGCCCATGCGCTTGTTTTTGAAGGTGAAACGCGAAAAATGGTTGGTCAGCACGATGGTGTGGTAGCCGTGCTCGAGATAAGCCTGCACGATCTCGTCCGGATATGAGTGTCCGCAAGCAGACACCGGCGCGGAGTGAAGATGCAGTTCTGTTTTGAATTTCATTATGATGCCTTTCAAGTTAGTTTTTATCACATAATATAATACTACATTTTCGTCTTTTTTTCAAGTCTTTGAGCAATTTTTTGCAAAAACTTTTTTCAATTTTGAATTTTACTTGAATTTAGATAAAATATGTGATATAATTAATCAGATCAAACCTTTTGTGAGGTGTAAAATGGAAAAATTCAGATTATGCGCCTTTGCCGACGAGGCTGACAAGATGATCTCGGGGCAGATCGAGGCGCTCAAAGGAAATTCAATGAATCTTATCGAGCTTCGCGGCATTGACGGCAAAAACGTTGCCGATATTACAGCCGACGAAGCGCGTGAGCTGAAAAAACGCCTTGATGGCGAGGGCATTGCTGTTTGGTCGATCGGTTCTCCTATTGGAAAGGTCGATATCACATCGCCCGCCGCGGATGAGCTTGACCGCTTCAAGCGCGTTCTTGAGACCGCCAATATCTGCGGTGCGGGAAACATTCGTATGTTCAGCTTTTATAAGACAGATTCCTCGTCAGCTTGCTTTGACGAGATCTGCCGCCGACTTGACGATATGATCAGCGCGGCAAAGGGATCGGGCGTCGATCTCTGCCATGAGAACGAAAAGGGAATATTTGGCGATACCGCAGAGAGATGCTTCAAACTCCACTCGGCGCTTCCCGCATTCAAGGGAGTTTTCGATCCCGCGAACTTCGTTCAGTGCGGCGAGGACACTCTCGTTGCCTGGGAGCTTCTGAAACCCTTTATGAAATACGCGCATATCAAGGACGCGAAGGAGGATGGCAAGGTCGTGCCTCCCGGTTCGGGAATCGGACATCTTCCCGAGCTTCTGCCGAGATTTGCGGCATCCGGCATTGAGGTTCTGACTCTTGAGCCGCATCTTAAATCCTTCGTTGGACTTTCGGCACTCGAGGGCGGAGACACACAGCACGTTGGCGGTTCGTCCTTCGCAAATAACCGCGAGGCGTTCGATTACGCCGTAAACACACTCAAAAAATTAATATCCGAATGTTAAGGGAGGATAAATAAAAATGATTGCAGGCGCACAGCTTTATACCCTGAGAGACTTTTGCAAGACCACAGAGGATCTTGAAAATACCATCCGCCGTATGGCTGAGATAGGCTACAAGGCCGTTCAGCTTTCTGGCGTTTGCGAATTTGACGCCGCTTGGATGCGCGATCTTCTTAAAGATTGCGGACTCGTCGCACCCCTGACTCACACCGCTTACAAGCGTATTATCGAAGAGACCGACAAGGTCATCGAGGAACATATCACCTACGGCGCGGGCTACGTCGGACTCGGCTCGATGCCCGGATTCAAGAAGGCAAATTGCGATCTCGAATTTTACGAGAACTATTGCCGTGAGATCACTCCCGCTGTCGAAAAGATCGCGGCGGCAGGTCTCAAATTCATGTACCACAACCACAATATGGAGTTTATGAAGCTTCCGAACGGCAAGGTTCTCCTTGAAGATATGGCGGAGCGCTTTGATACTCCCGCATACGGCTTCACGGTTGACACCTATTGGGTTCAGGCGGGCGGAGGCGATCCCGCACAGTGGCTCACAAAGCTCGCTGGCAGAATCGACACCATCCATTTCAAGGATATGGTATACGACCCCATGGACAATGCAGTTCGTATGGCTCCCGTAGGATCGGGCAATATCAACCACGTTGCCGCCGCACGTGCCGCAGAGGCGGGCGGAACAAAATACGTTTTCGTCGAGCAGGACCGCTGCTATGATGAAGACCCCTTCGTTTGCATGAAGAAGAGCTATGATTATCTGAAAGGAATCGGACTCGAATGAGAAAGCTGAAATTAGGTATTATCGGAGTCGGTAACATCGGATCGACACATTTTAAAAACATACTTGGAGGCAAATGCCCCGAAATCGTTATAACTGCTGTTGCAGACCGCCGTGAGGCTCGCCGCGAGTGGGTTCTCGAGAACTTTCCCAAGGTAAAGGCTGAAACTTATGAGGCAGATATGCCCGTGATCTTCAATGAAGGTGACGAGCTGATCGCATCGGGACTTGTTGATGCGATCCTCATTGCCGTTCCTCACTATTTCCATCCCTATTTCGCTATCGAGGCGTTCAAGAAGGGTATCCACGTTATGTGTGAGAAGCCCGCGGGCGTATACACTCTTCAGGTCCGCGAGATGATCGCGGAGGCTGACAAGCACCCCGACCTCGTTTTCGGTATGATGTTCAACCAGAGAACCAATCCCGTTTACCGCAAGATGCACGATATAATTGCTTCGGGTGAGCTCGGACAGATCAGAAGAACAAGCTGGCTCATTACAGACTGGTACCGTTCGCAGTACTATTACGATTCGGGCGATTGGCGCGCAACCTGGAGCGGAGAGGGCGGAGGCGTTCTTCTCAACCAGTGCCCGCATCAGCTCGACCTCTGGCAGTGGATCTGCGGACTTCCCGTGAAGGTTCATGCAAAGATGAAGTACGGCAAGTGGCACGATATCGAGGTTGAGGACGACGTAAGCTGCTGGTGCGAATACGCTAACGGCGCAACCGGAATATTTATCACCACGACCGGCGACTGTCCCGGCACTAACCGCTTTGAGATCGTTTGCGACGGCGGAACACTCGTTTGTGACAAGTCCACTCTTAAGCTTTACAGACTCAATCCTTGGGAGCCCGAGTATTCAAAAACCACACAGAAGGTCTTCGGCAGACCCGAAATCATTGAGGAGATCCCCGAGCTTGAGGGCGAGAACACACAGCATGCAGGCGTACTCAATGCATTCGCAGATGCTATCCTCAACGGCGGCAAGCTCGTTGCCGACGGCCGTGAGGGCATCAACGGACTTATGGTCTCCAACGCAATGCATCTTTCGGATTGGCTCAATAAGGAAGTCGATCTTCCCATTGATGAGGAACTTTATTACAACCTCCTTCAGGATAAGATCGCAAACTCCCGCAAGAAGACAGCAGACGCCGTTGACGGCGATACCGAGGGTTCATATTAAAATATAATTAAAAAGCTGCTCCGATCGGGGCAGCTTTTAAAGTTCGAAAAGATATTTTTGTTACTTGGCATTTTTGAGCGCCTTTAATAGGGACCCCACCTCTACCCCCGCCCCGTAAACCGGGGCGGGGAATTTTGTATGTGCTCAAATTTTATGCGTCTACATCGGCTTTGACGATATCCTATAATTTTGTATCTGTAAATCGGGACCCATCCCCCTCCCCCTTCCCGTGAACCGGGAAGGGGAGTTAAAGTGCGCGAAACCAATATACAGCTTTCTGATCCGGAAATAATTTATATGGATAAGAAATACAGATTTTTCTCTTGCTTACCGTTTTAAAATATGATATCATATATATAATGGAAAGCTTATGTCAAGTTGCACAAAAACATAGTGCCGCATTTGTGCAATTCCACAAATATAAAATTTTTTGATTTCCTATGCGACGGAAAGGCAGTTTTTGGGTACTTAAAGGGTGAAAGCGCTTTTGATGTTGCAAGAAGGAGGTAAGGCGAATGGATGATAAAAGAATCGTCGAGATGATATACGAAAACAATGAAGAAGGACTGCATGCGGCGGAGAAGAAGTACAGAGGGCTCTGTTATTCGATAGCGGCAAACGTCCTTGCGCAAGCGGAGGACTGTGAGGAATGCGTCAATGACGCGCTTTTAGCACTCTGGAACAACATTCCGCCCGAGAAGCCGGATAATCTTTGCGCGTACATAGCAAGGCTCGTGAAGAATCTGGCACTCAAGCGCACGCGCTCGAACAATATGTGGAAGAGGCGCGCAAATTACAATGCGGCGGGCGACGAGCTCCTTGAGCTTATCCCCGACGGAATGAGCCTTGCCGAAGAATACGAGGTAAAGCAGATCGGAGAGGTTGTAAACAAGTTTCTCGCGAAGCTTCCCGAGAGGGATCGCAACGTATTCATTATGCGCTATTGGTACCGCGACACGGTGCCCGAGGTAAGTAGGCAGATGAATTTGTCCGAAAGCCTGATCAAATCACTCTGCGAAAGGCTGAGAAAAAGACTGCGGGATGAACTCGCAAAGGAGGGAATTATAGTATGAGTGAACGAGTATTTAAAGACACGAGACTTCTTGAAGCTCTCGAGTTTATAGACGACGAATATATCGCCTCGGCGGCAAGGTACAAAATGAAGTACGAGGCACAGCCCACCAAGGAACCCAAAATGACATGGAGAACATCCTTTAAGCATTGGAAACAGCTCGTGGCTCTGGCGGCGTGTATCCTCTTGCTTTCTATAGCTTCCCCGCTGGTCAGCTACATCGCGGAAGTTATCAGGGATTTTAACGCCGGCGCGGGAAGTGAAAATATTGAAAATACTGATTATTTCAATTATTCAAATGATATGTCGGTCGATGAAGTATTGGCAGATGTAATCCAAAAAGGATACGTTGTTATCAGCGACGGTAAATGCATATCGGGAAGAGAAAAATGGAATGATTTTCTCAAAGCAGTTGAAAACGGTGAGCCGATAACTGTCAGAATAGCATATCACGAATCATATGAAATGGTTGCATCAAGTCCTAGAGGTCCTCACACAAATCTCGATGATTTTCCATCTATCAATTTGCGGATGGTAGAATATAACGGCAAAACTTTCAAGTTTGTAAGCAAAAAGCACAAGCTGGATGGTGTTTTTGAGAAGGAATATCCTTATATCGTATCGTATGATTTGGGTGATAAAACATCATACTACGTTTCGATGTTAACAGAAGAAGAATTGAGTGTAACCGATCCTTCAAATCCATTTGCCAAGGCTTGTGGGCACGGAAGTTCTATAAGCAGTAATTTGGCTGATCAATGTGATTGTCTAAAGGTAATAATATTTCTTGATACCACTTCAGATGTACAGTACGAATACACCCCTTCGATTGGGTCGCTTGAACAAATATCCGAGGTCGGCGTAACTATAGGCAACGTAACCGTGGAAGCGCAAAAGCATATCAGTGCCGTCTATAATTGTATCGGCAAGGATGAAGCGAGCGGCGAATTTATATATTCAACTCTGGGAGAAGGTATAATAAATTTTGAAAAAGGGATTCCCAAGGGATGCCCGATCCTTCGCGCGGAAGGCTCTGCCGAGATCACGGTATTAACGGATAACCTCGGCTTTACTATGTCTTTATATGACATGTCCGGAAGAAACGATGTTATGGGAGTTGAGGAAAAGACGATTACACTTCCAACTGTACCGGGGCTTTATTATCTGAATATTTTCGTGGACATTGATCATCCGCAGATCAACGATGAGATCGTTCCCGTTGTCGGAAGCGAATACGTTGCGGAATATCGCTATCTTGTCGCAATAGTAGTGGAATAATACTCACGATTTGCAATTTGTACTTGATATCTTTTACGCTGTTCTAACCTATTGTTTTGCAAAATAAGAAACTCGAGATATGATGAAGTATTATGCTTCACCATATCTCGAGTTTTCTATTTAATTATTATGTGGTTAGCTTAATAAAGGATTATCAATACAGCACAAAAGTATTGCAATATGCTTTTCGAACAAAGTGAGAAAAGCTTCCACACCTTTGCCCTCTGCCTCTGCCCTTATTTAAAGAACTCGCCGATATTTACAATCTCTGTTCCCGGGTAATACGCGCGGACGATCTGGTTATAGGTCGCGCCGGCTTTGGCGAGGTGGAGTGTGCCGTACTGGCTCGCTCCAACTCCGTGGCCGTAGCCCATGCCCGCGATAACGTAATTATCCGGGTTGCTCGCCTTGACGGTCTGCATTACGTCGCGTACCTCGGAGATAATAAGGAAGTCGCCGAAGTTCGAGACGATGGTGTAATATCCCTCCGAGTCAGGCATTGTTGAGACGGGGATATCGATGTCCTCGGCGGTAAGGACTGCGGTGCCCTCCTGCGTTTTTGCGAAGAGCGCGCTCGAGGCGTCGTCAAGTGCCTTTCCGATGTCGGTGAAGAAGTTCAGGAAAGAGGTGTTTGCCTTTGCGATTCCTTCTGAGGTGAAAACGCTGATCTCGCCGCTGTAGCTGCCGCCGAGGTTGACGATCCTGTTCTCAATGACGTCGGTGTATGTATACGTTAGCTCGCCCTTGGCTATCGTGAAGTTCGCGGATTTTACGAACGATCCGAAGAGGGATTTGACTTTCGCGCTTCGCGTTGCTGTTGCGCTGTTGCCCTTTTCGTCGATGCCGGTGAAGCTGTAGAGGTAGGGCGAATCGTCGCTTGTCTGATAGGAGAAGTCAACGATCTTAGAGCCCTTGATCGCGCTGTAGCCCGCGTTCTTGAACTGTGCGGCAAGCTCCTTTTGGGTGATTTCGGCGGTCCACAGACCGTTTCTGACGTCGCTGTAGTCCTCCCACGGCGTCGCCTGGTTTACCATGTATCCGAGCGTACCGCCCCATACGTACTGCGCGGCAACCGTGTATCCGCCCTGCGAGGAGGAATATGCGGAGTTTACGATCTCGTCGCCGTAGACGAGAATCTGGTTCTTTGTCGCCGCAACTGCCTCAATGACGCTGTCGGTTACAAGTCTTCTGCCCTGATATACCTGACAGCAGGAGGAGGAGCAGATGTCAAAGCCGTAGGCGTTATAATGGCGGTTGAGGTTCGACATTGCAAAGGAACGGACCATGATCGAGAACGCCTTGAGGCACTCGAGCGGCCACGTGCTTGAAATTTCGTAGGGAAGAACGCCCTCGACGTATTCCTGCATACCGACGAGGTTGATCATAGAAAGCCCCTCGGCACCATCGGAAAGATATCTTTTGAAGCAGAATACTCCGTCGTAGAGGTAGGATGTGCGCGAGTAGTAGAGGTAGGAGTATTCACCGCGTTCGAGCTGAACTGCAGCAACTCCGCTACAGAATCCCTCAGCACCGGAATATTCAAAGACGATGGTGTCGTAATCGGCATTGAGATAGGTTACACCGGAGGATGAAGGCGATGCTACCGAGACCGAAAATCCGTCAAGCACCGATCCGACAGCAGCCGCCGCAGCACTTGCCTCGGAGTAGTTCGGGAACGCGCCGATGCGCAGAGTCTTTTTGCCGTTGATGTAGGCGGGGAAGACGTGGGTGTATTCGGGAGAGAAAATATCGCGTAGGTCGGAAAGATTATCCCAAATATTTGCACCCGAAACCGTGATCTCAACGTGGTATCCGCCGATATCGGTCTCGGCTTCGCTCTTCGCGAGCTCGCAGGATTCGTAGCCTATCGTCAGGTTTGCGTCAACCGCGGCGGCGATGTCGGTCTCGTCAGTTGTATAGACCGGAGTAAAGCCGTGTTCGCTTCTCGTGATCTCGGCTTCGCCGAAGACAAAACCGTTCGGCGAGGTTAAAAGATGATGCGGATAGGCACTCGAGCCGTAGCGGATTCCGACTGCAAGTCGGAAATCGTCCGCGGTCTTCTGAGTGTCGAATTTGTAGCTGTCAAGCGGTAGCGCATTTGCGCCGAGTGTGAATGCGATCGCCATATAGATGACGCTGACGAGCATCAGTGCCGCCATGATTCCCGCAACGAGGCGGACTATAAACTTCTGTCTTGCTTCGCGTTTTTTACGGTTCGACAATTGTATAGTCACCTCCTATCAGGAAATATGCGCCCTCGAGTGCGGTTACCTTGACGCCTCTGCCGTCGCTTCCGCCTCTGGGAATGAGGATGCTGTTGAAGAGGGGGATATTCTGTCCGTCGAGAATATCAATGCCGTCGGTAAGGTCATTGATTCCCTGGATCTTGCCCTGCTCGACGTAGGGTGAGACAGCGATTGCCGAGCCCGAACGGAGAATGAGCGTGACGGTATCGTCCTCACCGGTTGCTATGATCGTTGAACCGTAGGGGACGAAGACGGTGCTGTAGATCTTGCCTACCTCTCCCATAAGGTCGTCATACAGCTTCTGAAGCTCCGTGTACTGATTCTTCAGAACCGTGATGTCGCCCTTTGACGAGGTGAGGTTGTTGACCTTCAGGGTTACGGTCTCAAGCTTGGTGGAGATATCCGAGATCTGCTTGAAATTCTTTTCGAGTGTAACAAGATCGTTCTTTGCGGAAGTGATCTGGTTTTGCAGATTCGTAATGTCGGTCGAGAGTGCGGAGATCGAACCCTTGAGAGTATCGTATTCCGCGGAGAGCTCGTCTATGAGAGAAAGCAACTCGTTTTTTGTGTTCTTGATATCGTTTTTGAGGGCGGCGTTTTCCTTTGCCAACTCCTCGTTTGACTCTTTCAGAGCGTTGATCTCCGCCATTATTTCGGCATACTGCTCCGCACTCATACCTCCGCCCGAGCCTCCGCCCGAGGGACCTGTAAGCTCAAGCATGGAAAGTCGCGTTTCAATTGAAGCAATAGACTCTCTTATGCTTTGGAGTACGCTTTCAACGTAGGAGACCATTCCCGAGAAGGCGACGACGGGGTCTTTCGAGCTGTCGTAGCTTACCGAGGCATATACCGCAAGCGAGGATACCGATGCCAGTACCAGCGCGAGCGCAAATATAGCGGCTCTTTGGAATTTGTTTTTAAACTTCATTTTTTACCTCTTTTGCCCGGGTCAGATATCGAGCTTGATCTGCATCTTGTCGATATCCTTTTCGACGAGCAGTACGGGAGTTGCGGGGATCTTTGTCTTTTTGTATCCCTTAGTGGATTCGAATTTATCTCCAAAGTCACGGAGCACGCTTGCGACCTTCGCGTCCTTCTTGAGAAGAAGGAGCTGCGAGCCCGCAGCGGTGCGTGTTGTCTTGAGCGGGATGAGATTGGTTGAGAGGACGATCGCGCGGTCAGCGCTGGTGATAATAAGGAGCTCGAAGGGATTCTTATGCTCCTCGAAGATGCCGACGATGGGGGAGACCGCGGAATACGCGCCCGTCATCTTGCGGCGCGTGCCCTTGACGGCGTATGCCGAAAGCGGAACCTTTACACCCTTACCGTTTTCAAAGACAAAGACCATGTTGCGCTTTTCGTCCCAATCATTGTCAAGACGGATGTAGAGCGGCTTTTCGCCGTCGTCGAATTTAAGCTTGGCGGGGAGGAATTCGCCCATTTCGCTTGCTTTACAGGGCGCAATATCTGCCGCCTTGAAGCGGTAGAGCTGAGCCTTGTTTGTAAAGATAGCAAGCTCGGTGATGTTCTCGCCGTCGAATTCGGCAAGGAGGCTGTCGCCGTCCTTGTATCTCTGCTCGTCGTTTCCGCGCAGGGATTTTTCGGTGATCTTCTTGAAATATCCGTCGGAGGTGAGGAAGAAGTGGCAGGGATAGTTTTCGATATGCTCCTCGGGACGGTAAACGTCGATGCTCTCGGCGTTCGTGATGGTCGAACGGCGGGGCTGCGCATACTTCTTCTTGATCTCGCCGAGCTGCTTTGCAATGAGTCTCTTGAGCTTGATCTCATCAGCAAGCGTTTCTTCGAGGTCGGCGATCTCCTTACGGAGCGAATCGATCTCATTGATTCGGTTGATCAGGTATTCGCGGTTGAGGTAACGGAGCTTGATCTCGGCGATGTACTCAGCCTGACGCTCATCGATAGAGAATCCCTTACAGAGGTTTGCGATGACCTCGGATTCCTTCTGGGTATTGCGGATGATCTTGATAGCCTTGTCGATATCAAGAAGGATCTTGCCGAGACCGAGGAGGAGGTGGAGCTTATCCTTCTTCTTGTTGAGCTCAAAGGTCAGCTCGCGTGAGAGACAACCCTTGCGGAAGTTGATCCACTCGCGAAGGAGGGGAAGAACGCCGAGGGTCATGGGAGTCGAATTTATGATGACGTTGAAGTTGCAGGAGAAATTATCCTCGAGAGAGGTCGACTTGAAGAGCTTGAGCATAATCGCATCGGGATCTGCGCCGCGGCGGAGGTCGAGAGTCAGCTTGAATCCCGAAAGGTCGATCTCGTCGCGGAAGTCGGTGACGTCCTTGAGCTGATTTGCCTTCATCATCTCGGCGATCTTCTTCATGATGATCTCGATCGAGGTGGAATAGGGGATCTCGAGGATGTCTATGCAGTTTGCTTCCTTGTCGTAGCGGTATTTTGCGCGGATCTTGACGGGACCTTCACCGGTCTCGTAGACCTTCTTCATCGTTTCGCGGTCATAGATGATCTCGCCACCTCCGGGGAAATCGGGAGCGGGCATAATATCAAGAAGCTCGTCAACCGTCAGCTTGGGAGAACGGAGCAGAGCTATAGTCGCGTCGCAGACCTCTTCAAGATTGAAGGAGCATATTCTCGATGCCATACCGACGGCGATACCCATATTGGGAGTTACGAGAATGTTGGGGAAAGTGGTCGGAAGAAGAACAGGCTCCTTTGTTGTGCTGTCGTAGTTATCGACCATATCGACGGCGTCCTTGTCGATGCCGACGAAGAGCTCGGACGAGAATTTCTCAAGGCGAACCTCGGTATAACGCGATGCCGAAGGTGCCATATTCGAGCTGTACTGCTTACCGAACGCACCCTTGGAGTCAACGAAGGGGTGGAGAAGTGCGGCGTTGTCGCGGGTCAGACGGACCATAGTGTCGTAGATAGCGGCGTCGCCGTGGGGGTTCAGACGCATGGTCTGACCGACTACGTTTGCACTCTTGGTTCTGGGACCCGAGAGAAGTCCCATCTTGTACATCGTATAGAGCAGTTTTCTGTGCGAGGGCTTAAAACCGTCGATCTCGGGGATCGCACGCGAGACGATAACGCTCATAACGTAGGGCATATAGTTCTTTTCAATTGTTTCTGTTATAGGCTGATCTTTGGCGGGCGCGGGAGGAAGAATCTCCACGACCTCCGCTTTTTTCTTTCTTGCCATGTGTTACCTCATAGCCGAAGAGAGTCGAACACATAAGGTTTTCATCGGCAAATATCCGCATATACTGCAGAAAAAATCCTCGTAAGATTAATATCTTGCATCGTATTTTTTCTTTGTCTATCCGAATATTTGCTCGACGAAAACTGCTTCGCACTCTCCGGCGAATAAATTTTTGATGGATTTTGGTGGGATGTAGCGAAGCAAGGTATTAACCTTGCGAGATATATCACGCCGAAAGACGCGAAAATTTATCGCCGCAGAGCTTATGAGTTCGACTCTCTTCGGCTATATAAAAGTGATTGTATTCAAAATTTAATCGGGATAAACGACGGTATGCGCAGCGGCGCGGATAAGTCTGTTGTAAAGTGCCAGACCGAATCCGTCGGTCGAGGGAAGGTTGGCGTAAACGCATCTTCCGTCAAGTGAATCGCATTCACGGAGTGCCGCGAAGAGGCGGTGTCCCTGGGTTTCAAGGTCGTCCTTTTTGCCGACGGTAATGACCGAATCGGCGGAAAGATACTCCGCCTGCTCATCATAACATATGATAACAGCGCCTTCCTTTTGCCTTTCGGCGAAAAATTTAAGGCGAGCCTCGTCGCTTCCGCCAACAAGGGTCAGCGGCTTTTCGGGGGCGTAGTGGCGGTATTTCGAACCGGGACAGAGCGGACGCTCATTTTCTTTCAGTTTGTTCATTACCGTGTCCGAAACGGTAACGTCAGAGCAGACACAGCAGAGCGCGTCATATGTGACGGTGCCGGGACGGAGAAGAACGAGCGAATCCTCGCCCGTGATCTTGACAATGGTGGATTCTACGCCGAAATCGGATTCTCCGCCGTCGATTATGCAATCGACGCGGCCGTCAAGATCCTCGATTACGTGAGCGGCGCAGGTGGGAGAGGGCTTGCCCGAGATGTTAGCCGAAGGAGCGGCTACGGGAAGACCCGTCAGCTCAATGAGCTTGTTTGCAACGGGATGGGCGGGACAGCGTACTGCTACGCTGTCGAGTCCGCCCGTGACCGTCAAAGGAATGGTATCCTTTTTGGGAAGAATGACTGTCAAAGGCCCCGGCATGAAATGACGCGCCAGACGGTAGAAGAGCTTGCCGGTTACGGCGTAATCCTCTGCGTCTTCGGGTCTTGAAATATGGATGATAAGAGGGTTGTCCGAGGGACGCCCTTTTGCGGCGTAGATCTTTTCGGCACTCTCGCTGTGTGTGGCGTCGCCGCCGAGACCGTAAACGGTTTCGGTAGGGAAAACGACTGTTCCGCTCGCCTTCAGTATTTCTGCGGCTTCGGCGAGAGCTTCCGCGCTCGGATTTTCGGGGTCAACTTTGATCAGTAATGTCTTCATAAAAAACTTCCGTAAATAATTTTTATTGATTTTCGCCGCGCAGTCTTTCGGCTGTGTCGGCGGCTATAAGCGCGTCCATCATCTCTCCGATATTGCCGTTGAGATAGCTGTCAAGGCTGTGGAGAGTCAGACCGATTCTGTGGTCCGTGACGCGGTTCTGGGGATAATTGTAGGTTCTTATCTTTTCGCTTCTGTCGCCGCTTCCTACCATCGAGCGGCGTGCGCCCGCAATGGCGTTTTCCTGCTCTGTACGCTTCATATCATAGAGCTTGGCGCGGAGCATGGCGAGGGCTTTATCCTTGTTCTGGAACTGCGAACGTTCCTGCTGGCATTCGATGACGATGCCGGTGGGTTTGTGGGTCAGACGGACCGCGGATTCGGTCTTGTTGATATGCTGACCGCCCGCGCCGCTCGATTTGCAGGATTCGAAGATAAGATCAGAGGGGAGAATCTCGATCTCAACCGCATCTGCCTCGGGGAGGACAGCAACGGTTGCGGCAGAGGTGTGGATGCGCCCCTGTGATTCGGTCTCGGGAACGCGCTGAACGCGGTGAACTCCCGATTCGAATTTGAAGCGCGAGTATGCGCCGTCGCCATCGATGGAGAAGGTGATCTCCTTGAAGCCGCCGCGGTCTGTCTCGTTTGCACTTGCAACAGAGATCTTGAAGCCGCAGGAGTCGCAGTACATCGAGTACATTCTGTAAAGCACTGCGGCAAAGAGCGCGGCTTCATCGCCTCCCGTGCCCGCGCGGATCTCGACGATAACGTTCTTGTCATCGTTCGGGTCGCGGGGTAGAAGAAGGATCTTCAGCTTGCTGAGAGAATCTTCGATAGTCGCTTTAGCTTCTTCAAACTCTTCCTTTGCAAGCTCGTGAAGCTCGGATGCGGAGGAGTCGTCAAGGATAGCTTTCGCTTCCTTTTCGGATTCTGCGGCGGAGAGGTAGCGGCGGTATTCGTCGATGATCGGAGTAAGATTTTTATACTCCTTGAGTAATTTGGTATAGCCTTCGATATCCGAGATCACCGCGGGATCCTCAAGGGATGCGGAGATCTCGGTATATTTTTCGTTCAGTTTTGCGAGGCGTTCGAGCATATCTTAATAGCGGTTGAATGCCGAGAAGCCACGGTGTGCCTCGTAGAGGTCAACCTTGGAGATAACCTCGTAGGGTGCGTGCATTGCGATAACCGGAACGCCGAGGTCAACGACCTCGATGTTGTGCTTGGAGATGAACTTTGCAACGGTTCCGCCGCCACCGAAGTCAACCTTACCGAGCTCGCCTGCCTGCCATACAACATCGTCCTTTGCCATCATGGCGCGGAGACGTCCGATGAACTCTGCGGATGCATCGTTTGTTCCGCCCTTACCGCGGGAGCCGGTGTACTTGGTCAGTACAACGCCGCAGGACATGAGGGAGGAATTGCGCTTCTCGAATGCTTCGCCGAAGTTGGGGTCGAATGCAGCGGATACGTCTGCGGAGAGGCAGATGGATGCCGCGCGGACCGCCGCAGGGGAAGCGTTCTTTGCTGCGCTGATAGCGTCGATGAGGTCAAGGATGAGATCGCACTGCATACCGGAGTTTCCGTCGCTTCCGGTTTCTTCCTTGTCTGCGAGGATGCACATCATGGTGTGGGGAGTGTCCATCTTGAGTGCCTCGAACATAGCGGTCATTGCGGGATAAGCGCAAACGCGGTCGTCGTGACCGTAAGCACAGATCATGGAGCGATCGAGTCCGACGTCACGCGCGTTTCCTACGGGAACAGCGGAAAGCTCTGCGGAGAGGAAATCTTCCTCGCAGATTCCGTACTTCTCGTTGAGGATGCGGAGGACGTTGAGCTTGATACCGTCAGCCTCGTTTACGAGAGGACGGCTGCCGACGAGAAGATTGAGCTTTTCACCGGGAATAGCCTCGCCGAGGGGCTTGCGGTCGTCGTTGTGACCGAGGTGGGGGAGAAGGTCGTTGATATAAAGAACGGGATCGGTGGGATCTTCACCGATGGAAACCCAAACGCTCTCTCCGTCAGCCTTGATGACTACGCCGTGGAGCGCGAGAGGGGTTGCAACCCACTGGTACTTTCTGATACCGCCGTAGTAGTGAGTCTTGAGGAATGCCATACCGCTGTCCTCATAAAGGGGAACCTGCTTGAGGTCGATGCGGGGAGAGTCGATGTGAGCCGCCGAGATACGGATACCCTCGGTCAGAGCCTCGCTTCCGATAGAGAAGAGAAAGAGATTCTTGCCTCTGTTATTGTAATAATACTTTCCGCCTTCCTTGATCTCGTCGCCGAAGGAGTAGGAAATGAAGCCTTCTGCTTCTGCGAGTTCGATAGCGGCATTTACAGCCTCGCGCTCGGTCTTGGCGGCGTCAAGATATTTTGCGTATCCTACGGCATATTCGTAAGCCGCCTCGATGGCAGCCTCGTCGCGGCGCTCGTAAACGCTCTTTTTCTTGTAGAGAAGCT
>JAGBYM010000072.1 GCA_017628755.1 Clostridia bacterium | reverse complement strand
GCTGCGCCCCCATACCCCCACTTTGTTTGTGCGAACATAAACTGTTTTAACTCTTCTCACATAATAAGCATAATACGAAAGGAGTACCTCAATGAAAAAGGTATTGATATTATCAAAGATCATATTATTTGTTTTGATAGCTGTATTGATCTTCGCGGTAATAGGCATTCCGCTGACGATGACCTTCACTACAAATGATCGTTCAGCGTCTCTCGACTTTTTTATTGAAAATCTGATTGAATTTTTAGCCTTGGCTCCATTTCTACTCCTTGCGATCTTCCCAGCTTTTGTGCTGAAAAGCTATGCCTCATTCAAGCTGGACGATCTCTCCGCTCCGGCACTAAGAAAGCATCTTTGCATTTTTTCGATCGCGGAGATCATAACTATCATACTGACAATAATCATAATTATCTCAATAAACTCAAACAACTCAGCACAGTTATTATAAATTGCTTTTCACTTTTCACTTTGAATTCCCATCTCCCGAATGGAATAAAATAAAATGTCCTCAATATTCCCCCACGATTTCACCCTTTGCGACAACGTGCTCCGCATCAACTGTCTCTCGCACGTTGGCGTTACCAAGTCGGACGGATTTATCCTCGCCCTTAACGGTCACTACATCCTCCACGACGGCGGTATGACCAAAACGACCTTCGCGCTCGATGCGCTTCTCGCTCTCCGCGAGGCGGCGGGCGTCGATGTCCTTCACTTTGACTGGTTCATCTCGCATTATCATATAGACCACGTCTGCGGTCCGATTGAGAACGTCATCTGCGACCCCCGTTTCGCTATCGACACCGTAGTTCTTCCTCCCCACAACGCACTTCCCGAGGATATGCCCCACGGCGATTCGAAATACAGTCCCAAGATCGAGGCGGCTCTCACAAAATTCCACCCCGACTGCCGTCGCATTGAGGTTCACTACCACTCGGACGATCCCTCGACCATTTTCTACAACTTCGGCGGCGCGGAGATTGAGATCCTGCCCCCCGACACAGACTGGTCGCGCCCCCGCGAGCTCTACGAGATCATCGCAAACGGCTACTTCGACACCAACGACATCTACGAACCGAAGATTCCTACATCTGTCGGAAACGCGGCGTCTATCTGGTTCGTTATCAGACACGGCGGCAGAAAGCTCCTGTTTACCGGCGACAGCATGAAGCGTACCCGCGGCATCACCGAGGAGAGCGTTGACAGAATGTGGGCGATCTACAAGGACGTCATCGGACGCCCCGACGTCGCAAAATGGCCGCATCACGGTCAGGCGCGCGACAACGCAGACCTCGTTATGCATGAAATGGATCCCGATTACATACTCACCACGGCTAAATTTGAGGGTGCAAGCGTGCGCTACGCTGAAGTTTTCCCCGATCATAAGGTAAGATTCTTCAATTGCTCGGAGAAGGATGTTATCATTGAAGTTGCCGGCGACGGTGCGCTCGAGGTCTCGGGCGGCTTTGAAGGCGTCAACCCCGGCGAATATTACGTAATGACGACAGGAAAGATCAAATAAAATGGAAAAGAAACTTATTCTCCCCGAGGTGCTTGCGCCTGCGGGCAACTTTGAAAAGCTCCGCGCCGCAGTTCGTTTCGGCGCAGACGCCGTATATCTTGCTGGACGCCGCTTCGGTATGCGTCAGGCATCCGAAAACTTCTCGCTCGAAGAACTCGCAGAAGCCGCAGAATATATGCATTCGCGCGGAAAGAAGATGTACCTCACGGTCAACATCCTCCCGCACGGCCCCGAATATCCCGCGCTCCGCGAGTTTATCCGCGAATGCGCGAAGATCGACATTGACGGCTACATCGTTGCCGACCTCGGCGTCATCGCGATGATCAAGGAGATCAACCCGAGCGCCGACATCCACATCTCGACTCAGGCAAGCATCGTCAGCCCCGAGGCGGCACTCGAGTACATCAAGCTCGGCGCGACCCGTCTCGTTCTCGCGCGCGAGCTCTCGCTCAAGGAGATCAGAGCGATCCGCGACCGCATCCCCGAGCATATCGAGCTCGAGGCATTCGTTCACGGCTCAATGTGCGTTTCCTACAGCGGACGCTGTATGCTTTCCGACTTTATGGTCAACCGAAGCGCGAACCACGGCGCGTGCGCACAGCCCTGCCGCTGGAACTACAAGATCGTCGAGGAAAAACGTCCCGACGAGGCTATGCCGATCGTTGAGACCGACGAGGGCACCTTCATCATGTCCTCGAAGGACATGTGCATGATCAACCACGTCGGCGAGCTCGTCGATGCGGGAATTTCATCCTTCAAGCTCGAAGGCCGCGTCCGCTCGGCTTACTACGCCGCTGTTGTCACCAACGCATACCGCATTGCGCTCGACGGACTCCGCGATTTTGTCGAGGCGGGCGGAAATATGCTTGATTACGTCCCCGATCCCGCGCTTTACGCCGAGGTTGACAGCGTTTCGCACCGCGAATACGCCACAGGATTCTATTTTGATAACCCCCGCGAGGACTCGAAGCTCGTCACACAGCCCGGATACATGAGAGAGAAGGCATATCTTGCCGTCGCCGAGGACTTCGACGAGCCTATGCCCGAAAATCTCAAGGAGATTGAAGTCAACGAACAGGGCAAGCTATACCGCTTCCGTCAGCGCAACAAGCTCGTTCAGAGTATGACTGCCGAGCTTCTCACGCCCGGCAAGGTCGGCGTTCCCTTCACCGTTGCCGAGCTCTACGACGGAGACGGCGTTGCCGTCGAATCCGCACCCCATCCCTCGCGCATATTCTATACCCGCGTGCCTTTTGAGGTAAAAGAGGGGGATATACTCAGAGCGGAGTGATCACGCTTCGCGTGAATGGTTATCTCGCTACGCGAGAATGGTTATTTGCCTGCGGCAAAATGGTTATTTCCGCTTCGCGGAAAGTTGAAGGTGAATTTCCATCGCTTTGCTCGGAAATTTGCGGTTTTCATTTTAGTTATTACTCTTAAAATTATTTAAGAGTAATAACTTTGGATTTAAGAATAATTTCTTTTATTTAAAATACTTTTCGCTATGCGAAAAGCACATTCATTTTGCATTTTGCATTTTGCATTCTGCATTTAGCGAGGCTATCATGTACGAATTCATCCAGATAATCACCGCCGTGATCTACGGCATCGTTGAGGGTATCACCGAGTGGCTTCCCGTCAGCTCGACGGGGCATCTGATCCTACTTGACGAATTTCTTTCCTTCTCGCTTGCGCCCGACGCGGTCTTTACCGCCGAGTTTTGCGAGATGTTCGACGTTGTCATCCAGCTCGGTGCGATCCTCGCCGTAGTCGTAACCTATTTTTCGCGCCTCTGGCCGCTCTCTCCGAAAAAAGAAAAGAGCGAGAACGCAAGGATCTGGAAGCTTTGGTTCAAGGTGCTTGTCGCATCCGTCCCCGCCGCGCTTGCGGGCATTGTTTTCGACAAGATCCTCGAGGAGCTTTCGGGCAAGGACATCGATGGCTGGCTCTACAACGCCCCCGTTGTCGTCGCCGCATTGATAATCTACGGTATCCTCTTCATCCTTATCGAAAAATACAACAAGAAAAAAGCTGTCGTTGAGACGGTTGACGATATTTCCTTCAAGCACGCCTTTTTGATCGGAATTTTTCAGATGCTCGCCATCATCCCCGGCACCTCGCGTTCGGGCTCGACGATCCTCGGCTCGATGCTGATCGGACTTTCGCGCACCGCGGCGGCGGAATTCTCCTTCTTCATGGCAATCCCCGCAATGGTGGGCGCAAGCGCAATCAAGGCGCTCGGTTTTGTCTCCTACGTCAGCGAGATGAATGTAAGCGTTCCCGCGCTCGCGTGGATAATTCTCGCGGTCGGATGTGCCGTTGCCTTCGGCGTTTCGATGGTAGCGATCAAGTTCCTGACCGATTTCGTAAAGAAGCACAGCTTCATCCCCTTCGGCGTCTACCGCATAATCCTCGGCGCGGCGCTGATCGTCTACTTCATCCTTAAATGAACGATTTTGAGAAGTTAAAGATCCCCTATCCCGTGATCGTGGAGGGAAAATACGACAAACTGCGCCTTTCTTCGGTCATTGAGGCGCAGATAATAGCCACCGACGGCTTCGGGATCTTCAAAAATCACGAGCGCGCCGCACTTTTGCGTGCGCTGGCGCGCAAGACGCCGCTGATCGTGCTGACCGACCCCGACGGCGCGGGCAGGCTGATCCGCTCGCATATTTCGGGAATTTTGCCGAAGGATAAAATAATTTGCCTGCACATTCCCAAGATCGAGGGCAAGGAGAAACGCAAAAAGGAGGCGTCCG
>JAGBYM010000071.1 GCA_017628755.1 Clostridia bacterium | reverse complement strand
TCAGCCTTCGCTTACGTGCTTCAAAACTCTGAAACTCTGCTTCTGAGTTTTGGACAGAGTCAATACTTCCCGAATGTAGGGAAGTTCAGCTCTTGCGGTTTTCCGAAGGAAAATGGAGGCATAAGCCGAGAAGCAAGAGTTGAAACTTGCCGAAGGCAAGTACTTGAGCTTCTGTCACTCTTCATTAAACAAATGAAGGAGCGAAAAACTCCCGCGAGGGGAGTTTTTACTCCTTCCAAACCGCCTGCGGGGCGCAGTCGGTTTGAAGCGCAAGTTTCAGGGCTTCGCCCCGCACCCCACCACCTTTTGAAAAAGGTGGACGAAAACTTTCAACAAGGGTGTTTTGAAATCTTGTTGGAAAGTCTCAAAAGCTCGAAAAACCGTAACTGACACTTTTCCGAGACTCAAAAAAGTCTGTGGAAATCCCCATCGGTTTTACCACCGTTTTCCACAGCGAAATTTAAATCGAAAATCCTCAAAAATACCGAAAAATGTCGCTATAACGTAGTTTTTAGGGGTTTCCGAGGTTTTCCACAGTTTCCCCAGGCACTACTGTTATAAATATTATATATTATATATATCTAACTTATTTTCTTATCTTCTTTGGCGCGCAAGCGCGCGTAAAAAACAAAAACGAAATTTGTTGTGGAAAAGTTCCGCACAGGCATTAATTTTTAAGGAGTATCCGATATGAAAATTATCTTTAACCGCCAAGAACTTATAAACAGTATCTCCCCCCTGCTTTGCGCAGTTCCGAATAAGGGTCCCTTCCCCGAGGTTGAGTGCATCCATATGAATGCGGAAAACCCCGGCGAGGTCGTTCTTACCTCCTTTGACCTTGAAAAGGCTGTAAGAGTTAAATGTGAGGCAACCGTCCTCGAGACCGGTTGCTACGCCATCAATGCAAGCAAGCTTTCCCAGATGCTTAAGGTTATGGACGGCGAAGAGGTTACCATCACCGTTAACGGCAAGCTTGAGACTACTCTCGTTTCCGGCAAGTCCACTCAGAAGATGTCCGCGCTGAACGCCGAGGGCTTCCCCGCGATCCCCCAGATCAACAACCAGGCTCTCCGCTACGATATCTCCTGCTCTCTTCTCAAGAAGATGATCGCAAAGGTATCCTTCGCTATGGGCGTAAACGATCAGAGACATATCCTCAACGGCGCTTTCTTCAGAGTTGAGGCTGATAAGATCATGGTCGTTGCCTGCGACGGCTTCAAGATGGCAAAATGCACCGCAAAGGCTGATATCGTCAACCGTTCCGACGACAACGTTGCTGTCAGATATTCCTATATCGTTCCCGCAAAGACTGTTCAGGAGCTTTACCGCATGCTTCCCGACGGCGAGGAAGACAGAGTTATGATGCATATGAGCCGTAAATACCTCATCTGCTACTTTGAGAACATGACCTTCTACACCCGTCTTATCGAGGGCGAGTACATCGACTACGACCGTATCATCCTCAAGACACACAAGACCTTCATCAACGTTGACCGCGACCGTCTGCTTGGCGCACTCGAGCGTGCCGCTGTCGTTACCGAGGAGAGAATCATCGGTAGCAACCGTACTCCCGTTCGCTTCAATCCCGAGGGTGACGTTCTCAAGATCATGGCTAACTCCTCCGCAGGCTCTTCCTACGAGGAGATCGAGATCGATCACGAGGGTGAAGACCTTCTCATCTCCTTCAACAACAAGTACCTCATCGACGCGATCCGCTCCTGCGAATGCGAGCGTCTGCGCATTGAGATGACCACCGCTTTCTCGAGTATCAACATCATTCCCCTTGATCTCGAAGAGGGCAGCGACGAGGTATTCTTCCTCCTTCCCATCAAGACCAAGCACTAAAATTTCATAAATGAAAGTCAAAAAAATTTGTGCCGAGGATTTTCGCAATATCGAGCGCGCCGAGGTAAGCTTCTCGGACGGTATAAATCTTCTCTTCGGCGCAAATGCGCAGGGAAAGACGAATCTCCTTGAGGCGATCTGCTATTTTTCGCTCGGAAAGTCTTTTCGCGGCGCGAAGGATGCGGAATTTATCGCATTTGATAAAAAAACGGCGAAATTATCACTCGATTTCGAGGATAAGGTTCGCGAAAGAAATCTCACGATAGATTTTTCAAAGGATCAGGCGCGAAAGATCGAGCAAAACGGCATGAAGATCTCGCGTATGAGCGAGATAATCGGTCTTTTCCGCGCCGTGATCTTCTGTCCCGAGCACTTAAATATCATAAAAGAGGGGCCTTCGATGCGAAGGTTCTACCTCGACGTCGCAATCAGTCAGCTTCGTCCGCTCTATCTGCGCTCGCTCCAGAGGTACAATCACATTCTTCAGCAGAGAAATAAGCTGATAAAGAATGCAGAAAAGGACCGCAAGAGCTTTGACGCCACGATCGAATTCTGGTCGGCACAGCTTGCGGCTGAGGCGGCAAATATCACAAAGCAGAGGCTTCGCTATATCGAGGCTGCCGAGCGCGAGCTCAAGATCTGCTTTGATGAAATGACCGGCGGGCGTGAGACTCCCTCGCTTGAATACGATTTTTCATTCAAGATAAACGGTGAGGACGCCGCCGACCCGAAACGCGCGCAGGAGATCTTCTTTAATCAGCTGATGTCCTCCCACGACCGCGAAATTTACGCGGGAGCAACGCTCTGGGGAATCCATAAGGATGATCTGATAATCCGTCTTGACGGCAAAAACGCCCGAAATTTTGCCTCACAGGGGCAACAGAGGTCGCTCGCACTCGGGCTGAAGCTCTCCGAGGCGGCAATTTCGGCTTCAAACACAGGTGAGAGCCCTGTTCTTCTGCTTGATGACGTCTTTTCCGAGCTCGACGCCGAGCGCCGTTCATACCTCTGCGAGAGAATGAAACGCGGACAAGTCATCATGACGGCGTGTTCGGATGTGGATCTGCAGAATGAGCACGTTAATGTTATTGAGGTTAAAAACGGAACTTACAGCTCGTGACAGAAGAAAATGCAAAATGCAAAATGACGGTCTGAACGGCTCTGACGGTTTTCCGTAGGAAAACGGCGGTGTTCAACCGCCGAGGCAGAGTCGAAATTTGCCGCAGGCAAATACTTCCTTCGCTTCGCTCGGAAATTTTAAATTTTAAAGACATATTTCTGTCAGTCACAACTCTTAAAAATCATTATAATTATATAAAAATACTTTTCGCTTGCGAAAAGTTACCCTATAAACTTTCTGTTCACTGTCCACTAACCACTGTCCACTAATCAATTTAAAAGACAAAGGCAAAAAAATGTTTCTTCACGTTGGCAATAACAAGAACATCCGAATCAAGGATATAATCGGCATTTTCGACATGGACAATGCCACGCTTTCGTCCGCGATAACAAAAAAATATCTCTCAACTGCCCAAAAGCGCGGAGAGGTAGAGTCCGCAGGCGATGATATACCTAAGTCATTTATACTTTACCGTGTCGGACTTGACACGAAAGTGTGTTTTTCAACACTTTCAGCAGCATCGCTTTTAGGAAGATTAGAATAAATGCAAAATGCTGAATGCAAAATGCAAAATTTCGGAAGATTTCCTCGCTTTGCTCGGAAATCGAATAATAATTTTATTTTGCTTTGATAAAGTAATATTTTGCTAATAACAAAGTTTGTTATAATAATTACTTTTCGGCTTGCCGAAAAGTTACATTCATTTTGCATTTTGCATTTAGCATTTTGCATTCTTTTACTACTTTTTACATACAGAACACAAAACTTTATTTAAGTATTAACTCGGATAAATCCGAAAGGAAGATAAAAATGATCGACGAAAAAATCACAAATGCAGAAGAAAAGGCCGGGGAAATCGTGATTCCCGAAGCCGAAGAAGAGGTTATTCCCGAGGCTGAGCTTATTGAGCTTGATCCCGAGGGTAGCGAGCTTTCGACAGTCGTTGACGCGGCTTACACCGAAAGCCAGATCCAGGTCCTTGAGGGACTTGAAGCTGTCCGCAAGCGTCCCGGTATGTATATCGGTACAACTTCCTCTCGCGGTCTGCACCATCTTGTCAACGAGATCGTTGACAACTCCATCGACGAGGCTCTGGCAGGTCACTGCGACCTCATTGTTGTCACCGTCAACCCCGACAACAGCATCACTGTTGAAGACAACGGACGAGGCATTCCCGCGGGTATCCACCCGACTCAGGGCATCCCCACTCTTGAGGTCGTTTACACCATCCTTCACGCCGGCGGTAAGTTCGGCGGCGAGGGCTACAAGATCGCGGGCGGTCTGCACGGTGTTGGTGCGTCGGTTGTTAACGCGCTTTCCGAATGGCTCGAGGTTGTGGACGTTGTTGACGGAATCAAATATTCCGAAAGATTCGTTCACGGCGCGGTTGACAGACCCTTCGAGTGTCACGGACCCGTAGGCGAGGGTGAAAAGCAGCACGGTGTAACCGTTACCTTCAAGCCCGACGGAACTATTTTTGAGACTACTATCTTTGATTACGAAATGCTTCTCACCCGTATGCGCGAGCAGGCGTTCCTCAATGCCGGCATCCGCATCAAGCTCATCGACGCACGCTGCGAAGAGCCCAGAGAAAGCGATCTTATGTTCGAGGGCGGTATTCGTAACTTCGTTTCCTTCCTCAACGAGCAGAAGCACTCGGATCTCGTTCACGAGAACGTTATCTATATGCGTGGCGAGAAGGGCACAAGCCAGGCTGAGGTTGCGCTCCAGTACAACACCTCCTACAACGAGACTATACTTACATTTGCAAACAACATGAACACGATTGAGGGCGGTACTCACGAAACCGGCTTCAAATCGGCTCTGACCCGTGTTCTTAACGATTACGCGCGCAAAAACGGTATTCTTAAGGAATCCGACAAGGCTCTTTCGGGCGAGGACGTCCGCGAGGGTATCTGTGCGATCATATCCGTCAAGCTCCAGAACGCGCAGTTCGAAAGCCAGACCAAGGCGAAGCTCGGTAACTCCGAGATCCGTGCTCTCGTTGACAGCACTGTAACCGCGCGTCTTACCGAGTTCCTCGAGGAAAATCCCTCGGTTGCGCGTGCGATCCTTGATAAGGCTCTTGCCGCATCGCGTGCGCGCGAGGCTGCAAGAAAGGCTCGCGAGATGACAAGACGTAAGGGTCTTCTCGAAGGCTCTTCCCTTCCCGGTAAGCTTGCAGATTGCCAGACCAGAGACGCTTCTCTTGCCGAGATCTACCTCGTAGAGGGAGACTCCGCGGGCGGTTCCGCAAAGGGCGGACGCGACTCGAAGTTCCAGGCGATCCTTCCCCTCCGCGGTAAGATCCTGAACGTTGAAAAGAGCCGTCTTGACAAGGTTTATTCCTCGATCTCGGTTATTCCGATCGTTCAGGCGCTCGGATGCGGTATCGGTGAGGACTTTGATATCTCGAAGCTTCGTTACGGCAAGATCATTCTTATGGCCGATGCCGACGTTGACGGTTCGCATATCAGAATCCTGCTTCTGACATTCCTCTTCAGACATATGCCTAAGCTCATCGAGGACGGTCACGTTTACCTCGCACAGCCTCCGCTTTACAAGATCTTCAAGGCGGGCAAGAAGGGTGGATTCACAAGATACGCTTATTCGGATGAGGAGCGCGATGCCATCATGGCTGAGATCGGAGATATGCAGGGTGTTGAGACCAGCCGATACAAAGGTCTTGGTGAGATGCCCGCAGAGCAGCTCTGGGAGACTACAATGGACCCCGAGCGCCGCGTACTTCTCCGCGTCACCATGGAGGACGCTATGATCTGCGACCAGACCTTCTCGCTTCTTATGGGAGACAAGGTTGAGCCGAGACGCGAATTTATCGAGCAGAACGCAAAGTACGCAACAAACCTCGATATTTAATTAATGAGACGTCAAAGAGATATAAAACTTAAGGATTTCAGCGATATTCCCGAGCTTCCCGACGAGTGCTTCGACGAAAATATGCCGAAAGGTCAGAAATTCGCCGTTCTCTCTCTAAATCCCGGCATCGACCGCGCGCTTTATCTGTCCGCGCCGCTTGCCGAGGGCAGTCTCAACCGTGCCGCAAGAAGTGTTACGACTCAAGGCTCGAAGGGCGCGAACGTGGCAATTATGCTTCACCGCCTCGGCTGTGACGTCGAATATTACACTTTTGGCGGCGGTGAGTTCGGAGATCTGGCTAATTCCTTCCTTACCCGCGAGGGTATCAAGGTAAATTCGGTTGAAACTCTCTGCGGAGTGAGACTTAACACAAAGGTCATCGACTCAAACTGCACCTGCACAGAGCTCAACGAGCGCGGCGGAGTCTTTCTTCCCGCCGAGGTTGCGGCTCTGACTGAGTTATTTCTATCGACAAAAGCCGACGTAATTTGCCTGTGCGGAAGTATTCCACAGGGTGTGGAAAAAGATGTGTATAAAGTCTTTACACAGTTCGGAAAATCCACAGGAAAAAAAGTCGTTCTTGATTGCGACGGCGAGGCTCTCGTTCTCGGACTTGAGGCAAAACCCGATATTATCAAGCCGAATGAATACGAGCTTCAGAATCTCGGTCTTTCCACAGGGCTTTTTTCTGAGTTTTCAACAGACCCCGAGGCGCGCCTCAATGATATCACAGAAGCCTGTGTAAAAGTGGCAAAAAAATACTCGACTACCGTCATTTGCACGCGCGGAGCGGATGGCTCTTTGCATGCAAATCCCGCGGGCGAGGTCATCTTCCGCGAGTCGATGAAGGTCCGTATGATCGGATTTTCCGGCGCGGGTGATACTTTCCTTTCGGGCTACATTGCCGCGAGATTCGATAAAGGCTTTACCGAGGAATACGCCCTGATCTGTGCGACTGCCGCGGGCGCGATGAAGGTCGTTCTCGAAGGAAGTGAGCTTCCCGAGGCATCCGATATCGACGAAGCCGTGGACGATATCATCCGTCCCAAAAACAAAGTTTATAAAAATATTCCTATAGAACAAACAATATTGGAAGGTATAGAACCGTGGAACATAAAGAAGATTTGTCATTCAGAAACCAAAAAATAATCGACGTTGATATGTCGAGCGAGGTCAAAAAGTCCTTTATCGAATATTCGATGTCGGTCATCACCTCGCGTGCGCTTCCCGACGTCCGCGACGGTATGAAGCCGGGTCAGAGACGTATTCTCTGGGCTATGTACGAGGATCACCTTACCTCCGACCGCGCTTTCTATAAGTCCGCGACGACCGTCGGTAACGTGCTGGGTCGTTACCATCCTCACGGTGACTCCGCAGTTTACGGAACTATGGTAAGAATGGCGCAGGATTTCTCTCTGCGCTACCCCCTTGTTGAGGGTTCGGGTAACTTCGGTTCGATAGACGGCGACCCGCCTGCGGCTTACCGTTACACCGAGGCAAGACTTGCTAAAATTTCGGACGAAATGCTCCGCGATATCGAAAAGAACGTTATTGTAATGAACAAAAACTTCGATAACCGCCGTGATGAGCCTTCCGTTCTTCCCTCGCGCTTCCCGAACCTGCTTGTAAACGGTTCGGTAGGTATCGCCGTCGGTATGGCGACAAACATCCCGCCCCACAACCTCGGCGAGGTAGTTGACGCGGTTGTTTACCGTATGGAAAACCCCGATTGCGACACTTTTGCGCTTATGGAGTTCATCAAGGGTCCCGACTTCCCCACCGCCGCCATCATCTACGGCGTAAACGGCATCAAGGAAGCATACCTCACCGGTAAGGGCAAGATCACGGTCCGCGCCCGCGCTGAGGTCGAGGAGGACAAGCGCCGCATTATCGTCACCGAGATCCCCTACGGCGTAAACAAGAGCCTGCTTTGCGAGTCGATCGCAAATCTCGTTAAGGAAAAGAGAATAGAAGGTATCACCGAGCTTCGCGATGAATCGGGACGCGACGGTATGCGTATCGTTGTTGAATACCGCCGCGACGCAAACGGCGAGATCATTCTCAAGCAGCTCTACAAGTACAGCCAGCTCGAGGACACCTGCGCCGTCAACATGCTCGCGCTTGTAAACGGCGAGCCGAAGGTGCTTCCTCTCGTCAGAATCATTGACGAATATATCGCGCATCAGGAATCGGTCGTTACCAGAAGAACTCAGTTCGAGCTCGACCGCGCTATGGCTCGCGCACACATTCTCGAGGGATACGCAGTTGCTCTCGACAACATCGACGAGATCGTTGAGCTTATGAAGACCTCGAAGTCGATCCCTGATTCTAAGGCAAGACTTTGCGAGAGATACGGTCTTACCGAAATTCAGGCTCAGGCGATCGTCGAAATGACTCTCGGCCGTCTTACCGGCCTCGAGCGCGACAAGATCCTTGAAGAGCTCGACCGTCTCCACAAGCTTATCGAAGAGCTCCGCGGAATCCTCGGCGACATCGAAAAGGTCCGCGAGATCGTCAAGACCGAGCTTCTTGAGATCAAGCGTAAGTACAATGACGATCGCCGCACTGAGATCGTTGAGGCTTCCGATGATATTCTCCTTGAGGACCTTATCGAGAAGCACGATTGCGTAATTACTATTTCTCATTCGGGCTACATCAAGCGTCAGCATGCGGATACTTACTCGGCTCAGAGACGAGGCGGTAAGGGTATTATCGGTATGTCGACCAAGGATGAGGACTTCATCGAGAAGGTTATGGTTATGCACAGCCACTCGAACCTCATGATGTTCACCTCGCAGGGCAAGGTCTACATGCGCAAGGCATATATGATCCCCGAGGCGGGCAGAACCGCGAAGGGTACAAATATCGTAAACATTCTTGAGCTCCAGCCGGGCGAGAAGATCACAACCGTTATTGAGGTTGATAACTTCGATAATTCCGAGGACAGATTCCTCACCATGGTCACCAAGAACGGCGTTCTCAAGAGAACGAAGCTTTCCGAGTTCGAGTATCAGCGCAAGGGCGGTAAGATCGCTATCGGTCTTGACGAGGGCGACGAGCTCATCGGCGTACTTCTCACAGACGGTACCAAGGACATCATCATCGCGTCGGCTTCGGGTAATGCGGTTAAGTTCACCGAAGAGGGCGCAAGAACCATGGGACGTACCGCGCGCGGTGTTATCGGTATCAGACTCCGCGGCGACGACCGCGTTGTCGGCGTAGTTGCATCCGAGGATGGCAAGCATCTTCTCACCATCACCGAGCTCGGCTACGGTAAGCGAAGCGAATTTGACGACTTCCGACTCATGAAGAGCCGCGGCGGTATGGGTGTAACCTGCCATAACGTTACCGAGAGAACCGGACGCGTTGTCGGAATCTCCGCAGTTGGCGAGGACGACGATATCATGATCATCACCGAGGGCGGAACCATCATCCGTACTCCCGTTGACAGCATCCCCGTTTACGGCAGAAGCGCCGCCGGCGTTATCGTAATGCGCGTCACCGAAGGCCAGGCTTGCGCAGGCTTTACGACTGTGCCTAAGGCGGAAGAGGACGCGGAGAGCGACGCAGAGGAAATTGCGGAAGAATAAGATTCTGTTCACGAACTGTGAAAAGTGGACAGTGAATAGTGGACAGTGGACAGAAAGATGCGAATGATAATTTAATTTTCATTATCGTTCCTTTATTATTCGGATAATTAAATTTATAAAGTATGAAAACTCGGATACTTGGAGTCAGCTCCAAATATCCGAGTTCTTCTATTCACTTTTTCAGATAATAATTTATCGCCTTACGAAGTTATTGATGCAGCAAATATAATTATAGCACAAACCTCGCAACTTTCTGTCCACTGTCCACTATCCACTGTCCACTAGTTGACCACTGTCCACTTTAATTGTGCGTTTTCTTTCTGATCTTCAAAATTCTGACAAAAACGGGTCCGAGCACGGTGCTCATGAGCACTTCGATGAGGAAGTTTCCGAGTGCGAGTGCGATGAATACTGCAAATCCGGTTTGGGGCATTCCGAGTTGTACGGCGATCGCTTCGGCGTGAGGCATGAAGAATACCGCGCTTCCGAGAAGGAAGATTCCGGTGTTAACAAGCGGGCAAGCGAGCGACGCGAAGATCGCTGCGAAGAAGCCGAGCTTTTTATTGAGAAGCTTATATACAAGTCCGGAAACAAATCCCGCTGCCGCGCCTTTGAGAAGGACTGTGATGATCGTTCCGGGAATGCTGAATGCGAAGAAGAGTGTCGCGCCGCCGGTTGCGATGACCACGATGCTGAAAATAAGTCCTAGCCACGCGCCTACAATAGGTCCGCAGAGGCATGCGCCGATTGCAATCGGGATGAGTCCGACAGCGGACGCAAACGGTCCGAAAAACGCTGTATATGTACCGAGAAGCTGAAAAACTACTACAAGTGCCGTCATCATTGCCGCCAGAACAAGTTGATTTGTGCGGCTGTTTTTAGTTGATTTCATAATTTTGCCTCCTTGATTTTTATGCTTGTAATTATAGCACAATTGTATTGTTTTGTCAAGAAAAAACGATATTTCTCTTGATTATAATTATAAAATATGATAAAATTAAGAAAAAAGCGGAGGTGACGATATGATTATTACGGAAACAGACAGAAAAGCAAATGAATTGAAGAGAAAAATACTCAATCTGCCCGACTTGCCTTCTCTTTCCGGCGCGGTCTATTACGTCAGCGCGGACGGCGACGACGCAAACAACGGTCTGACGCCCGAGACTCCTTGGAAGACTCTCAATAAAATTTCAAAGTTTGATTTTTCCGAAGGCGACACGGTCCGTTTCCGCCGCGGTGACATTTTCCGCGGATTTGTTATGACGCATCGATCGGTCAAATATTGCGCTTACGGTGATGGTGAAAAGCCTCGCTTTTACGGCTGGGAGAAGAATCTTGCCGATCCCGAGCTCTGGGAGATATACGATCCCGATAAGAATATATGGAAGCTGACCGAAAAAATTCTCGATTGCGGAACTCTTGTTTTCAATGAGGGTGAAAAACACTCGCGCAAGCTGATACCATCCTTCCGCGGCGGCAGATTTTGTTGCCGTTATGATGAGGATCGCGAATTTTTCGTTTCTGAGGAGATGACCGAGGATCTTGATATTTTTTGCAATCACGATCTTACTTTGACCGTAAAACCCTCAAAAGGCGAGGATTTTGGCATTCCCGCGCTTGATTGGAATACTCTCGGTGAGCTTTATCTGCGCTGTGACACGGGAAATCCCGGCAAAGTTTTTGATTCTATCGAGGCTCTTACCCGCCGACATATGTTCTTTGTCGGCAATAATGAAAACGTTACTATCGAAAATCTCTGTATAAAATATGTTGGAACTCACGCGATCTCGGCTTCAAGCACGCGTGGACTTAAGGTTACGGGATGCGAGATCGGGTGGATCGGAGGCGCGATTCAGCATTATTTCGGCACCGATCCAAACTACCCCGAAGGCAGACGCGGTAGCGTCACCCGATACGGAAACGGCATTGAGATTTACGGCTCGTGCGATGAATACACAGTCAAAAATTGCTATATTTATCAGGTCTATGACGCCGCTATCACGCATCAGATCACAACGAACGGCAAAAAATTCGAGCTGAAAAATATAAAGTACATCGGCAATCTCGTTGAAAACTGCGTCTACTCTATCGAGTATTTTCTCGATCAGAATCAGGGCGAGGACGGCAGTATTATTGAAAACTGCGAGATCGCTGATAATATTCTTCGCCTTTCGGGTTACGGCTGGGGTCAGCAGAGGCATAACACGCACACACCCGCGCACATAAAGGGCTGGAGCTACACCAATCCCGCGCGGAATTTCGTGATCCGCAACAATATTTTCGACCGCGCCGCTTACCGTTTGATCCATACGGTTGCGCTCGACTCTTCCTCTTGTCCGAGGATGGTGGGGAACGTTTATATTCAAAATTCGGGAGCATCTCTCGGTCTTTACGGCACGCAATCTGATGCCTGCGAGCTTGTTTTCGATGAAAATAACGTCAAAAATACCGTCGGCGACGGGGATGGAATGGTGTATTTTATAAAGTGAATAGATTAATCTAACGTGCGCCTGCTATTATTACATATGGAAAGAATGTTTATATCATTTTTTGCTTCAATATTTTAAGTGGGATGTAAAATTATTGTAATATGACTATTTACGTCCTCATCCACCGCGCCAAGCGCGGTTCCCCTTCCCCCACTTGGGGAAGGTAAAAGGGTTAGCGTGATCTCCACCGCATATTTTCAGCGAATATTACTCATATTTAACTTATAGAAAGTAAATTGGAATATTTTATTAGAAATAATTTGCACTTGTAAAAAACTTATGGCAAGCTGTTTCCAATAAAATATTCCTTTTTGATATGTAAAATTATTTGCTTAAATTGAATTCGCTGTACTAATTGAATTAGTGAACATTCATTTTTTACCTTCCCCAAGTGGGGGAAGGGGGACCGCAGCCGGGTTCCCGGAAACGCGCTTGCGCGTTTTTGGGGTTCTGGCGATAGCGGTGGATGAGGATGCAGCAATAATACTGACCACGCGATACTTTACCCTTGACATTTGACAAATTTTATGGTATATTATATAAGGAAGAATTTTTTTAAGGAGGATTTATTATGATACTTACTTCCCCCGAAATGATTGATATAAGCCGTCTCAAAGTCATTGCCTTTGACCTTGACGGTACTCTCACACAGCACCGCACACCCCTCGGCGACGAAAACCGCGCGGTTCTTGACATTCTTTCGAAAAAGTACCGCATTCTCATGGTCGGCGCGGGTATGTGCACACGAATTTTCAACCAGATGCAGTGTTACCCCGTCGATATTCTCGGCAATTACGGTCTTCAGTATTCGAAATACAACCGCGAGACCGGCGCGCTCGACCTCATCCGCGATACCGTTCTTCCCTGCGACCGCGAACGCACATCCAAAAACGTCGAAATGCTCCGCGAGGAGTTCGGATTCACCGAATTTGCGGGCGAGGGCGTTGAATTTCACCCCTCGGGTGCTATAACCTTCCCCATTCTTGGCAAGTCGGCGAAGATCGAGGACAAGCTCGCCTTCGACCCCGACCGTTCGCGCCGCCGTCCCATGTACGCGCGAGTCAAGGAGCTCTTCCCTGAGTACACCGTTTTCATCGGCGGTTCGTCCTCCTTTGACCTCGTTCCTACACCCCATGACAAATACTACGCACTCGCAAATCTCTGTGCAGATGAGGGTTACTCGCACGACGAGGTCCTCTACGTTGGCGACGATTACGGCGTCGGCGGAAACGATGAGGCTGTAGCTAAATCCGATATCGCTTTTGTCACGGTTGACGATTACACCAAGCTTGGCGAACGCCTCAGCTTCCTTTTGAAATAATAAAGACATGAAAAGACTTTTTTGCCTCTTGATTGCATCGCTTCTGCTCTTTTCCTCCTGCTTTGATGGAAGAGAACACCTGCAGAACGATCCTTCCGATACTTCGGAAAAATCCGAAAATAACGAAGAATCCTACCCTTACCGGCAACCCCAACCGAGAAATCCGCAAAAAATTGAGGGCAAAGTCTATACCGAAAACGGTCTGATGCTGGAGCTCAAGGAAGATGGAACATACGAGGTTGCCGATATCGGTGTTTGCTCAGACGTTGATCTCGTCATTCCCTCGCATCACGAAGGCATTCCGATAACATCTATCTACAATCTTGCCTTTATGTTCGGCGATTTTATTGAAAACGTCACGCTTCCGAGCACTCTTACCGAAGTGGGAAGCCTTGCCTTTATCATCTGCCCGAAGCTGAATTTCAATATTTACAATGGCGTAAAATACCTCGGAAACCCCAAAAATCCTTATGAATACCTCATTGAACCTCAAAATAAGGATACCATTACCTCTCATAAGGTTCACAAGGACACGCGCGTTATTACCGACAGCGCGTTTATGAGATGTGATAATCTCAAATCCGTCACGTTTTCGGACGGGATTGAAGTCCTCGGTGCCCAAGCTTTTTGCCAAACCGATACTCTTGAATCGGTTTATCTCGGTAAATCCCTGCGATATATCGGAAGACTGGCTTTTCAGCACTGCAATAATCTTAAAAGCATTGATCTCCCCGATACCGTCGAGTACATCGGCAGAGAAGCTTTCTTTGTCTGTAACAGCATTGAATCTATTGAGATTCCAAACGGCGTTAAGGTAATTGAAGATGAAACCTTTGCTGCCTGCCGTAAGCTTTCATCGCTAAAGCTTGGTAATTCTACTGAATCTATCGGCGAGATGGCGTTCAGAGATTGTACTTCTCTGACCGATGTGGAGCTTCCCGAAACGTTGAAAGTCCTTGGCGAACAGGCCTTTGCGGGATGCCGCAAGATGAAAAGGATTGTTATCCATGATGGTGTTGAAGAAATCTATGCCTCGTCCTTTCCAAAAGACATAGGATTTGGCAACTGGTACGAGGGTTTGCGCTATGTTGGTAATGATACTAATCCCTATATTTACGTTATAGGCATCGCAATCTACAATTTTCGCGATCAGATCGTTCATAAAGATACTAAAAAAGTCGTTTACGGGGCTTTGCTTGAGGATGAAAGCATTAAAACTCTCGGTGTGGAAAAAGGATCGCAAACCTTCATCGCCAACGGCAGCTGCCTTATCGAAAAGGATAGCGGACGCATTGTTTGCGGTATTGCTGAATCGAAAATTCCTACCGATGGCTCTGTAAAATCGATAGGAAAATACGCTTTTGCAAATAACACGAAGATTACCTCTATCTCTATTCCCGCATCGGTCAAGTCAATTGAAGATTATGCCTTTTATAACTGCACTTCTCTTTCGGACGTTGAGTTTTTGGAAGGTCTTGTCGATATCGGAATCTCGGCTTTTGAGGAGTGTGCCAAGCTTAAATCAGTAGTTCTTCCCGATACGCTCAAGAGCGTTGGCGAGAGAGCGTTTTACTTCTGCGAAGCGGTAGAAGAGCTCGATCTCGGCAATTCTGTTGAGTCGATCGGCAGAGAATCCTTCGCGAATCTTGCCATCAAGAGCCTGATTATTCCATCATCGCTTCGAACCGTAACCGAAAGGTCTTTCTGGGTTTGCCGAGATATCGAAACCCTTACCTTTGAAGGAAGCGGAAAAACTATAGAAGGGTCGGCTTTCAGTGCCGCTGAAAAGCTGAAGTCTCTTGATCTTTCGGCGGTTGACTATATCGGAAACCATGCATTCGGCAGTTGCTATGCGCTTACCGAGGTCAAGTTTTCTGATACCCTCGAGGTCATCGGTCCGAGTGCCTTTCACGGTTGCACGTCTCTTGCCGAATTGGTGATTCCCGAAAGCGTAAAGGAGATCGGAAACGGTGCGTTTACCAGCTGCGGTAAGCTCACATCAATAAATATTCCCGAAAATATTGAGCGTTTTGGACAAGAAGTATTTCTGTATACGTCGATATCCACGGTAAAGGTTCCAAAATGCAGGACCGAGCTTTATGAAAACGACTTTTCGGGCTGCTACGACCTTACCGAGGTCTATATCCATTCGGGCATTACCTCGATCGGTGACGGAGTATTTTATCAATGCAAAAATCTCAGAAAGGTATATTTTGACGGCACCGTCGAGGAATGGAACGCGATTGAGAAGCACAAGCTCTGGAATCGCTGCACGTACGGTATCACAGTTGTTTGCACCGACGGCGAGATCGAAGTTCCCGAAGACAATACTAAATACGAATCAATGTTAGATTAATATATTAAGGTATAAAAATGAAACTAAAAACACAGATTGCCGTTGTCGGCGGAGGTCACGCGGGTGTTGAAGCCGCGCTTGCATCGGCGCGCCTCGGCATCGATACAACACTTTTCTCGCTCTCGCTCGATTCGCTCGGCAATATGCCCTGCAACCCTTCCATCGGAGGCACCGCGAAGGGACATCTCGTATATGAGATCGATGCGCTGGGCGGAGAAATGGGACGCGCCGCCGACAAGGTGACGCTCCAGTCGCGCACCCTCAACCTCGGCAAGGGCGCGGCGGTACATTCAAAGAGAATTCAGGCGGATCGCAGAAAATATCAGGATATTATCAAGCATACGCTCGAATTGACCCCTAATCTGCGCCTTTTGCAGGCTGAAGTGACCGAAATTATCACGGAAGACACGGAAAACGGCAAGAAAGTCGTTGGTCTGCGCACCTCTTACGGCGAGGAATACGAATGCGAAAAGGTCATTATCGCGACGGGAACCTATCTTGACAGCAAGATTTTCGTCGGCGACCGTGCTATTCCCGCGGGACCCGACGGTCTCATCCCCGCTTGCGCGCTGACAAAGTCGCTTGCCGACGCGGGTCTTTCGATCCGCAGATTCAAGACGGGCACGCCCCCGCGAATCCTCCGTTCGTCTGTTGATTTTTCTCTGCTTGAAGAGCAGGAGGGCGAGGACGAGATCATCCCCTTCTCTGCCGATACTGATGAGGCGTCGATGCAGTCGATTGATCAGTATTCCTGCCACATTGTCTACACAAATCTTGAGACACATGCTGTCATAATGGAAAATATTGGCAGGTCTGCGATGTATTCAGGCATGATCAGCGGTGTTGGACCGCGATATTGTCCTTCTATTGAGGACAAAATCATGCGTTTTGCCGATAAAGAGCGTCATCAGCTCTTCCTCGAGCCTATGGGCGAGAACAATGAAGAGCTTTATTTGCAGGGATTCTCCACTTCTCTGCCCCCCGACGTTCAGGACAAGATGCTCCGCACTCTGCCCGGTTTCCGTGACGCTGTGATAACACGTTATGCCTACGCTATTGAGTACGATTGTGCCGATCCCACCGATCTCTATCCCACTCTTGAGCACAAACGTGTTTCGGGACTCTACGGTGCGGGTCAGTTCAACGGCACTTCGGGTTACGAAGAGGCTGCTTCACAGGGTCTTGTTTCGGGAATTAATGCTGCGCTTGCTATCAAGGGCGAAGAACCCCTTGTTTTGCGCCGTTTTGACGGATATATCGGCACTCTTATTGACGATCTGGTCACAAAGGGTACGAATGAGCCTTACAGAATGATGACTTCTCGCTCTGAATACAGACTTTTGCACCGTCAGGACAATTCAGACGCACGTTTGACTCCTTACGGACGGCGTGTCGGACTTATTTCTGATGAAAGATTCGATAAATTCCTTAAGCGTCAGGAGCTTATTGAAAATGAAAAGGCAAGAATAGAACAAGTGTTCGCTAAAACAAGTGACGCTTCTTCTCTTCCCGAGGGTGTCGTTATCCCCGCACACGGTGCTTCTGTGGCAGATCTGCTCCGCAGACCAGAGATTTTGTATGATGACACAGCCAAAATTGATAAAAACCGCCCCGCACTTCCCCGCTCCGTTATCAGAACGGTCCAATATGACGTAAAATACGCCGGATATCTCCGCAGACAGACTGCCGAGATCAACCGTCAGGCTCGTCTTGAGGAATTCAAGCTTCCCGAGGACATTGATTATGCTTCGGTCGGCGGTCTTCGCATTGAGGCTGTTCAAAAGCTTTCAAAGATCAGACCTATCACTCTCGGTCAGGCTTCGCGTATAAGCGGCGTCTCGCCCGCAGATATCTCCGTTCTTTTGATCAGACTTGGTTTGAAATGAGGTAATTATGGATAATATCTTAGATTTTACATCTTATCCCGAATATTTGGCAGATGTTTTTAAGAAAAACGACTTATCCGAGTATGCAGATGCCGATATTTGTGCTAAACTGACTTCATTTTGTAAGTATTTACTTGAACAGAATCAATTATTCAACTTAACCGCTATTAAAACCCCCGAGGGTGCCGCCTTACTACATTTTGCAGATTCACTGACTTTATCCAAGTTTGTGCCGGAATCCGCTAAAGTTCTCGATATTGGCTCGGGTGCCGGCTTTCCAGCAATACCTCTTGCTATTGCTAGACCCGATTTGACTATTACCGCTCTTGATTCCACGCAGAAACGCATTGATTTTATCAACAGATGCGCTGAAATGCTCGGATTGAACAATCTCAAGGCTCTTTGTCACCGTGCAGAAGACGTTACTGGTAAGGATTTCAAGGAAAAGTACGATATTGTTACTGCGAGAGCTGTTGCATCCTATCCGATACTCCTTGAACTTGCAATTCCTGCTGTAAAAGTCGGCGGACAGTTTGTCGCTATGAAATCTAAAGATGTTTCACGTGAAACATTGGGTATCAACAAGGTAACAAACCTTCTTGGTATCGGAGAACCGGTTTTCCACAACGTCAAGCTGGTTAATGATGATGAAGAGTTTGAAAGAACTATAGTTTCTCTCAAAAAACTTACAACAACGCCTCCTAAATATCCGCGCGCATATGCGCAAATCAAAAAACGTCCTATATTTTGATTCAAAGTCCTATGTTTCACGTGAAACATAGGACTTTTACGTTTCACGTGAAACATCAATTGTAAATTTTGTGTAATTAACAATATAGTATTGAAAATTCGGCTAAAAAATGATATAATAATATAAATAACTCCATGGAGGCAGACAAAGTGGGAAAAATTATCTCTTTTGCAAACCAGAAGGGAGGAGTGGGCAAGACTACTTCGGCAGTAAACGTTGCCGCTTCTCTCGGACTTTTAGATAAAAAGGTACTTATGATTGACCTCGACCCCCAGGGCAACACCACAAGCGGTGTTGGAATCTCTAAAAAGGGTCTGAAAACAACAATTCGTGAGATTTTGCTCGCTCCCGAGATCGGAGGAGGGAAGAGTCCTTATGAAGTCGCAAAACAGGCGATCATCAAGACTGATTTTAACAATCTTTCGGTAATTCCTTCGACAATTTCTCTTGCAGGCGCGGAATTTGACCTTTTTTCGATAGAAAACAGCGAATTTATACTCAAAGAGGCGCTCACACCCCTTAAAGACGAGTATGATTAAATAATTATTGACTGTCCCCCCTCGCTCGGAATGCTTACAGTTAACGCTCTGGCGGCAAGTGACGGTGTAATTATTCCTATGCAATGTGAATTTTACGCTCTGGAGGGACTTTCACAGCTCGTAATCACAATTTCGCGCATCAAACAGAAATATAACAAGAATCTGACCGTATCGGGCATCCTTCTTACGATGTACAACGGCAGATTGCTTCTGACTTCGCAGGTTGTTGCCGAGCTTAAGAAGCATTACTACGAAAAGCTCTTCTCAACGGCAATTTCGCGCGGTGTAAGACTCTCTGAGGCACCTTCCTTCGGTATGCCGGTCTATTATCACGACCCGAATTCGAAGGGAGCACGTGAATACCTTGACGTAGCCAAGGAATTGGTTGAGAGAATATAACAAATAATACCACAAGAGGAAGAAAATGGCAAAAGTAAAGAAAGGCGGACTCGGCAGAGACTTCAATTCGCTCTTCGAGGACAATTTTATTGATACAAAAAAGAATGCCGCAGAAATTCTGCGTATTTCGGATATTGAACCCAACCCCGACCAGCCGCGTAAGCAGTTCAACGAGGATGAGCTTTTATCTCTCTCGGCTTCAATTGCCGAATACGGACTCCTTCAGCCGATAGTAGTTACCGAAAGCAAGGTTTTGCCCGGTACTTACGTTATTATCGCGGGCGAGCGCCGTTGGAGAGCATCCAGAATGGCGGGTCTTGACGAGATCCCTTGCGTTATCTTTGACGGAGACGAGCTTGCTGCCGCTCAGGTAGCACTTGTTGAGAACATTCAGAGAAGCGATCTCAATCCTATTGAAGAAGCGATGGGCTATCGCGCTCTTATCGACCGTTTCGGTATGACTCAGGACAGCGTCGCGCAGAAGATCGGCAAGTCGCGTCCCGCGGTAACAAACGCGCTCCGTCTTCTCGAGCTTCCCGAGGAGGTGCTTCCTTACGTTGCCGATTGCAAGCTATCGGCGGGTCACGCAAGAACTCTTCTCGGACTTAACGATAAATCGGCTATCCCCGCGCTTGCGGAGAGAGTAATTGCGGAGGCACTTTCGGTCCGTGAGCTTGAAGCAGAGGTCAAGAAGCTCAACAATCCCGCTGCCGTTAAGGTTAAAGTTAAGAAGCCGGTTGATGAGCAGACTGCGGTTTATATGGAACAGCTTGAACGCCGCGCGGTTGAACTCAGCGGCAGACGCGTAAAGATCAAGGACATGGGTGTCGGAAAGCGTCGAATCGAGATTGATTTTGACGATACGGACGATCTTTCCGAGCTTCTTCTGACGCTCTGCGGTCCCGAAATCTTCGAATTATAATATAAAGGTAGAAAAAATGAAATTCATACCCTTTTTTCTTGAAGCCGAGGAGGATTCCTGGCTTAAGATAATCAACGATATTTTTGCGCTTGAGATGGGCGAGTACGAAAACCTCGGCTTTGGCGATTTCGCATTCACCAATCTGCGCGGAATTATAATCGGCATGGTAGCGGGCATAATAATCGCGTCCTACCTTTCGATTTTCAATAAAAGAGTCCACGGCTCCTTCGTTTCGTCGGTCATCGAGCTCGGCGCATCGACTCCGGCGACGGCAAAAACGCTCTCGGAGCTCGGATATATGAAGAACAGCGCGGTCCGTTCGGCTATCAGAAGCGGAAACACATACCGTGGTATCCTTCGCTGTGTTGAAGCCGAGGAGTATTATTTCGCACGCGAGCTGGCACGCGGCGAATACGAGGCAAAGGTTGCCGCATCGGGCGAGGCAGCGCCGCCTTTTGAGTCGCCCGAATTCAAGTACGATTTTGAAAAAGCACATTTCTACATACCCGAGGATAAGCATTACGGTGCGTCGATCCGCTTTGAAAAGAAGGGAACGAGCATCTTCAGCGCGGTTGCGATGACGGTCGTTTCGATCGTAATGCTTTGGGCGATACTGAAGTTTTTCCCCGATATTATGCAGTTGCTTGATAATTTCGTGGGCATGTTAAACGGCACGAGGTAAAAAATGGCATACCAAAATAAAAAATTCAGAAAAATTCAGCCTTTGACGGCGTTTACCATCATTGTGGCAGCCGCTCTGGTCGTTTTTCTGATCGGCGTCGGCATCTGGAAGATGAAGGGTGCGCAGAACACAAGCGTCACGCTCTCGTCCGGCGAGGAGCTGAAATACGTCGGACTCGTTGATAAATACGGCAGACCGATCTCGGGCACGCTTTATTTTGCGAACGGACTTTCAGCCGAGCTTGACGTTGATGAGAGCACTCTGACCTATTCCGACGGAACCGTCTATTGCGGTCCGCTTGATTCGGATTACAGAAAGCACGGCAAGGGTAGTATCACTTTTGTGAACGGTGACAGCTACACGGGCGACTTTTTTGAGGATAAGCTGACGGGCTATGGCACTTTCTCCTTTGCGAGCGGCGACGTTTATGAGGGCGATCTGGTCAACGGTCAGAAGGAGGGAAGAGGAAAATATACCTCCTCCGACGGCAGCGAGTACGAGGGCGAGTTCAAGGCGGATATGCGCCACGGAAAGGGTAAGCACACGACCGCGGACGGCAGTGTTTACGAGGGTGATTTTTCGTATAATATAAAGTCGGGCACGGGTAAATACGTCTACTCTAACGGCGACGTTTACGAGGGCGGATTCAAGGGCGACCTCCGCCACGGCGACGGAAAATATATCTGGGTAAACGGTGAGACCTATACCGGTCAGTTCGAAAACGGCAATATGAACGGCTTTGGCACATACACCTGGCCGACCGGCCGCGCGTCCTACACCGGATATTTTGAGAACGGCGTGATCGTGGTTATTGAGCCGCAATAAAAATGCAGAGTTAAGATTAATTTCCGAGCCGATGGCTCGGAAATTTTCTATTTTAATTAAAACGGGGATGAGTCATTAACCTGGTAGTGAATCAGCACTTTAAATGAGCCCAAAATATAAATAAGTGATTGATTTTGCAAAAAAAGAACGAGGATCATATATCAAAGTACCGCTCGTAATTACTTTTGAGCAAACATTGTATCTCCGCCGCTTCCCCTCATCCACCGCCATACGCCCGAACCCCAAAACCGCGCGAGCGCGTTTCCGGGAACCCGGCGGCGGTCCCCCTTCCCCCCCGGGGAAGGTAAAAGAGTTATACCGAACTTCATCGCATTTCAGCGAATATCGTTTCATTTTAACCTATACAAGGCAAATATGCAAATTTATATGTCAGAATGATGTTCGCTGTACTAACATAATTAGATCGCTATCCACTTTACCTTCCCCGGCGGGGAAGGGGGACCGTGGAAACGGTGGATGAGGGGAAGCGGCGGATGCACTATGTTCGCTCATATTTAGATCGAGCTGCTTTTCGCGCGAGTTTTTATTATCTAACGATGCTTGCTTAATGAATCAACCCCTACCATAACTCTGCATTCTGAATTCTGCACTTAAAAAACCTCCCCGAAGGGAGGTTTTTTATTATTAGCCAACTATAACCTTATACTCGCGTCCGTTATAAGTGATAGTATCGGGGGGAGTGGATCCGATGCCGAGGTAGGGTGAGCAATAAACGGTATCGAATCTGATGATCTGATAGGTCGTGCCTTCAACGGTGAAGGTGTTGTAGATCATAGTGTCGGATGTGGTGAAGGGGTCGGTAGCTCTTGCGGGAAGTACGGGATTGTAATTTACTCCGTAGCTGTGGTTGGTACCGGGGGTATGCTTCTGGAGGAAGTATAGCGGCTCAAAGGAACCGCCGCCGATCTTGACGGTTACCTCCTGGTAATCGGTAACTGCGGCATAGCCCTGGAAAATCTCGTAGACGTCGTTTGTGTCGCGGTCATCCCAAGTAAGGTCGTACCAGTACCATTCGCCGTTATCGAGCTTGACGAGGTTCCAAGCGTGACCGCCGCCGTTGCCCTTTCCGCTGACACGGATGTTTTCAACACCCGCGAAGTTGAGAAGGAGCCCGAAGATCTCGGTATAGCTTTCGCAAACGCCGGTATTTTTCTCAATAATACCGATTATGTTGTGTGCCCAGGAAGCATCTTCGGGAGTTATGCCGTCTGATTTGTATGCGTACTTGGAGTTCAGGCAGATTGCGTCGTGGAGAGCCCAGCAGATCTGATACTCTGAGGTCTCGTTGATGGTGAGCTTGAGGTAATCAGCAGCTACATCGTAAATGAGATCGTTGTAGTACGCGCGGACTGCGCTGTCGCTGTACTCTTCGTCAACCATAACGAGGAAAGAGGTACCGGGATAGATCGCGCTGCTGATAGAGATCCAGTAGTAAAGAGGGTGATCGTCCTTGTAGATCGAGTAGACCATTCTTGATTCCGCATCACTGAGGCCGAAAACATCGTATCTTACGGGGTTGAGATATCCATCTTTATCCGCTACGCGGTCGGTGTTGACATGGAAATCCGAAACTTCCTCGTCAAGTGCTTTGTAGAACTTCTGCAATGCCTCTCCGTTCGGCAGAGTCCCGAGGTATTCGTAACCCCAATTGCTTGCGTAGTAATCGGGATTTTCGATTCCGAGGGGAAGGATAAGGGTCTGCTCGGAGATGACCTCGGAGCAGGTAGTGCAGTAAACGTAATCGGTCTTGCCGAAGGTGCGCTCACCCGCGGGAGTACCGGGGACGGTCACTGTCGAGTGGGTGTGAACGCCTGTGAAAGTGACACCGTTGCCAAAGCTGAATGCACTGTTCCGGTTCCAGGAGGCGTCCTTTTCGATTTTGTTCCATTCTTCTTCGGTTCCGTCAAAAGTGAAGTACTGAAGAGTAGAGCAGTTTCCGAATGACCAGCTTCCGATTTTGGTTATACAGTTCGGAAGGGTGAAGGCATATATGGTGTTTTGACCGAAGAAAGCACGGTCGCCGATAACCGTAACACTTCCGTCAGTGGGAATTGTGCTGTAAGCCAAGCCCGTGATGAGGGTCTTGGTTGCTGTCTCGATCAGGCAGTTGCCCGCGGCGTGGTATTTCGTATTGCCCGCGTCAACGGTGATGCTTTCAAGCTCAAGGCATTCCTCAAAAGGATTGCCTTCTATCTCGGTCACGCTTGCGGGAATAGTTATCGACTTGAGCCCCATTGTGCCGAAAGCACAATCGCCGATCTTCTTGACAGTATTCGGGATGATGATATCGGTGATTTCGGTACAGCCATAGAAGGTGGATGCGCTGATCTCCTCAATTCCTTCTGGAATATTGATGCTTGTAAGACCCATGCAATATGCAAACGCGCCTTCGCCGATCTTGGTTACACATTCGGGGATGACGATATTCTTCAGCTCGATCTGGGCAGAGAATGCACCGTTTCCGATAACGGTAACGCTTCCGTCAGCGGGAATGACGGAGGTTTGACAACCCATAACGAGGGTCTTTGTTGCAGTCTCGATCAAACAGTCGCCTGCAGAGTGGAAAACGGTGTTGTTTTTATCAAGAGTGAAGCTCTTAAGAGCGATACATCTTTCAAAGGGGTTGTTAACGATTTCGGTCACGCTTGCGGGGAGAGATACGGTCTCAAGATTCATACAGAGCGCGAATGCGCCTTTATCTATCTTTTGTACTCCCTCGGGAATGACAATGTTCTTAAGGCTTTCGCAATCGTAGAAAGC
>JAGBYM010000070.1 GCA_017628755.1 Clostridia bacterium | reverse complement strand
GATCTTGTAGCCGATCTTCTCGTTTCTTGCGTCAACCTCGGTACGGATGCCCGCAGACTCGAGCTTTTCGCGTACTGCCTTTGCATACTCCTCGTGCTCAACGCCGATGGGGAGAACGCGAACCTGCTCGGGAGCCATCCAAAGAGGAAGTGCACCCGCGAACTTCTCAAGCACGAGAGCGAGTGTACGCTCATAGCATCCAAGAGAGGTTCTGTGGATGATGTAAGGAGTTACGCGCTGGTCGTTCGAGTCGGTATATTCCATACCGAACTTCTTCGCGAGAAGCATATCGATCTGAATGGTGATAAGGGTATCTTCCTTACCGTGTACGTTCTTGATCTGGATATCGAGCTTAGGACCGTAGAATGCCGCCTCGTCGATACCGATCTTATAATCAAGTCCGATATTGTCGAGAATGGTTTTCATTACAGACTGCGCCTCTTCCCACTGCTCTGCTGTGCCCTCGTACTTATCTGTACGCGCGGGATCCCACTGCGAGAAGCGGAAGGAGCAGTCCTCTCTGAGTCCGAGCGCATCAAGCATATAGAGTGCAAGGTCAAGACAGCCCTTGAACTCCTTCTCAAGCTGATCGGGAGTGAGGATAAGGTGACCCTCGGAGATAGTGAACTGACGGACACGGATAAGTCCGTGCATCTCGCCGCTCTCCTCGTTTCTGAAAAGTGTAGAGGTCTCGCCAAGTCTCATAGGCAGATCGCGGTAGGAACGCTTTTTATTGAGGAATACCTGATACTGGAAGGGACAGGTCATAGGACGGAGAGCGAAGCATTCTTTGGTCTCGTCATCAGGATCGCCGAGGATGAACATTCCGTCACGGTAGTGATCCCAGTGACCCGAGATCTTGTAGAGATCGGACTTTGCCATAAGAGGAGTCTTTGTGAGAAGATATCCGCGTCTTCTCTCCTCGTCCTCAACGAATCTCTGGAGGATCTGGATAGTTCTTGCACCCTTGGGGAGCATGATGGGAAGACCCTGACCGATAGTGTCAACGGTGGTGAAATATTCAAGCTCACGGCCGATCTTGTTGTGGTCGCGCTTCTTTGCCTCTTCAACTGCGGTGAGGTATGCGTTCATCTCTTCCTTGGAGGGATATGCGATACCGTATACACGCTGAAGCATCTTGTTATTCTGGTCGCCCTTCCAGTAAGCGCCGGTGCACTGGGTGAGCTTTACGGCTCTTACAGCGTCGGTCGAGAAGAGGTGAGGACCTGCGCAAAGGTCAACGAACTCGCCCTGACGGTAGAAGCTGATAACAGCGTCATCGGGGAGCTCCTCGATGAGCTGAACCTTGTAGGGCTCGTTCTTCTCTGTCATAAGCGCGATAGCCTCGTCACGGGGAAGCTCGAAGCGCTCGATGCGAAGGTTTTCGCGCATGATTTTCTTCATTTCGGACTCGATGTTCTTGAGAATATCCTGAGTGAAGGAGATCTCGCTGTCAAAGTCGTAATAGAAACCGTTGTCAACCGCGGGACCGATGGTGAGCTTGGTCTCGGGATAGAGTCTCTTTACAGCCTGAGCGAGGATGTGGGAAGCGGTGTGACGGTAAACCTTCTTGCCTTCTTCATCTGCAAAGGTAAGAAGAATTATCTCGTCGCCATCCTTGACGGGAGCCGACATAGCCGAAACAACGCCGTTTACCTTCGCGGCAATATGCTCGCGAGCGGCAACGCCCGCCGCAGATGCGGCTTCAAAAACTGTCGATGCGTTTTCTACCGAATAATCGATAGCATTGATTCTTACGTTCATTTTATTTCTCCTGTTAAAATTAATTTTCTATAAATTCGCTTTTCGGGTTAGCGATAAAAGATTCCTTCAACTAGCAACTAAAAAGTCCCCGACGGCATCTCTGCCGTCGGGGCGCTTTATATGCGCGGTTCCACCCGAATTTTTAACTTAAAATAATATTAATGATGACACAGCGGTGGTATTCCTTGCGATATCGACGAAAGCTTTCAGCAAACGCTTTCTCTCTGTAGACGATTTTTTCGCAGAAACTTGTCCGTTGCATTAAAAATGATTACGAGATATTATACACCTCAAAAATGATTTTGTCAAGAGGTAAGACAAAAATTTATCAGTGCTTGCGCGAAGTGCGGGGATTAACTACTGTTCTCCAGTCAAGATCTCCGCGGTCAAGCGCGATGATAAGAGCCTCCGCAGTGCCGATATTGGTCGCTACGGGGATATTGTACATATCGCAGAGACGAAGAAGCTCATTCGAACGCTCGTTGATGAGTACGGAAGGATCGGTATCGCGGAAGTCGATGAGAAGATCGATCTCGTTATACGCGATTCTCTGCGCGATCTGCTCTTCTCCGCCGTGGTTGCCGGTGAGAAGGCGTTCGATATTAAGACCCGTTGCCTCGGAAATATATTTTGCGGTAATGCTTGTCGCATAGAGGTTATGTTTACAGAGGATTCCGCAATACGCGGTACAGAATTCCGCCATAAGTTCCTTTTTCTTGTCATGCGCAACGATAGCTATTTCCATTTTCTCATTCCTTTCGCTTATTTATAACAATCTTTATGAATAAAGAAGTTTCCTTCTTTTCTTTTCGGGAAGGTAGGACATTATCGGGATCCTCTCGCCGCATATTCTGCGTGCAACCTCATCAAAGGCATCGCGCACCTTTTGGCGGTCGCGTCTGAGTTCGCATGCAAGCTTACCCGCGATCTGCGCCTTTTCGAGATCCTTGGAATCGGGGATAACACCGATAAGCGGTACGTGAGTGTGGTCGATCAGCCAGTTGAGTCCGGGACTTGTGCCGTCGAGAACGCTCTTTTTGTCATATCTGTTGATTACGAGATACTGCTCTTTCACTCCTAGGTCTTCAAGCTGATAGCCAGTTTTCTCCGCGCCTCTGACCGTTGTAGGCTGATGTGATGTAACGATCAGCGCGCCGTCAGCCGCCTTTGCGACAAGCTGAAGAGTGCCGTCAACAGCACCGGGGGTATCAATAAAAACGTACTCGCAGAAATACTCTTTTGCCGCCGACATAACTGCCTCGGCAAACTGCTCGGGCGTGAAATCGTCTCTTTTGAAATGGGGCGCGGCAATGAAATTCAGACGCGCCTCGCGGCTGTCCTGCATAACGGTTCTTGCGGCTGTCGCACGTCCCGTTACGAGGTCGCAAATATCATACATAACGTCCTCTTCACATCCAAGGATAAGGTCGAGGGAGCGGTTTGAAAAGTCGCAATCAACGAGAAGAACTCGCTTTCCGTGATTCGCGACAGCCATGGCAATATTCGCCGCTACAGTCGATTTTCCGACACCGCCCTTGCAGGAGGTTATAAGAAATGTTTTGATATTTTGCTGTACCGATCCGGAAAATTCCATTTCATTCTACCTCCGACAAACATATATTATATTATACCACAACAAAGGTATTATTGTCAATCATATTTTAAAAGATTTTTAACAATCCATAAAGATAATTATAAAAATCCCGTCGCGCAAAAAGCGCAACGGGATCTGTATTTTAATCGGGATAAATAGCTCTGCATCCGCCGATGAGTTTGGGGCGGGTGCGGGCGCAGGTGATGGTTGCACTACCGATCTTCGAAAGGCTTACTCTGACGGGAACGGCAACTGCCTTGAGGTGCATTCCGATGAGGGTCAGCCCGATATCGATTCCCGCGTGCGCCGCAATGCTTTCGACGGCAACGGGAGATTCGAACTCACCCCATACCTTCGTTGCCCACGAGCCGCCCGCATGGGGATGGGGCATCACGCAGACCTCGGGAAGGTTGTACTTCTCCATGCACTCGCGCTCAACGATCAGCGCGCGGTTGAGGTGCTCACAGCACTGTGCGGCGAGGTATATTCCCTTTTCATCAAGAATGGGTTTCACAGCCGAGAAGATGGCTTCTGCGGCTTCCGCGGAGGAATCCTTGCCTATTCTGCCACCGGCGACCTCGGAGGTCGAGCAGCCGATGACGAGGATGTCTCCCTTTTTAAGCTTTGCCTCGGCGAGAAGTTCGGTAAGAACAGTCTCCGCCTCAAGCTTGACTTTATCGAAAAATTCGCTCATTCCTATTAACCGTTGTATGCCGCCTCGTCGCAGAAGACGTAGACGTTCTTATGAGAACGGAGAAGGGTTACGGGTGCGTTGGTGGAATACTTGCCGCTGAGAAGCATCATAAGAGCATCGTGCTTTTCCTTGCCGGAAACAACGAGAACGATGCACTCTGCAGAAAGGATGCCGTCCATACCCATGGTAATAGCGTGGCGCGGAACGTCATCGCGGGTCGGGAAGAAGCGGGAGTTCGCGTCGATGGTGCTCTCACAGAGAGAGGTCAGATGGGTTGCGCCAATAAGCTCTTCACCGGGCTCATTGAAGCCGATGTGGCCGTTACGTCCTACGCCGAGAAGCTGAACGCCGATACCGCCGGCAGCAGCGACCTTCTCGTCATATGCCTTGCAGAACGCTTCGGGATCCTCGCACTTTCCGTCGGGAACGAAGGTGTTTGCCTTATCAATGTTAACGTGGTTGAAAAGACGGTCGTTCATGAAGTAACGGTAGCTCTGATCATGGGTGGGCTCGATAGGATAGTATTCGTCAAGGTTATAGGTCTTGATGCCCGAAAAATCAATCTTACCTGCCTTGTTGTCCTCAATCAGGTAGGAGTAGATACCCTCAGGTGAAGAACCGGTTGCAAGTCCGAGAATACCCTCGGGATTTGCCTTGATGTAGTCAACGAAAACGTCAGCCGCGCGGCGGGACATCTCATCATAGTCTTTACAAATAATAACTCTGTCTTTGGTAAGCATGGTATGTACCTCTTTCGTATAAATTTATCAGCTATATTATAACCGAAATCATGTTTTTTTTCAAGACCTTTTGCAAAAAATATTATAAAAAAGAGGTAGACTCTTGCGAACCTACCTCAATTTTATTCATTTAAGAATTACTCAGCGTCCTCGGTCTCTGCGGGCTCTTCAGCGGTCTCCTCAAGGAGAGCTCTGATGGAGAGGCTAACTCTCTGCTGCTCGTCATCGATCTTGGTGATCTTTACAGTAACGGTCTGACCCGAAGTAAGAACGTCGGCAGGGTTCTCAACGCGGGTAAGAGCGATCTGGGAAACGTGAATAAGACCGTCAACGTCATCGGTGATCTTTGCGAATGCACCGTAGGACATGATGTTGGAAACGGTTACTTCAAGAACGTCGCCCTCTGCATACTGAGACTTGAATACCTTCCAGGGATGAGTCTCCTCGGTGCGGTATCCGAGAGTGATCTGCTTCTTCTCGAGGTCGAAGGACTTAACGAATACGGTAAGCTCATCGCCGATGTTAAGGATATCAGCGGGCTTATGTATCGGCTTCCAGGACATCTCTCTCTTGTGAAGCATACCGTCTACTCCGCCAAGGTCGATGAATGCGCCGTACTCGGTCAAACCTCTAACCTTACCGGTGTAGTACTTGCCCTCTTCGATCTCTGCCCAGAAAGTAGACTCGAGAGCCTTTCTCTCTTCTCTTGCAGATGCACGGATGGAACCTACAGCGCTCTTGCCCTGGCCCTTGAGCTCAATAACCTTGAACTTAACGGTCTGGCCAACGAGAGTGGAAAGGTCGCCGCCCTTCGGAACTGTGGTCTGCGATGCGGGTACGAAGATTCTTGCGCCGTAGAGCTTGATTACTACGCCGCCCTTGACAGCCTCGGCAACAACACCCTCAAGGTTCTCGCCGCTTTCCTTGGCATCAACGATGATGTGCCAATTCTTGTCAAGATCTGCGCGCTTTTTGGAAACGGTTGCGCATCCGTCAACATCGCTGACGCGGATAACAAATACATCTATCTCGTCACCGATCTTGTACTCGGAACTCAGCTTCAGAGAAGCATCGTCGGATATCTGATCGGCGGTCAGTATGCCGGTAACTTTAGCGCCGAGGTCGAGTTTGATCTCAACGTCGTTTACTGCGATAACAGTACCGGTAACGGTGTCTCCTGAACTTAAAGTTTTGATTGCTGAGTCGAGCATTTCGTCAAAGCTGATTTCTGCCTTGTCGAGTTTCATTTCGCTCATTTTGTTGTATACCTCCTCTATAATGCCGCCGGGTGTCGAAGCCCCTGCGACAATCCCCACATTTTGTGGGATGCTCGGAATTTTACCGTCAAGCTCTTGCGGCTCGGATATGCAGATCGTATTTTTGCAATTCTCCTTGCATACCGCGTAAAGCTTTGCCGTGTTTGAACTCTCACGTCCGCCGATGACAACGATAGTTTCACACGATCTCGAAAGCTCTTCCGCTTCAAGTTGACGTATTTCCGTAACATTACATATTGTATCAAAAATTCTTGCTTTTGTATATACTTTTTTGATAATGTTTAATGAATTTTTCCACTCCGTTAACTTTTGAGTGGTTTGTGCGGCTACTACAGGCGCAATATTTACATTATTTGGAATAATTTTATTTTCTATCGCAGATTGCAATTCCTCCGCAGTAGCGTAAACGAAGCTCTTTCCCTCGAAGTAGCTTACGATACCGACGACCTCGGGATGGTCCGCCGCGCCGATAAGAATAAAGATCGGCTCGTCGCCCTCGCACTGAGGAGACGAATTATCAGCCGCGATCCTATGGATCTTTTTGACGTAGGGGCAGGTGCAATCAACGTAAGAGAAGCGCGGGTATTTCTCGGTAAGTGAATTGAGCAGCTCGTTTGTCTGCTTCGTCACTCCGTGGGCACGGATGAATACGCACGCGCTCGTGCCGTTCTCGGTATCCCTTGCGAGAGCCTCGAGCTCGTCGATGCTCGTTACGCAAACGCCCTTTGCCGCAAGCTCTGCGTTATAGGTATCGTTATGTATGAGCTTACCGAGGGTATATACGCGGTCACCGTCAGCCGCCGCGAGCTTTTCCGCGATCATGTCTGTCGCACGCTTGACTCCGAAGCAGAAGCCCGCGTGCTTGGCAACGGTTATCTCGTGCGCCTTCATTTGACGTCCTCTTTACCGAGCTCGCAGATGCGGTCGAAGATATACTGCGTGATCGCTCTGGAATCGCCTTCAATCTCACCGTTCTTGGTGTATTCCTCATAAGGAATGGGATCACCGATTATGAGAGTTACCTTGCGGAAGGGCTTGATACGGTAGTTTTTGGTCTTTATATGAATAGGAAGAACACTCGCCTTGGCTTTGGACGCGATAAGACCCGCG
>JAGBYM010000069.1 GCA_017628755.1 Clostridia bacterium | reverse complement strand
CGGCGAGCGCGCCCGGTGGGCGATGAAGCGAGCCCGAGAAAGTGTAGCAACAACGAGATTTGCGACCAGCGGGAGCAAATCGACTATGTTGCAAACCGTCTCGCGCAAACACAATTAAATACTTTTTTATTCGCGGGTGTGGCGGAATTGGCAGACGCGCAAGATTTAGGATCTTGTGTTAATTCGTGCAGGTTCGACCCCTGTCACCCGCACCAACTACAGAAGGGAGCCGTATACGGCTCCCTTCTGTAGTTAGTACAAGATTTAATGGCGAAGAACCTCTTGGTGTTGATTTCAACTCCAAAAATGTTATTCATATTTTTCCTAAATCTATTGCAATCTTCCAAAAAGTATGATATAATTCATACAATCATTCCAATTCTTATTACTGTCCCGAAAAGGAGAATTATTATGGATTATACAAAAGCACTTTGCCCTTTTTGCGGTGCCGAATTAACCGTTGAGAAGAATGCCGAGGCTGCAATTTGCAATGATTGCGGCAAGCCTTTCGTTGCTGCGCCCGCAATCGAAGCTTTTTTCAACCGCCCCAACGTAACAACAACATCTGACAATGATCCCAATATGTTCCCGCATTTCTACAATATACATATCCGCCGCAAGGCAAACAAACTTGTAGCTAGAGAGATTGATTATCTCTTCGCTCTCGACGGTGAAGCTGTCACGCTAAAAAACGGAGGAGAGTTCACGATCTCCACCAATTGCCGACGCATCGAAGTTCCCGTTCTCAAAACCAACTACAACGATCTTCACGTTGAAGGAACACTTATCGGTTTTCCCGACGGTAACGATATCCATCTTGAATTCAAAGCTAAACTCGGAAAAACGGAAATAGCTGAAATACTTTATAAAAGCAATCCGTCCATCCATTTTGTAAAGAACTGATTATCAAAGGTATACTATCATGAAAAAAATCAAAGTCATTCTTATAGGTGCGGGTAACCGCGGTACAACCTACGCCCGTCACGCTTTTGATGCGTGTCCCGAGATCGAGCTTGTCGCAGTTGCCGATCCCAATCCCGTGAGAAGAAATCATATCAAAGAGAAATTCGGACTTCCGGAATCCGCTTGTTTTGAAGGGTGGAAGGACATCCTCGCTCTTGAGAAATTCGCTGATGCGGCGATCATCGCAACTCAGGACCAGATGCATTTTGAGCCTGCAATGAAGGCTATCGAGCTCGGATACCATCTGCTTCTCGAAAAGCCCGCGGCTCCGACTCCCGAAGAGTGCTACAAGATCGCGGACGCGGCTAACAAAAAGGGCGTAAGCGTTATCATCTGTCACGTACTCCGCTTCACACCCTTCTTCACCACTCTCAAGAGAATCATTGACGAGGGCAAGATCGGCAAGGTCATGAACATCAACCATTACGAGGGCGTTGGACACATCCACTACAGCCACAGCTTCACTCGCGGTAACTGGCATAAGGAATCCGACAGTTCCCCTATGCTGCTTGCAAAGAGCTGCCACGATATCGACATTCTCCAGTGGCTTGTCGGTGAGAAGTGCACGCGCGTTCACAGCTTCGGCACACTCTCTCATTTCTGTGCCGCAAACAAGCCCGAGGGCGCACCTGAATACTGCTATATGGGCTGTCCCGCCGGAGAAACCTGCCCTTACAACGCTGAAAAGATCTATGCTTGCGAGAAATCCCACTACATTTCCCGCGCGGCAGACAGCGAACGTCCCACGAAGGATGACGTCCGCCGCGTTCTTACCGAAACAAACTACGGCAGATGCGTTTATCAGTGTGACAACGACGTCGTTGACCATCAGGTAGTCAATCTCGAATATGAGAGCGGCGCTACAGTTTCCTTTAATATGAGTGCCTTCAACGAGGGCGGCAGACGCATTCACATTATGGGTACCAAGGGCGAGATCTACGCTACGATGAAGGACAAGACCGTTACCCTTTATGAATTCGAGACCGGTAAAAAGACGGATGTGCCGATCCTCGATGCGATCACCAATCAGGAGATCACGGGCGGTCACGGTGGCGGAGACCGCGGAATTATGCGTGCCCTGACCGAGTTCCTCTGCGGTACTTATAACGGCAACGCGCTTACCGATATTTCCACTTCAGTAGCAAACCACCTCACCGTCTTCGCCGCTGAACAGGCAAGACGCGAAGGACGCGTTGTGACCGTTGAAGAATATATCGAAGGCTTAAAGGATTAAGAAATCTGATAATAAAGGAGCTAATGCGTGCATTAGCTCCTTTTCTCATTGTTTTTTACATCTCCGCGTTGACATTTGAACCTTTGTGTGATATAATGAATTCAAACGACTTTTGTGTTCAATTATTATGAAAACGAGGGAAAGCTGTATGAAAAAATACGTTTTGGCATACGATCTCGGCACCAGCGGCGTCAAGGGCGCGTTGGTCACACCCGAGGGCGCAGTGGCATATACCGCAACCGCTTCTTATCCGCTGTATACTGCGGACGGCGGCATCGCAGAGCAGGATCCTGCCGATTACTGGCAGGGAGTTTGCTCTGTCACCAAGGCTGTGCTTGAAAAAGGCAACGTTGCCCCCGAGGCGGTGATGGGTATTGCTCTCGATACTATGTGGAAGGGCATTATCCCCGTAGACTGTGCAGGAAACGTGCTTCATCGCAGTATCATTTGGCTTGATTCCCGCTCCGTGGAGGAGGCACAGTTGCTTAACGAGCGATTCGGTGAGGGTACATTTTCCTCGGCAGATTACTGGCCTAAGCTCTTTTGGCTTCGCCGCCATCGCCCGGAAGTGTTAGAGAATGCCGTCACCGTTTTTGAGGTCAACTCCTATATCAAATGGAGGGCAACGGGTGTGGCATCTGTGGACGAGGGCAACAGCTTTGTGCGATCTGCAGACCCCAAATTGGATGCTTATTACGCCGAGCTGATGGAGTTTATGGATATCCCCCGAGAGAAATTTCCGCAGGTGGAGTCCTCCTGCGGTCTTGTAGGCCACGTGACCGAGGCGGCTTCTGCCGAATTGGGTCTGCCCGCAGGTGTGCCCGTATTCGGTGGCACCAGTGATATCAACGCCATAGCAATGGGCGCGGGCACCGCTGCCGTAGGCGGCGTGCACATTTATTTCGGATCCTCCGGATGGATCGGCTATACTCTTGCCCACGAGTTCAAAACGCTTTACTTCTCACCTTTTGATGAAAAGAGAGACGTGACCATTATGAGCTCGCAAGCGATCGGACTTTCCTATAACTGGGCACTCGATCGCTTTTACGGTGATGAAAAAAAGGAGCTTGGTGACGGTATATACACCTTGGTAGATCAGCAATTGGCGGAGATCCCGGCAGGCTCCGAAGGAGTTTTTGCAACACCGTGGTTTTACGGTGAACGCCCGCCCCTCTTTGACAGAGATGCCAGAGGTAATTTCCTTGGGCTCGGTGCTATCCACGACCGCCGTCATATGACCCGAGCGGTGATGGAGGGTGTTTGCTATCAGCTCAGGATGGGCGCGGATTATAACGCTAATAATTATGGCCGTACCCTGCCCAAAAAAGTGCGTGCCATTGGCGGCGGCTCTTGCAGTGGAATATGGATGCAGATACTTGCCGACGTGCTTAACGTGACCATAGAGGTACCCGCCGCAACCCGTCATGCTGGCGCTCTGGGTACGGCATATTGCGCTTTGGTAGGACTCGGTCTTTGTACTGATATCGAGGATGCCGCCGCCCACGTGCAGATATCCAAGGTCTATACGCCCAATCCCGAGGCGGTAGCGATCTACGAAAAGGGCTACCGTGTGTTTGAGAAAATTTACGGAACACTGGCGCCGTTGTTTGAAAACGGTATTTGACAAAGCGGATGAACTAATTTTTTAAATAGAAAACCTTCCGATTTTGGAAGGTTTTCTATTATTTTGTCCCATTCTGCGATGAAAAGCCTGCTTTTTTCTTTCTCAGTACTTGAAAATAACTCTAAAATATAGTATAATATTAAGGTATTACCAATAAAGGAGAACTTGAATGTCATCCGAAAGATACATGAATGATTACAAAAGATGGCTCGATTTTGAGGGACTTGACGCCTCGATCAAGGAAGAGCTGATCTCTATAAAGGACGACCAAAAGGCAATTGCCGAGCGTTTTGCCGCAGAGCTTGAATTCGGCACGGGCGGTATGCGCGGTATTCTCGGCGCGGGTATCGGCAGAATGAATATATACACCGTTATGCGTGTCAGCCTCGCTTTTGCAGAGTATATCAAGAGCCTCGGCGCAGATGCCGCCGAAAAGGGTGTTGTTATCTCGCATGATAACCGCCGTTATTCGCGTGAATTTGCGCTTGCGACCGCGGGCGTTTTTGCCGCCGCGGGCGTCAAGGCTTATATCTTTGATTCGCTCCGTCCCACACCCATGCTTTCCTTCTCTGTCCGCAAGTTGCGCGCGGCTGGAGGGGTCATGATCACAGCATCGCACAATCCGCCCGAATATAACGGATACAAGATTTACGACAACGAAGGCTGTCAGCTTTCGCTTGAAGAGAGCGAAAAGGTCATCGCACTCGTCGGCGAAGTAAAGGACGAGCTCCGCGTACCTTGTCTCTCCCTTGAAGAGGCAGGCGACAGAATCGTTATGCTTGATTCCGCAATCGACGACGAATACGCAATGCGTGTTGAAAACATTTCTATCTCGCGCGACAGAGAAAATGCGGGCAAGCTGAAGGTCGTTTACTCGCCTCAGCACGGCACAGGCAACGTCCCCGTCCGCCGTGTGCTCACAGATTGCGGATATGACGTTATCCCCGTGCTCTCGCAGTGCGATCCCGATCCCGATTTTTCCGCAACCGAGTCGCCCAATCCCGAGTCCCCCAAGGCTTACACCGAAGCACTTAAAATCGCTAAGGAAACCGGCGCAGATATCGTCATCACCACAGACCCCGACTGCGACCGTCTTGGTGTAGCGGCACTCAACAAAGAAGGCGAAATGACACTCATGACGGGCAATCAGTCCGCCGCAGTGCTTCTCGAATATATCCTCTCGCGCCGCTCGGCGGACAATTCTCTCCCCACGGGCGCATATATGCTGACCACCATCGTAACCTCTGATCTTGGCGACCGCATCTGCGAAAAGTACGGCGTAAAGATTGAAAAGACACTGACCGGCTTCAAGTTCATCGGCGCAAAGATCGCGGATCACCGCGTATGCGGCGATTACGGATTCGTCTTCGGCTACGAGGAAAGCTATGGCTGTCTTATTTCCGACTTTGTACGCGACAAGGACGGCGTTCAGGCATCGCTTATGCTCTGCGAAGCGGCGGCATATTACAAAAACTTCGGGCTCAGCCTGATCGACGTACTCGAAAAGATCTACTCCGAGCACGGCTTCTTCCTTGATTCTCAGTCGAACTTCTACTTCCCCGGTCTTGACGGAAAGCAGAAGATCGCGGCACTGACTGCATCTCTCCGCAACAGCTCCCCGAGCGAAGTGGGCGGTGTGAAGGTAGTCCGTGTGGAAGACTATCTTACAGATAAGATGCACTCGGAAGGCTTCCCCTACTCCGACGTTCTCCGCTTCCTCTTTGAAGACGGCTCTTGGGTTGCCGTACGTCCCAGCGGAACCGAGCCGAAATGCAAGTTCTATTACTGTGTCTGCGCTCCCGATAAGGACTCTGCCGAGAAAAAGTATGAAGCTCTGAAAAAAGCTTTTGAACCTGTAATTTAATTTAATTTAATACGTCCCGTTGCCAACTTCTTGAAATTATTTCAAAAAAGACTTGACAACGGGCTTATTTAATGTTATTATATATAATATAAAAATAATTTTGAAAGGAATTTTCAAAGATGAAAAAAATCCGTATCACCGCTTTATTTATGGCGCTTCTGATGCTGACTCTTTGCTTCGTTTCCTGCGCGAACACTCCCGATGAGGGCGCCGGCGAAGGCAGCACAAAGCCCACCGAAACACAGGGTCCGAACGATCCGGCGGCGACCACCCTCCCCGAAGAAACCACCTATCCCGTAGACGAAAACGGCTATGAGCTTGACCGTCTTCCCGAACTCAACTACAATGATGAAGAATTCCTTCTCTTCACTTGGTCCAACCAGGTAAAGTGGGAATGGAATGAGGACGGCGAAACCACCGGCGACAAGGTCCACGACGCTATCTACAACCGTCAGGTACGTACAGAAGAACGCCTCGGTATCAAGATCGTCATCTCCAAGCAGACCGGTGACTGGAACAACCGTAACAGCTTCATCACCACGGTTGAAGCTAACGTTGCAGCAGGCAATCAGGATGCATTCGACCTTGTAGGTCAGTACACTCCCGCAGCTCCCATCGGTGCTATGAAGAACCTCTACCTTGATCTTTCCGAGTTGCAGTATCTCGATTGGGAAAGACCCTGGTGGCCCAAGGATATTCAGGAATCCTGCCACATCAACAACAACGTATACTTCATCACCGGTGATATCACAGGTACACTCGTACGTAACATCCACTCTCTCATCTGCAACCTCGACCTTGCAAACAACTATCAGCTCCCCAACCTCTACGATCTCGTAGACAACAAGGAATGGACATTTGCGAAGTTTGCTGAACTCACTCTCGGAACCGTTCAGGGCATCAACCCCGACGGAAGCCCCGCTTACAGCTTTACCATCACCGATAACGTACACTACGACAGCCTTTTCTACGGCGCTGATTTCAGATTCGTAGAGCACAATCCGGACGGCCAGCTTGTTATGTCCGAGGAGCTTGAGAGCGACCGCCTTGAGACCTGGTATCAGACCTGCCGCAGTCTCCTTTTCGATAATGCTGACGTTGAACTGCTTGGAGCCAACGGCACAAACGGATTTGCCTCGGGCAACGTTCTCTTCCACGGCGGAACCATCGCAGACGTTCAGAACTATCTGCAGGAAGTAAACTTTGACTTTGCAGTACTTCCCTATCCGCTGTACGATGATAACCAGGAAGAATACCGCACTATCACAAGCTACTGGGTAAGTATGTTCTCGATCCCCGCGAATGCTAACGATCCCGCAATGTCTGCCGCTGTTCTTGAGTGCCTCTCCTCCTACGGTTACCGCTACCTGACTCCCACCCTCTATCAGGAAGCATTCCAGTACCGTTATCTTGATACTCTTGAGAATGCAAGAATGTTTGACCTTCTCCACAACACTCTCGTATTCGACCCCGGACGCCTCTTTGCAGACCAGCTTTCCTGCTTCTCCGCATTCCGTCAGGCAGCTCAGACTTCTTACACCTCTTGGTCTACCTACTATGCTACTAAGGAAAGACAGTGGGATACTTCGCTCACCAAGATCATCAGCACTCTCGGTTAATAATACATATATATTATAAAATTATAAAAATCCCGCTGTTTTCGCAGCGGGATTTTTTAAAAAGACTTGACTTTGTAACAAAAAAATGGTATCATTATGTTATCCATTATTATATTTTAGAAAGGAATTTTTCACAATGAAGAAGATCCGCCTCGCAGCATTGTTTATGGCAATGCTCATGCTGGCTCTTTGCTTCGTTTCCTGTGCAAACACCCCCGAAGAGGGCGGAGAAAACAGCACCGCGGCAAACGAAACACAGGGCCCCGCAGATCCCGCAGCAACAACTCTCCCCGAAGAAACCACCTATCCCGTAGACGAAAACGGCTACGAGCTTGACCGTCTCCCCGAACTCAACTACAATGACGAAGAATTCGTTATCTTTACTTGGTCCAACCAGGTAATGTGGGAATGGAACGAGGACGGCGAAACTACCGGCGATAAGATCCACGACGCTATCTACAACCGTCAGGTACGTACCGAAGAGCGTCTTGGCATCAAGATCGTTATCTCCAAGCAGAACGGTGACTGGGACCACAGAAACAGCTTTATCACTGCTGTTGAAGCAAACGTTGAATCCGGTAACCAGGATGCATTCGACCTCGTAGGTCAGTACACTCCCGCAGCTCCCATTGGTGCTATGAAGAATCTCTACACCAACCTTTCCGACGCTGAATACCTCGACTGGGAAAGACCCTGGTGGCCTCAGGATATTCAGGAATCCTGCCACATCAACAACAACGTATACTTCATCACCGGCGATATCACCGGCACCCTTGTACGTAACATCCACTGCATCATCGGTAACCTTGATCTTGCAAATAACCACAACCTCCCCAACCTCTACGAGCTCGTTGAGAACAAGGAGTGGACTATGGCTAAGTTTGCTGAGCTCTCTCTCGGTACCATTCAGGGCATCAACCCCGACGGTACTGCTTGCTACAGCGTAACATTCCCCAACAACGTTGAATACGACAGCCTTTTCTACGGTGCAGGCTTCCGCTTTGTTGACCACGACGCTGACGGCAACCTTGTTATGTCTGAGGAACTCGATAGCGACCGTCTCGAAACCTGGTACCAGACTTGCCAGAGCTTCCTTCTTGACAACGCTGACGTTGAGATCCTTGCAATCAACGGCACAAACGGCTTCACATCCGGCAACGTTCTCTTCCACTGCGGCGGTATTTCCGACGTACAGAACAGCCTCCAGGACGTAAACTTCGACTTTGCAGTTCTCCCCTTCCCGCTCTATGATGAGAACCAGGAAGAGTACTACACTATTACAAGCTACTGGGTAAGTATGTACTCCATCCCCACCAACGCTCCCGATCCCGCAAAGTCCGCTGCTGTTCTTGAGTGCCTCTCTTCTTACGGCTACCGCTACATCACTCCCGTTATTTATCAGGAAGCATTCCAGTACCGTTACCTCGATACCCTTGAGAATGCAACCATGTTCGACCTTCTCCACAACACTCTCGTGTTCGACCCCGGACGTCTCTTTGCTGACCAGCTCAACTGCTTCGCTGCATTCCGTCAGGCAGCTCAGACCGCCTACACCTCTTGGAACTCTTACTATGCAAAGAATTCCAAGCTTTGGGGCAGAAGTCTTGAAAATATTATAAGCACACTCGGTTAATCCATACAGAAAAGCACCTGCTCCGGCAGGTGCTTTTCATTTTGCATAAAAAAACCAGGACCCGAACAATCAAAATGATCATTATGCCGTATTTTTCTAAAACTATTGAATTCGCAAAAGAAATGTAGTATAATATATTAGTAAAAATTTTATAAAGGAAGACAAACATGAAAAACAAGTCCGAACATCCTATTATTACAGTTGTCGGCTGCGGTATGATGGGCTCCGCCATCACTTGGCCCGCTGCTTACAACGGCTGCAAGATCCGTTTTGTAGGTTCTCCTCTTGACGGCGAGATAATCGCTCATGCACGCGCAACAGGCGAACATCTGACTCTTAAGCGTCCCATCCCCGCAGGCACCGAGTACTACACCGTTGACCAGCTCGAGGAGGCTCTTGAGGGCGCTGACCTTTCCATCTGCGGCGTTTCCAGCTTTGGTCTTGATTGGTATCTTGATTACGTAATTCCGCGCCTCCCCGACGGCGTACCGGTTCTCTCTATCTCCAAGGGTATGATCCACCTCGGCGAAGGTAAGATGATCTCCTATCCCGAAAAGATGGAAGAGGTTGCTGCAGCTTGCGGCAAGAAAAACATAGATTTCTGCGCAGTAGGCGGTCCCTGCACCAGCTACGAGCTTGCTGACCTTGACCCCTCTTGCGTAACCTTCTGCGGACGCAAGATTGAGCTCCTCCGCGAGATCCGCGATCTCTTCGAGGCTCCCTACTACCACGTAAGCCTTTCCACCGACGTTCGCGGTGTTGAGTGCGCAGTTGCTCTCAAGAACGCATACGCTCTCGGCGTATCCCTCGCAATCGGTATGTCCTACAAGCGTGAGGGCCGCGAGTTCGAGCATTACAACTCCCAGGCTGCTCTCTTCGGTCAGGCTGTTCGCGAGATGAGAATCCTTCTGAACCTTTGCGGCGGCCATCCCGACAACATTGAGCTTGGCGCGGGCGACCTCTACGTTACCGTATTCGGCGGCAGAACCCGTAAGATCGGTACTCTCCTTGGAACCGGTATGAGCTTCAAGGATGCTATGGAGGCTCTCAAGGGCGTTACCCTCGAGTCCATCGCTATCGCAGGCAGAACCGTTGAGGCTGCAAAGTCTCTCGAGTCTCTCGGCGTTATCAAGGCTGACGACCTTCCCCTTCTCTACCACATCGGCAGACTTCTCGACAACGAGACAGGCATCGACGTTCCATGGAAGAAGTTCGAAAAGGAAATTTATTAATTATATAAAAAGAAGGATCGAAATTCGATCCTTCTTTTTATATTGGTTAATCTTTCACTTTCTCAAGCGATCATTAGCCCACATTTTATGGTAATGCATCGTAGCAAGGCAGTTGAAGATCGGAAAAGCAATTGCGGCAAGCAAATATACCACGGTGGTAATCCAATTGCCCCAAATTGCCATAATGATGAAAACTACGCAAACCGAAATGCATTCGCCCAAATACTGCTTATCGCGCAAAACCTTGCGGAGATCTTCATCGGCGGCGTACTCTTTGCCTTCCATACTTGCAAGATAACTTCTTTTGGTTTCGGTATCCTTATCCTTTGATTTATAAGCAAACACTAGTACAGTTCCGGCAGATAGAATACCCATACATATTACTGTTGGTACTATGCTGTTGTCAGAACCGAAAATTGCATTGAAAATAGTCAGCAGGACCAAATTTCCGAGTGCGGTTACAGCTACAACGGAAGCAATAACCACTCCTAAGTAGACAAGAATGTTTTTCATTACGCGTTTCATTGGAATACCTCTTATGTATTATATTCAGACAGTTGCGTTCAATGATTGTTACTCTGACGTGATTATATTATAGCACACATTCACGTGATTGTCAATAGGCATTATTAATATTTTTTCCAAAAAAAGAGCAAGACTTTTCGTCCTGCTCTTTTTATATATTTCAAATCAACCGACATAGATCGGGAACTTTGCGCAAAGCTCTGCAACGCCCTCTGCGATGGAAGCCTTCTTGTTCTCGAAATCGTATACGGTATCAGCGATGAATCCTGCAATCTTGTCCATTTCCTCAAGACCGAAGCCGCGGGTGGTAACTGCGGGAGTACCTACGCGGAGACCCGAGGTGTATGCGGGCTTCTGGGGGTCGTTGGGGATCGCATTCTTATTTGCGGTGATGTGAACCTTATCAAGGTTGACCTCAAGCTCACGACCGGTCATACCGGTGTCGCGGAGGTCAAGAAGCATGAGGTGGTTCTCGGTGCCGCCCGAAACGAGCTTGATGCCGCGCTCGTTAAGACCCTTAGCGAGGCGTGCTGCGTTTGCAACTACCTGCTTCTGATATTCAACGAACTCGGGACGAAGAGCCTCGCCGAGTGCTACTGCCTTTGCGGCGATGATGTGCATAAGAGGACCGCCCTGGGTGCCGGGGAAGATCGCCTTGTCGATAGCGGTTGCAAACTGCTCACGGCAGAGGATGAGACCGCCGCGAGGACCGCGGAGGGTCTTATGAGTGGTGGTGGTTACAACGTCTGCGTAAGGAACGGGCGAGGGATGAACGCCTGCAGCAACGAGACCTGCAATGTGCGCCATATCGACCATAAGGTATGCGCCAACCTCGTCAGCAATCTCACGGAACTTCTTGAAGTCGATGATTCTGGGGTATGCGCTTTCGCCCGCAAGGATCATCTTGGGACGGCACTCGAGAGCCATACGGCGTACCTCGTCGTAATCTATAAGGCCTGTTTCAGCATCAACACCGTACTGATAGATGGTGAAGTACTTACCCGAAATGTTGATGGGCAGACCGTGGGAAATATGTCCGCCGTGAGCGAGGTTCATCGAAAGAACCTTATCGCCGGGCTGAAGAAGTGCAAAGAAAGCCGCGAGGTTAGCGTTAGCGCCGGAATGAGGCTGAACGTTTGCGTGATCTGCGCCCCAAAGCTTGCAAGCACGGGTACGAGCGATCTCCTCTACCTCATCAACGAATTCACATCCGCCGTAGTAGCGCTTGCCGGGATAACCCTCTGCATACTTGTTGGTAAGAACGCCGCCTGCTGCAAGAAGATCTGCCTCGGAAACGATGTTCTCGGACGCGATAAGCTCGATGTTACCGCACTGACGAGCGAACTCTCTGCCGCACGCCGCGCCGACTTCGGCGTCGAAATCCTTTACTCTCTCAAAAAACATAAAAATGTCCTCCAAATAAAATATGCATTATTGTATCACATTTTGCAAGTTTTGTCAATAGGAAATTGCAAAAAATACACGCTTGCCCCAAATAAACGGAACAAGCGTGTAAATTATTAAAATATTAGTCGGTGTAACCCTTCATAAT
>JAGBYM010000068.1 GCA_017628755.1 Clostridia bacterium | reverse complement strand
TTTCTGTGAAGAGGCTATCCGTCAGGAGCTTGACGACACCACGAGATTTTTCAAGATCCCCGATATAATTCGCGATTTTTACAAGATGTACCGTCCCGCGCCCCTCATCCGCGCATACTGCCTTGAGGAAAAGCTCGGTACACCCGCGAAGATATATTATAAATTTGAAGGAAACAATACAAGCGGAAGCCATAAGCTCAATTCCGCTATCGCGCAGGCTTACTACGCAAAGATGCAGGGCCTCAAGGGCGTTACCACCGAAACTGGTGCGGGCCAGTGGGGTACCGCGCTTTCGATGGCTTGCGCATACCTCGGACTCGATTGCAAGGTATATATGGTTAAGGTTTCCTACGAGCAGAAGCCTCACCGCCGCGAGGTAATGAAGACTTACGGCGCGACGGTTACTCCTTCGCCTTCTATGGACACCGAGGTTGGAAGAAAGATACTCGAGGCGCATCCCGGTACGTCGGGAAGCCTTGGCTGTGCGATAAGTGAGGCTGTTGAGGTTGCTTCGACCACAGAAGGCTACCGCTACGTTCTCGGAAGCGTGCTCAATCAGGTAATGCTTCATCAGTCTGTTATTGGTCTTGAGACCAAGACCGCGCTCGACAAATACGGCGAGAAGGCTGATATCATCATCGGCTGTGCGGGCGGCGGCTCGAACCTTGGTGGACTTATCGCGCCCTTCATGGGCGAAAAGCTCCGCGGCGAGGCTGATTACCGCTTCATCGCGGTTGAACCCGCATCCTGCCCGTCGCTGACAAGAGGTAAATACGCATACGATTATTGTGACACCGGTATGGTTTGCCCGCTGGCAAAGATGTACACTCTGGGCAGCGGATTTATTCCCGCGCCGCACCATTCGGGCGGTCTGCGCTACCACGGCATGAACACCACTCTTTCCGCGCTCTACGACCAGGGACTTATGGAGGCTGTTTCGGTCAAGCAGACCGAGGTCTTCGAGGCGGCTGTCGAGTTCGCGAGAGTTGAAGGTATTCTCCCCGCGCCCGAAAGCTCGCATGCTATCAAGGTTGCCATCGACGAGGCTCTTAAGTGCAAGGAGACTGGTGAAGAGAAGACCATCGTATTCGGTCTTACCGGTACCGGTTATTTCGATATGCTCGCTTACGGCAAGTACAACGACGGTCAGCTTACTGACTACGCTCCCACCGACGAAGAGATCGCAAAAGGCTTTGCGGGAATGCCTGAAATCCAATTGTAAAACTGCGTTTTACAATTGATGACCGCGCGCTTATCGCCGCTTGACAAAATCAAGGATTTTGTCAGCTCCCCTCGGCGCGCGGACTCGCTAAGCTCGTCTTATTGGTGTTTTTTCGTCGGCAAAGCCAACGAAAAAACGTAATCAATTGTAATGTGCTTTTTTAGAAATTGATGTATCAATAAATAAATTGAAGATAAGGAAGTAAAAATATGAGCGAAAAGAAGGGTATGATATTCGATTTCAACGGCACTCTCGTGCTTGATTCGCATATCCACAAGGCGGTCTGGAAGGACTTTTTCCCTCTGCACGGCAAGACGCCCCTTACCGATGAAGAAATGGAAAAGAATCTTCTCGGATGCGGAAATACCGAGATCCTGACACGCTTTTTTAGCCCCATTACTCCCGAGGAGATCGAGCGTCTGACCTACGAGAAGGAAGCTGAATACCGACGCCGCGCGGTTCTTGATCCCACCTTCGTGCTTGTTCCCGGTGTTGAGGAATTTCTTGACTACCTTAAGGCGGAAGGCTATCCGATGATGATCGCAACCGGCTCGGAGATCAACAACGTCAAGTGCTATTTTGAGTATTTCAATCTCGAGCGTTGGTTTGATTGGGATCACATTATCTATGATGACGGCATCATGCCCTGTAAACCCGATCCCGATATATATCTTCGCAGCGCGGCTCTTCTCGGCAAGAAACCCGAGGACTGCCTGGTATTTGAGGATTCGCTTTCGGGTGTACTTGCCGCAAAGCGTGCTAATATCGGCAGAGTCTACGGCTTCGGACCCGGCTACACTCCCGCAAGATACGAGAGTGTCGGTGGTGTTGACGGCGCGTTTGACGACTTTGCTAACTGGAAAAACTTCGATCTTACCTGAATTTTATCCGCGGCTCGATCGAGCCGCGGATTTTTTTATAAATAATTCCGATTATTTTCAAAAAAGACTTGACAAATCGCCTTCAATGTGTTATCATTTTAGCATACTAAAGGATTAAAGTGAAAATATACTTGAAAGAGCAGGTTTTTACCATGAATAAAGATATCAGAAACATATCCCGCGAGAGAATGCACGAGCTTTGGCGTGCGATTGCTTCCCTTGAAACTGCAGAGGAATGCGAGAGCTTTTTCACCGATCTTTGCACTATTGCAGAGCTTGACGAGATGGCAAAGCGTCTTGAAGTCGCAAAGTGTGTTGACGCAGGCATGTCTTACGGTGACGCCGCAGAAAAGACGGGCGCAAGCACGGCAACCATCAGCCGAGTGAAGCGCGCGCTTTATTACGGCAACGGCGGATACCGCACTGTGCTTGACAAGCTTGGCGGAGAAGGAGACAAGAAGAATGACTGAGAGAATGATAGATGCGCTTCCCGGACTGCTCCGCGGTCTTTATGCGAAAAGCGGATATTCGCGCTACCGCACGGTAGGCTTTGAGGAATACGATCTTTTCACCGAATACCGCGATTTTCTGACCAGCGGACAGATGATTACCTTCACAGGCGCGGGTGGAAGACTTCTGGCGCTCAAACCCGATATTACGATGTCGATCATCCGTGATGCCTCGGAGGAGAGAGGAAGAACAGATAAGTTCTTCTATAGCGAGAGCGTTTACCGTGTTCCCGCGGGCGGTGATGAGTTCAAGGAGATACTTCAGATAGGTCTTGAATGTATCGGAGATATCTGTGCTTATGACCGCGCGGAGGTCGTATCTCTGGCTTGCAGAACGCTTGCTATGACGGGTTGCGATTATATGCTTGATATCTCGCATACCGGACTTATTGACGGCATACGCAAGCTTTTCGGTGTTTCCGAGCGGGGCCGCACCGAGCTTGCGCGCATGATGAAGGATAAAAACGCTCCCGGTATCGCGAATCTTTGTGCTCATTCGGGCATCAAGGAAGCCGATGCCGCAAAGCTTATAGAGCTTTCAAGACTTTCTTTGCCTATCAGAGAGGCAAAAGATTCGCTTATCGCACTCGGACTCGGAAAGTTTACCGAGTCGAGCGAGGCTATTGCAGAGCTTTCGATGATCGCGGACGCGCTGACCGATGAGGAAGCAAACCGCGTCAGCCTTGATCTTTCCGTAGTTCACGGCATGAATTACTATGACGGAATCGTTATTGATGGTTATATTGACGGCGTTTCCGAGGCTGTCCTTAAGGGTGGAGAATACGGAAAGCTTATCACAAAGATGGGACGCACGGGCAGCGGACTCGGATTTGCTCTTTATACCGATCTGCTTGAGCTGATTGACGAATCTTCGGCGCATTACGTTGCCGACGTGCTTCTCGTCTGCGGTGAGAGCGATCCCGCGAGCGACTCTGCGGCAGTGGCAAGGCTCAATGCCGAGGGCAAGACGGTTCTCGTACAGAAGGGCGCGGCTGGTGCTGAAAGATGCCGTACTGCCTTGAAACTGACAAACGGCGGAGCTTTGGAGGTTATCTGATGGAAAAGAAAAAATATTTGAACGTCGCTCTGCCGAAGGGCAGACTCGGCGAGAAGGTGTATTCGTATTTCGAGCGCGAGGGTATGGAAGCCGAGGGTATCCACGAGGAAAGCCGCAAGCTCATATTTGAAAATGCAGAGGGAACTCTCAGATTTTTCTGGGTCAAGCCTTCCGACGTCGCCATTTACGTTGAACGCGGTGCCGCGGATATCGGTGTTGCGGGCAAGGATATCCTGCTTGAATATTCACCCGACGTATACGAGCTTTTCGACCTTGAACTCGGAAAGTGCAGAATGGCTGTTGCGGCAAAGTCGGATTTTACCGACGACCGATCGAAGACTTTGCGCGTGGCTACAAAGTTTACACATATCGCGGGACAGTATTACGCGTCCCTCGGAAGAAGGATAGATATTATCAAGCTCAACGGCTCAATAGAGCTTGCTCCGCTTCTCGGACTTTCCGACGTTATTGTTGATATAGTAGAGACGGGCAGTACGCTCAAAGCCAACGGGCTTGTCGAATTCAATAAAATTTGCGATATCAGCGCAAGACTTATCGCCAACAAGGCAAGCATGAAATTCAAGGGCGAGCAGATCATGCGTGTCTGCCGTGCTTTTGAGAACAAGGAATGATCCAATTGTAAAACTGCGTTTTACAATTGAAACGCGAGCTTATCGCCGCCGCCAAAATCAGAAATTTTGACGGCTCCCCTCGGCTCGCGGGCTCGCATGGCTCGCCTGATAGGTGTTTTTTCGGTCGGCAAAGCCGTCGAAAAAACGGATTATATTATAATCTGAGCTTTTACAATTATCTAAACAAGGAACAAGAAAATGATCAGAACTGTATACAGAAAAGATATCAGCGACAGCGAGATATTTGACAGAATAAACGATGCCTCGGATATTTCGGGAGTCGTCGAAAATATAATCAGTGACGTTAAGGCACGCGGCGACGCGGCACTTATCGAATATGCATTGAAATTTGACCGCGCAGAGCTCGATTCTCTTGAGGTTACGGCGGAAGAAATAGATGCCGCTTGCGAGAAGGTGGGCGGAGAATACATCGGAATGCTCGAACGCGCGGCGGCGAATATACGCGATTTTCACAGCCGTCAGGTGCGCCAAGGCTTTGTTTGCAACGATCGAAACGGTGTTTTCGCGGGACAGAAGGTGCTTCCTCTTGAGAGAGTGGGACTTTACGTTCCCGGCGGAACTGCGGCATATCCTTCATCGGTGCTCATGAACTGTATCCCCGCGAAGATCGCGGGAGTTGACGAGATCGTAATGGTCACTCCTCCGAGCGGCGGCAACATTCCCGCGCAGATCCTTGCGGCGGCGAGAGTTGCGGGTGTGGGCAGAATATTCAAGTGCGGCGGCGCGCAGGCTGTTGCGGCGCTTACTTACGGCACTGAAAGTGTTCCCGCGGTAGACAAGATTGTCGGACCGGGTAACGCATACGTTGCGGAGGCTAAAAGACAGGTCAGCGGTAAGGTCGGAGTTGACATGATCGCGGGACCGAGCGAGATACTTGTTATCGCGGATGCCAATTCGAATCCCGTTTACGTTGCGGCTGATCTGCTTTCTCAGGCAGAGCACGATAAACGTGCCTCGGCTGTTCTTGTCACAGAGAGTGAGGAGCTCGCCAAAGCCGTTACGGAAGAGATCGAAAGACAGCTTGCCGTTCTCCCGAGACAGGAGATCGCGCGCGCGTCTGTGAATGATCACGGACTCATAATCATCGTTGAGAGCATTGACGAGGCGGTAAAGATGTCGAACCGCATCGCTCCCGAGCATCTTGAGCTTTGCGTTGACGATCCCTTTGGACTTCTCAACAAGGTGAGAAATGCGGGTTCTGTCTTCCTTGGCAGAAACTGTCCCGAGGCGGTCGGCGACTATATGGCGGGACCCAACCACACGCTTCCCACATCGGGAACCGCACGTTTTTACAGTCCGCTTTCGGTTGACGACTTTGTAAAGAAGATGCAGTTTACCTATTTTTCCGCAGAGGCACTTGCCGATATTGCGGAGGACGTTGACACCTTTGCAAGAAGCGAAGGTTTTGATGCGCACGCAAGAAGCGTTATGCGCCGTATGGGGAGAGAATACGAATGAGCCGTTTTTTAGCTAAAAAGTACAAAATGCTTGATGCATACGTTCCCGGCGAACAACCGCGCGACAAGAAATATATCAAGCTCAATACCAATGAATTTCCCTATCCGCCCGCGCCCGACGTAATAGCGGCGGTGAATGCGGATGTTATATCCGATCTCCGTCTCTATTCTGATCCGACCGCAAAGGCGCTCAAAGAAGCTCTTGCAAAGTATTATGGAGTAGGAGCCGAGAACGTATTCGTTTCAAACGGATCGGATGAGTCGCTCAATTTCGCGTTCGCCTGCTTCTTTGAGGACGGCGTGGCTTTTGCCGATCTGACTTACGGTTTTTATTCGGTCTTTGCCGATCTTTACGGCATCGACGCGAAGATAATTCCTCTTGATAAGGATTTTTCTATCGTTCCTGACGATTATATCGGACTCGACCGCGGAGCTGTTATCGCAAATCCCAACGCTCCCACGGGCAAGGCTCTTCCTCTTTCGGATATCGAAAGAATCGTTGCCTCGAACCCCGACCGCGTTATCGTGGTCGATGAAGCTTACGTCGATTTCGGCGGTGAGAGCGCAATTCCGCTGACGAAGAAGTATGATAACCTTCTCGTCTGCATGACCTATTCGAAATCGCGCGGAATGGCAGGCGCAAGACTCGGATTTGCAATCGGAAATGCTGATCTGATTGCAGACCTTGAGCTTATGAAGTATTCTACCAATCCCTATAATCTTGACTCGCTTGCCCTCCGTATGGGTGCGGCGGCGCTTACCGACGCTTCGAAGGCTTACTACGAAGAAAAGGTCGGCGAGGTTATCAGAGTAAGAGAAGAGACAGCAAAGAAGCTTGAAGTGCTTGGAGCGGAAGTGCTCCCCAGTAAGGCAAACTTCCTTTTCGTCAAGCTCCCGAATATTGCGGGAGGCGTGGCATATCAGAAACTGCGCGAGCGCGGAATACTCGTTCGTCATTTTTCAAAGGCGAGGATTGCCGATTATCTCCGCGTCAGCATAGGAACTGCGGATGATATGAAGGCGTTTATTAATGCAGTTAAACAGATCATTGAGGTATAAAATGAGAACTTCAACAATTGAAAGAAATACAGCCGAAACCAAGATCAAGCTCACGCTTAATATCGACGGCGACGGCAAAAGCAATATTAATACGGGTGTCGGCTTCTTTGACCACATGCTCACCCTCTTTGCCCGCCACGGCGGATTTGACCTTGACGTTGTCTGTGACGGCGACGTGGAGGTCGATGCGCACCACACGGTCGAGGATGTCGGTATCTGTCTCGGCAAGGCTTTCTCGGAGGCTCTTGGTGACAGAAGAGGAATCTGCCGTTACGGTGACATCATTCTTCCCATGGACGAGGCGCTGATGCTTTGCGCAGTTGATCTTTCGGGAAGAGCATTCCTCGACTACCGTGTTCCGATAAAGAGACCGAGAGTTGGTACATTTGATACCGAGCTCGGAGAGGAATTTTTCGTGGCTTTTGTACGCGAATCGAATATCTGCCTGCATCTGCGCGAGCTTGCGGGCAAGAACGCGCATCATATCCTCGAAGCGGTGTTCAAAGCAAGCGCAAGAGCTATGCGCGCGGCAGCGGCTAAGGACAGCCGTTTCCCCGACGAGATCCCGTCAAGCAAAGGAGTTCTCTGATGCTTTGCGTTGTTGATTACGGAGTAGGAAATCTCTACTCGCTTTGTTCCTCGCTTGCGGCTGTCGGCGCGGAGGCTGTTGTAAGCGGCGATCCCGAAGTGATAGCAAAGGCGGATAAAATAATTCTCCCCGGTGTCGGTGCTTTCGGAGACGCGGCGGCAAAGCTCCGCGAAAACGGACTTGACAAGCTCATCATCGAACGTGCGAACGCGGGTGTTCCTCTTATGGGAATCTGCCTTGGAATGCAGATGCTGTTTGACGAGAGCCATGAATTTGGATGCCACAAGGGGCTCGGACTTATCCCCGGCAAGGTCATTTCGATGGAGGGCGTTATTGCTCCCGAATTGAAAATACCGCAGATGGGATGGAATGCCCTTCATTTCCCGAATGCGGAACTCAAATCGTCGTCTCCCGTTTTTCGCGATATTGACGAGGGCGAATTTGTTTACTTTGTTCATTCCTATTATGCCTCGGAATGCGAGGCTGATACGGTTGCGGTATGCGATTGCGGCGTGCCGATAACTGCGGCGGTCGTGCGCGGAAACGTGATGGGATGCCAGTTCCACCCCGAAAAGAGTTCGAAGGCGGGACTCAAGATACTCAAAAACTTCTGTGAAGGCGATTTCGGAGGTGCAAGATGAAGATAGTACCCGCAATAGATCTGATCGGTGGAAAGGCTGTAAGACTCCTTCACGGTGATTATAACAAACTGACGGTTTACGATAACGATCCTCTCGCTGTTGCAAAACGATTCAAGGCAGCGGGTGCTGAATGGCTCCACGCAGTCGACCTTGAAGGTGCACGTGACGGAAATACCCCGAATATTGCGACGGTCTCGGCACTTGCCAGAGAGAGCGGACTTAAGGTCGAGATCGGCGGAGGAATCCGTTCGGTTGAAACAGCTAAAAAATATCTCGACGCGGGAGTTGAGCGCGTCATCCTCGGCACAGCCGCGGTCACAGATCCCGATATGCTTGAAGCGTGCCTGCGCGAATGCGATGGCAGAGTGGTTGTCGGCGTTGACCTTCGCGGTGAAGCTGTGGCGATCAAGGGTTGGCTTGAGGAAGCACCCATGAAGCGCGATGATTTCTTCCGCTCGATGACAGAGAAGGGGGTGCGCGATTTCATCGTCACCGATATTTCGCGCGACGGCGCAATGAAGGGCACGAACGTGGCTCTGTATGAATATTTATGCAAGACTTACAGCGGATGCAATATCGTTGCCTCGGGCGGTGTATCGTCCTATGCCGATATTGAAGCGCTTCTGAAAATTGAAGGACTCTGGGGCGCGATAGTGGGCAAGGCTTGCTACACGGGCGACATCGACGTGGCTCGCGCAGTAGAGATGACGGAGGCTGCAAGATGATTACAAAAAGAATTATTCCTTGCCTTGACGTACGCGACGGTCGCGTGGTCAAGGGCGTGAATTTCGCCGAGCTTCGTGACGTTTCCTCGCCCGAGGTGCTTGCCGAGTTTTACAGCGATTGCGGCGCCGACGAGCTTGTTTTCTACGATATTACCGCGTCTTCCGACGGAAGACAGCTGTTTACCGATGCGCTCAGAAGAGTGGCGTCGAAGGTTTTCATCCCGCTGACCGTCGGTGGCGGAATCCGTACTCTTGACGATTTTGACCGCGTTCTCAAATGCGGAGCGGATAAGGTCAGCGTAAATTCGGGCGCGATCAGCGATCCCGATCTCATCCCCCGCGCGGCTGAACGCTACGGCAGCCAATGTGTTGTTCTCAGTGCAGACATCAAGCGTGTTGACGGCAGATTCACACTTTTCAAAAACGGCGGACGCGTAAACACCGGAATCGACGCTATCGAATGGATCGAGCGCGGTGTCAAGGGCGGCGCGGGCGAGATCGTTGTCAATTCCATTGATACCGACGGTGTCGGCGGTGGATTTGACATTGAAATGCTCCGTGCGGTCAGCGAGGTTGCAGACGTGCCGATCGTTGCTTCGGGCGGTGCAGGCTCGATAGAAGATTTTATTACTCTCTTTAACACGCTTCCCGGTGTTGACGCCGGACTTGCCGCAACGATTTTCCATTTCGGCAAGATCAAAATACCCGATCTCAAGCGCAGCCTATGCGATGCGGGAATCTCTGTGAGGTACACAAATGTTTGATATCAAGAATCTTAAATACAATTCGGACGGGCTCATCCCCGCAATCATAACCGATGCGGCTGACGGTGCCGTTCTGATGCTCGGCTACATGAATGCCGAAAGCCTCGGTATAACTCTCGAGAAGAAAAAGGTATGCTTTTTCAGCCGTTCTAGACAGAAGCTTTGGCTTAAGGGAGAGACATCGGGCAATTTCCTGAACGTTGTTTCTATTAAAACCGATTGCGATGCCGATACTCTCCTGATCACGGCAAAGCCCGACGGACCCACTTGCCACACGGGTGCGCGCTCCTGCTTCTTTGAGGATATCTACGAGGATGAAGATGCCGAAGAGGCTTTCTGTCTTGACGACCTTATGAAGCTCATTGAGGGCAGAAAGACCGATCCGAAGGAAGGCTCCTACACCACCTATCTCTTTGAAAAGGGAATTGACAAGATCCTCAAAAAGGTCGGCGAGGAATGCACAGAGGTCATTATCGCGGGCAAGGGCGGCGACCGCGCCGAGGCGATCTATGAGATCGCGGACCTTACCTATCACGTAATGGTCATGATGACCGAGATGGGCATATCGATCGACGAAGTACGTGCCGAGCTTGCAAGCCGTCACGTCGTTGACAAGAAGATCAAGCAGGAGAAAATGACATAATGGGTTATTTCAATTACCATACGCATACTACTTACTGCGACGGCAAAAACACGCCCGAGGAGATCGTTCTCGAAGCAATAAGACTCGGACTTGATACGATAGGTTTTTCGGGTCACGCGCCCTGCCCCGGTGCGGAGGACTACTCCGTGCGCGATCTGGAAGGCTACAATGACTGCATTGAGCGTCTGAAGGATAAGTATTCGGATAAGATCAAGATCCTTCGCGGTATTGAGAGGGATATTTTTGCCTACGATGATAACCACGATTACGATTACGTTATCGGCGCTTTCCATAATCTCTATGTTGACGGTAAGTTCTATGCAACCGACCGTTCGCCCGCCATAATTCAGCAGAGCATAGATGAGCTTTGCGGCGGTGATGCCGAGGCTTTTGCGATCCGCTATATGGGATTCGCCAAGGATATTGCCCGCGTAACCGGATGCGATATCATTGCGCACATGGACCTTGTTACAAAGTTCAACGGCGACGGTGAAAACAAGCTGTTTGACGTCCGTTCTGAGGATTATCTTGCGGCTGTTAAGGAAGCGATTGATGAAAATATGAAGCGCTGTAAGCTGTTTGAGATCAATTCTGGTGCGATGGGACGCGGATGGCGAAAGACGCCGTATCCCGATCCCGCGATACTCGATATAATTCATGACGCGGGCGGTAAGATCACCTTCGGATCGGATTCGCACGCGGTGGAGACCCTTCTGCTCGGATTTGATCAGGCAGAAGAACTCGCGAAGAAACACGGTTTCGGTGGACTTGCGAGACTTGAACTTAAATGATAAAAAGCCGGGAATGAAAAAATTCCCGGTTTTTAAAATTTTTTTCTAAAACGGTGGAACTTTTGTGCTTGTTTTCCGTCTTTATATATGAAGACCACCGAAAGGAGAACTTAAATGAAAAGAATTATTGCTTTATTGGTTTCGCTTTTACTTTGCCTTTCCTTTGCGTCTTGCGATCTTGAGGGTATAGGAAACGACGGCGGCAGGAAAGAAGTGAAGGATAACGTCACTCCCGAAACGACGGAATTTCTTATACAAGGTAACGAGGAGACGTTTGTCGAAATTTGTGTCGAATGGTCGGACTTCGTCAGAGTGAACGGTATCAGCTACGACGGTCATTTTGAGAACAGAGTGATTGACGAGTCGCGCGTTGGCGAAAAGCTTGGCGAGATCCTTTATAACGTTAAATCAAACTATTCGAGTCATGAAGAGATGAATGCCGCAAGCGATCGTGATTTCACAGCTGCGTTCAGATCGATCGGATGCGAGATATTTGCCGTAAAGGATGACGAAGACTCAATCGCCGTGCTTGATAACGGAAAATATTATCTCTATACGCACAATGAAGGCTACGCGATACCATTTGAGGCTTTCGGAGGAGAGAATTATTCTTTACCCGGTACGAATGAGATAAACCGCGGCGTTGCCATCAATACCTTTGATCAGCTTTGCGAAGCTTATGGCGGAGCGGAGAATATGCCTACGGATATTCTTAACAGATATTCCGGTGATTCGCTTTCCAATATTACGCTTGTGGTAGTTGAGCTGATATCCGGTTGGGGCGGAACAGAGTTCGGAATCAAATCGGTTTCAAAGTCGGGCGATGATCTTCTGGTAAATGCCGTTCAACTCGACAGCGACGGTCTCGGTGACTGCGCAATGCATTACTGGACCTTCTTTATCGAGATTCCGAAGACAGATGATAAAAAGGTGATTGTTGAGTTGGATAAATACGATCCTCTCGCATATGACGCCGAGTTGAAAAAGCTTACATATGAGGAGATCGCAAAATATCCGCTTTGGGTGCCGGGCGAAGATTACGGACAATATGAGGGTCAGGCTGTGCTCAACAAATACGCCGCAGAAGAGGTGCTTTGCGGTATGTATAATTATACACTCGGCAATATTGAGATAGCATACAATCCGACATACAATTTCTGGATCACACAGCATACGCGCGGTAACGGTACGACTGTAAATGATATCTGCTACACAGTCATCCGCGCGGCTGACGGAAAATGTATTTCTCAATGGGAAGACCATTGATTTTTATTGAAAAAATGACCTCTTTTGAGGTCATTTTTTCAATAAAATGTAAATTTGTATTGTTTTTGAGCGAAAAATTGAAGATTTTTCTTGACAATTGTATAATATAGAGGTATAATATATTGTAAGTTTCCTTTTGAAAATTACATAAATTTTGTATTCTAACACCAAGGAAGGTGAAATTTTTATGGCAAGACTTATTGGAACAGTATCAAGAGGTGTTCGCGCACCTATTATCAAGGTGGGTGACGATATCGCTACCATCGTTGCAGACAGCGTTATTGAAGCTGCAAAGTCGGAAAATCTCGAGATCCGTGACCGCGACGTTATCGCGATGACCGAATCCATCGTTGCACGTGCTCAAGGCAACCTCGCAAGCATCGATCAGATCGCGGAAGATGTCCGCACAAAATTCCCCGGCGGAGAGGCTGCGATCGTATTCCCCATTCTTTCCCGTAACCGCTTTTCTATCTGCCTTAAGGGCATTGCAAAGGGACTTAAGTCCATCATTATTATGCTTTCTTACCCCGCTGACGAGGTTGGAAACCATCTTATCGACATCGATCTTTTTGACAAGTCGGGCGTAAATCCCGTTACAGACGTTCTCACGGAAGAGAAGTACCGTGAGCTCTTCGGCTATCACAAGCACACCTTCACCGGTGTTGACTATATTGAGTACTACCGTGAGCTCGTTGAGTCTTGCGGCTGTGAGTGCAAGATCATTCTTGCTAATGACGTAAGAGCTATCCTTAACTACACCAAGCACGTTATCTGCTGTGATATCCACACTCGTTTCCGTAACAAGAAGCTCCTTCGCGATGCGGGCGCTGAGACCGTTTACGGTATGGATGATATTCTTTCCGCACCCGTTAACGGAAGCGGATACAATGAGAATTACGGCCTTCTTGGCTCCAATAAGTCCACTGAGGAAGTTGTTAAGCTTTTCCCCAGAGACTGCCAGCCTGTAGTTGACGCTGTAAGAGACAAGATCCTTGCTGCTACCGGAAAGTGCGTTGAGGTTATGGTTTACGGTGACGGCGCATTCAAGGATCCCGTAGGAAAGATCTGGGAGCTTGCAGACCCCTGCGTATCTCCCGCATATACCGCAGGTCTCGAGGGAACTCCCAACGAGATCAAGCTCAAGTATCTTGCAGATAATGAGTACGCTAATCTCTCCGGTGAGGAGCTTAAGGCTGCTATCTCTGAGAGAATCAAGGCAAAGGACTCTAACCTTTACGGTCAGATGGCATCTCAGGGAACCACTCCCCGTAGACTTACCGACCTTATCGGTACTCTTTGCGACCTTACCTCCGGCTCCGGCGACAAGGGAACCCCCATCGTATGGATCCAGGGTTATTTCGATAACTATACTAACTAATATAATTAAAAAGCCGTTCCGCGTCGCGGGACGGCTTTTTTGAGTGAAAAGTGAAAAGTTGTGGTGAATTTCCGAGCCGTTGGCTCGGAAATTTTCTTTTTATTTGGGCGTAGGCGGATTGACGTTTTGCCGTCGCTCGCCGTCGATGCGTGATTGTTCTTTGGAAGAGTTGATTGTAAAATGTAAATAAATAACATATTTGATAATAAAAAGGAAGGGTTACACTAAATTACAAATATAGTGGTGATAAATAGGGGGCGTAGAGGCATTTTGCGATAAAAAGTTGTGATTTTTCAATGAATTTAAAAAAAGGTCTTGCATTTGCTCTTTAAATATATTATAATTATGGCACTTAAGATTGGCGCAAAATGGCGCAAGAATCCCCGAAATGTTTGGGAATCCCATAGTGAATTGCGGATGATTTGCTTTTGAGGTGATGTCAAAAGACACCAAAAGGCGAAATTTCCCATACAAATGGTGAAAAAATACGAAAGGAGCGATGCAAAATGGTTATAACTACCCCAATAATGGGCAAAGTAACTCATAATCTTGACAGCAAGAACAGAATTTTCATACCGGCGAAGCATCGCGAGGCACTTGGTCCCAATTTCGTTATCTTCCCGAATATTAAGGACAAACGCTCTCTTGTAATTTCCACCGTTGAATATCTGGTTGAACTTATGGATAAGATCAGAAATTCCGATAAGATCCCCGGAAGCAAGAAGGCAAAGATGATCAGCTATCTCTCGAGCTACGGTGACACACTTACTCCCGATAGTCAGGGAAGAGTCGTCGTTGCTTCTTCGCTGGTAGAACATGCGGGCCTCGGAGGAGCTACGGTCATCAACGGTTGCTTCGACCACGCTGAGATCTGGGCTGAGAGCGTATTCGTCGGAATCACCGACGAGCAGACCGCAGAGTTTGCAGAGCTCTATGAAGAGGCTGACCTCGTATGAGCACCATGAATGAACTTAATCGCGCAAATTCCCAGCCGGGCGGGGAGTTGCCGCAGTTTTCGCATAAGCCCGTATTGCTCGAAGAAGTCCTTGACGCACTCTCCTTGCGCGAGGACGGAATGTTCCTTGACGGAACTGTTGGCGGCGCGGGGCATTCGAGCGCCATCGCCTCAAAGCTTACAACCGGCAAGCTGATCGCTCTTGACAGAGATGATACCGCAATTGCCGTAGCCACCGAAAGGCTCTCTCGCTTTGGGGACCGCGCCGAAGTCGTCAAATCCAACTTTTGCGATATGGCAAAGGTTTGCAGAGATAAAGATATTGAATCCCTCGACGGAATCCTTCTCGACCTCGGAGTTTCCTCGCATCAGCTTGACACTCCCGAGCGCGGATTTTCCTACGTTCACGATGCTCCTCTCGATATGAGAATGGACCGCACCGCGCCTATGGACGCCGCTTACGTCGTAAACAACTACGAGAGAAGCGAGCTTATCCGTATCATTCGCGATTACGGTGAGGAAAAGCTTGCGGTAAGAATAGCCGACAAGATCTGCAAGAGAAGAGAGGAAAGACCGATCGAAAGAACGGGCGAGCTTGTTGATATTATCAGAAGCGCGTACCCCGACGGCGGAAGATCGCTCAAGCACCATCCCGCTATGAGAACCTTCCAGGCGATCAGAATCGAGGTCAACGGTGAGCTCGAGATAATCGGTAGAACCGTTAAGGATGCGGTAAATCTTCTTGCTCCCGGAGGAAGACTTGCGATCATCACCTTCCATTCGCTCGAGGACAGAGCGGTCAAGGAGGCTTTCGCTGAACTTGCTCAGGGTTGCACATGTCCGCGTGATTTCCCGATCTGCGTGTGCGGAAAGAAGCCGCAGATCAAGATCGTATCAAAAAAGCCGATCGTATCGTCGGCAGAAGAACTTAAAGAAAATCCCCGCGCGCACAGCGCAAAGCTGAGGGTCGCGGAAAAAATTTAAAGTCCGAAAACGCCGATAGCGGCGGAAAGGCTGAAGAAATGAAAAAGACACAGAAAAATTACCGTGTTGAATATAGCGAAGCGATCAAGTCTATGTCGGTGAACGACGAGGAATTTGAATCGCTGAAAGATATAAATGCAGAGCTTGAGCTCCAGCTTGAGCGTGAAAGAAAGAGCATGGCAGAGTATCCCGAGTTTTATAAGCTCAGCGATATGATGGCATCGTCCTTCGGAAACGGATACAGAAGCGGAGACGCTTGCGGCGCAAAGGTTATGACTTACGAGGATTACATCCGACTGATCGTAGCTGAGACCCGCATCCCTGAATACGGCAAGCGTAAGCGTGAAAGTTATCGTGTAGATCCCCGCCCTGCAACAGTCTACACCGTGAGAGAGTGCGGTAAGGCTTTGGCACAGAGCGAAATCGCCTCGTCCTGCGAAAGCGTTATTGACAGCGACGGCTACAGCGTTACGAGAGTTGAGAGTTCTGATACCTCGCTTTACGGCAGCGTCAGAAGACTTCTTGCTCAGTGGGCTCCGATGCATACAGTCAAAAGACCCGAAAGAAAGTACCGCAGAAGACTTGCTTCTTCGGCAGCAGGAATTGCTTGGGTAATGATCTTCGCAATCGTTCTCGCGCTCCCGATAACTCTCGGAGTACTCAAGAGTGAGGCGTCTTCCGAACTGGCTCAGTTGAAGAACGAGCTTGCGGCACTTGAGCTTGCCGAGGAAAGACTTGAAGCTGAGTTCGAAAGCAGTCTTGATCTTCGCGAGATTGAGAAGGTGGCTGTCAACGATTACGGCATGATCAAGCTTAATCAAAGCACGATAAAAGTCCTCAGACTCAACGATGCCGATTCGATTGAAAGCTTTTCCGAGGCTGAACGCACACCCGTTGTTCCCGCTTTGCTGAATGCACTCGGAATTCGTGTTTCGGAAGAATAAATCGACTTTATACTGAATAAAATTCATAGGGAAAAGGCGTACCTTTTCTATAGTGAAACGGGGTTGCCGGCGTTGTGCGGCGCCCCGATTTCCGCAACAAACCCGATAAAATGAGGAAAAACCGTTATGCAGAGCACCAGAATAAGCACAAAATTGACAAGAAGAGCCTTCTTCGGACTCTCGATTGTGGCTGTTCTGTTCCTTGGTCTGATATTAAAGATTTTCGGCTTGCAGACGGTGGATTTCGAATACTACAGAAACAAGGTTCTTGATCAGCTGACAACAGAATCTACGATACTTTCCGAGCGTGGAAATATCTACGATTCGAACGGAGTTCTCCTTGCCGCAAATAAAACGGCGTACCGAATCTTCATTGCTCCCAAGACGATAAGGGAAGAGATGAATAAAGCGAAGGAGGATGGCAAAACCGAAAGGCTCGACCTCGACGTTAAAATCAGCCGCGGACTTTCCGAGCTTCTCGGAGTTGATTATGATACCGTGTTTGCGATGACGGGCAGGACGACAAGTCTTGACGCCACGGTCCTGAGGGAGGCAACACCCGAGCAAGCCGATCTGGTTCTTGATTTGATTGCCGATCTCAAGGTTTCAAACTGCGTTTACGTTGAACCGATGAACGTCAGATATTATGCGTACGGCGATCTTGCCACGCATATTCTGGGATTCACAGGCCGCGACGGAAACGGTCTTTACGGACTTGAGTATTATTACGACAAAGAGCTTTCGGGCACTCCCGGAAAGTTTATAACCGCCAGAGACGCATACGGAAACGAGATGCCCTACAAATACCAGAGCATCATCGATGCAGTTGACGGCTACAATCTTAATACCACGCTTGATATCAAGATTCAGGCAATTCTTGAAGAACAGCTTGAGGCAACTTACCGTGAGTCGGGTGCTCAGGCAGGCGTTGCGGGAATGGTCATGAACGTTAAGACCGGCGCGGTCTACGCGATGGCAACCTACCCCGACTTTGACAGCAACGACGCATGGACGCTCAGCAGCGAATACGCCGCACAGCTTGAGGCGAGCGGACTTACCGCCGAGGATGACGGCTATTCGTCGCTCCGTGCCTCACTTCTCAATCAGATGTGGCAGAACAAGGCTCTGACCTTCACATACATGCCGGGTTCGACCTTCAAGATCATAACAACGGCGATGTCGATTGAGACGGGCGCAAATAAGCTTGTGCCTACCTGTAATTGCCGCGGTCAGCTAAACGTATACGGAAGCATCATCAAGTGCCACAAAAAGGGTGGACACGGTGTTCTCGACTTTGCGGGCGGACTTCAGCAATCCTGTAACCCCTATATGATGGAGCTTGCTGAAAATATCGGCAGACCCACTTTTTACAGCTACGTTAAAAACTTCGGATATCTTGAAAAGACCGGAATTGACCTTCCGGGTGAAGGAAACAGCAGTTTCTGGGACGAAAAAGCGTTTGGTCCCGTTGACCTTGCGGTTGCCTCCTTCGGTCAGAACTTCAAGATCAGTATGATACAGCATCTGACAGCTATTTCGGCTGTCGCAAACGGCGGAATGCTCATTGAACCCTACGTTGTGGAGTCGATGAGCGATTCCGACGGAAATACCGTCTGGGAACATGAGGTAAAAGCGATCCGTCAGGTCGTTTCGGAATCTGCTGCCCGTCAGGTAGCAACCATCCTCAAGGACGGTGTCGCGGGTGACGGCGGTTCAAAGAACGCTTACGTTGCCGGCTACAGAGTTGCGGCAAAGACGGGTACCTCGGAGAAGATCGGTGATGACGAAACACTAAGAATCGGATCCTGCGTGGCGTTTGCCCCCGCTGAGGATCCCGAGATCGCAATTATAATAATCGTTGACGAGCCTACCTGCTCGAACGTGTACGGAAGCTACGTTGCTGCTCCCTATATCGCAAACTGCCTTGAGCAGATGCTCCCCGCACTCGGTATTGAAGCCGAATATACTACCGCGGAATCGGCAAAGCTTGAGGTTGAGATAGGCAATTATGCGGGAATGATGTCATTCAGCGCACGCGAGCAGATCGAAAAGAAGGGGCTCGACGTTGAGATCATCGGTAACGGTGAAAAGGTCACGGCTCAGGTTCCCGAAGCCGGAAGCAAGCTTTCCAAGCAGAACGGAAAGGTTATCCTTTACGTCGGCGACGCTGCTCCCACAAAGGAGCTTACGGTTCCCAACGTCATCGGAATGAGCGCATCGGCGGCAAACCGAGTTCTCATAAACGCGGGCTTCAACATCAGCATCGAGGGTGCAACCAACTATGACGCCGGAAGCGGTGCTGTGGTTGTGGCGCAGTTCCCCGAGGCCGGAAGCGAAGCGACTCGCGGAGACGTTGTGTCGGTTACCTTCAGACACGCGGACGTCAGCGATTAAAACAACAAAATAAAAGGCATTGCAAACTCAAGGATGAAAAAAGAATATACTTCATCGGAGGGTGTATATGCTGCTTTACGAGCTTTTGCGCTCCGCGGGTCTGTTTTACCGCGCGGAGGGCGACGAAAATATCGAAATTTCTTCTATATCATCAGACTCGCGCTCGGCGGAGAATAATTCTCTGTTCGTGTGCATTCGAGGCCGCAACTACGACGGACATTCCTTTGCCGGAGATGCGGTGCTGAAAGGCGCCGTTGCGATCCTTGCCGAGGATGGTTTAAAGGACCTGCCGAGCCGAGTCACCGTCATATATACACACGATACCTCGTCCGCGCTTGCGCGGCTGTGGGATGCGTGGTACGATCACCCGACACGTGATATGAAGCTTATCGCCGTGACGGGAACAAACGGAAAGACAACGACCTGCTTTATGCTTGACGCGATCTTTTCATCGGCGTTTTGCAGATGCGGTATTATCGGTACCGTGTATTGCAGAACACCGCAGAGGTTGCTTGAAGTTCCCGCGGAAAGATCGGGAATGACAACTCCCGAGCCCGACGTGCTCTATCGTCAGCTTTCAGAAATGAAAAAGGACGGTGCAGAATACGTTTTCATTGAAGCGACTTCGCATGCGTTGGCACTCGGAAGACTTGCTCCTCTTAAGTTCGAGGCGGCGATATTCACGAATCTTACTGCTGACCACCTCGACTTCCACGGTAATTTTGAAAATTACTTTCTTGCAAAGGCTTCGTTGCTTGAAAAAACGAAGCTTGCGCTGATAAATCTTGACGATAAATACGCCTCTCGTTACCGCGCGTACGCGCGCGCGATGGGTAGCCGCGCAGAATTGCTTTTCTACTCCGTCGATGGCAAAAGAGAAGCTGATTACAGAGCGGAGAAGCTGAAACTCAGCGGCGCAAACGGCATAAGCTTTATATTGAGTGCCAAAAATATAATGCGTGAGATCCGCTCGCCTCTTCCGGGGCGCTTTAACGCTGATAATTGCCTCGCCGCCGCTTCAATGGCGTTTTGCGAGGGAATCGGAGGAAGATGCATCGCAGAAGTACTTGCATCATTCGGAGGAGCTCCCGGCAGACTCAAAAAGATCAAAACTCCATCGGGATATACGGCGTCGGTCTACGTTGATTACGCGCATACGCCCGATGCTCTCGAAAACATATTAACGACAGCAAGAAATTTTACTCCAAAAGCTTCCAAACTTCTGCTCGTCTTCGGATGCGGAGGCGACAGAGATCGAAGCAAACGCCCCGAAATGGGACGGATAGCGGCTGAATACGCTGACCTGAGCGTAATTACTTCGGATAACAGCCGCAGCGAGCTTCCCGAGGATATCATCGGTGAGATCCTCGTCGGATTTGACAGAACTAAGGCGCACGCGGTCATTCCTTCGCGTGCAGATGCAATAAGATTCGCAGTTGAAAATGCGGGTGACGGAGACGTCGTCCTGCTCTGTGGTAAGGGACACGAGAAATACGAGCTTGGCATTGGCGGAAGACGCGACTTTGACGAGTCGAAGATAGTCGGTGACAGCGTAAATGACGTTCTGAACCGCGGCGAAATGCAAAGATCAAAGGAAATTAACGAAAATGAAGGTTAGATTTGCTAATAATATACCTACTGTAGAAGAAATCGCGTCGCTTTGCGGCGGCAAGATTTTCGGAGACGGTAAAATTAAAGTCGATTCTGTCTGCACCGATTCACGCGAGGCTGGCGAGGGCACAATGTTCATCGCTATTGTCGGCGAGCGCGTTGACGGTCACAACTTTATTAAGTCCGTGATCGCGTCGGGTGCCGTTTGCGCACTCTGCAGCCGTATTCCCGAGGAGGCTGGCGATTTCCCAATCATCCTCGTTGAGGATACTGTAAAGGCTCTCGGCAGACTCGGACACAATTACTCGATGAATTGCCGTGCAAGAAGAATCGGTGTTACGGGAAGCGTCGGTAAGACCACAACGAAGGAATTCATCGCCTCGGTACTTGCTACCGCTGGCAAGGTCTGGAAAACAGAAGGAAACTTCAACAGCACAATCGGACTTCCGATGTCGCTTCTCACTCTTCCCGATGATGCGGATTTCGCAGTTCTTGAAATGGGCATGACGGGTCCCGGCGAGATCAAGCTTCTTTCTGATATCGCAGAGCCCGAGATCGGTGTTATAACCACCATCGGAACAGCTCATATGGAACTTCTCGGATCGCGCGAGAATATTGCGGCGGCGAAGCTTGAGATCAAGAGCTCGCTTGCGGCGGACGGTCAGCTTCTTCTTTGCGGAAACGAGCCTCTGCTTGAGAACGAGTGGAAAAAGGACAGCCGAGTTCACTATTTCTCGGTTGACGACAAAACCTCTGATTATCTCGCTTACAATATAAACTCTGATGAATCGGGTATGACATTCGATGCTTCCTGCAGAGGCAAGATGATATACGATCTTGAGATCCCCGCTGTAGGAAAGCATAACGTAGCGGCGGCGCTCGCGGGCGTTGCTGTGGGTATGATGCTCGGCATCGACAGCGAACGCATCAGACGCGGTCTTGCGGCGTTCAGATCTGTAGGCTTCCGTCAGCAGATGACGGACGTCGGCGGTATCAAAATCATTACTGACTGCTACAATGCGAGCCCCGAATCAATGAGAGCCGCGGCGGCTGTGCTTTCAACCGTTGCTTCTCACAGAAACGGAAAGAAGATCGCTCTGCTCGGCGATATGCTTGAGCTTGGCAATCAGTCCCCTGAGCTTCATTACGCGGCAGGCGTTGCGTTTGCCGAAGCCGGTGCGGATATGGTTGTAAGCTTCGGTGAAAGAGCGGAGAAGATTGCGGACGGATTTGCTTCTCTCAAAGGTGAGGAGAACGTAATGCGTTTCCCCGACAGAAGCAATGCCATCGCTCCCGCAAAAGCACTGTTTGAAATCATGAGACCGGGCGACACACTTATACTCAAGGCGAGCAGACTTATCGCAGCTGAGCGTGTTGCCGAAGAACTTAAGAAAATGTATTAAAAAGGAAGACTGCCATGAAGGAACGTATGCTGATAGAATTCTTCTCCCTGACAATAGGAGTGTTTCTTGTAACGTGGCTTATACTCAAAAAACTGATCCCCGTGCTCAAGAGCAAGAAGATCGGTCAGAAGATATACGAAATCGGACCTCGTTGGCATAAGGGAAAAGAGGGAACTCCCATTATGGGCGGCCTCGGATTCATAATTGCGACCATCCTTGGAATCGCGGTTATTACCGGCGTTTATGCTTATTACGGCAGAGCGGCAGAGCTTATCGGCGTTTGGCTGACACTTGCGCTTGCGTTGCTCAACGGTCTTATCGGTTTCTTCGACGATTACACAAAGCTTATCAAGAAACAGAATCAGGGCTTCCGCGCATGGCAGAAGCTGGCGCTTCAGCTGATCGTTTCAGCAGCTTACCTCTGGGCGATGAGCAGATTCGAATTCTTGGACACTTCTCTCGAGATTCCTTATTTCGATATCAGCATCGAGCTTGGCATCTTCTATTACTTCCTTGCCATCCTCTTTATTTCGGGAATGGTCAATTCGGTTAATCTGACTGACGGTATCGACGGACTTTGTTCGAGCGTATCTGCCGTTGTCGGTGCATTCTTCGCGGTCGTTGCATTTATTATGCTTCGTCCCGAGCTTGCAATCTTCCCAGCAACCGTTATCGGCGGTACCGTGGGATTCCTTATGTACAATTTCTACCCCGCAAAGATATTCATGGGTGATACCGGCTCTCTTTACCTCGGCGGTGCCGTCGTGGGAATGGCGTTCCTTATCAACGAGCCTCTGATAATCCTCATCGCGGGAATCATATATCTGACCGAGGTGGCATCCGTCATTCTTCAGGTCGGTTACTTCAAGATTACACACGGAAAGCGCATCTTCAAAATGGCACCGATTCATCACCATTTCGAGAAATGCGGCTGGAGCGAGGTCAAGATCGTGGGAGTATTCACACTCATTACGGTTCTCGCTTGCGTTCTGGCATATTTCGGACTGTAATCTGCAATAAATTTCGGGAGGCTGCCGCATGGCGTGGTTTGACAAAAGAAAAAACTCGCCGTCGGTCAGCGGTGACGGAATTAAGCGCAAGCGTGCAAAACACAAGGATACGCTTCTGCTGAGTGAATACAAGGACAAAGCGGTACGCGAAGAGCAGGAAAGTGCTCTGCTGATCATTCAGAATCGCCCCGATACCTTCTTCACAGTTCTCTACGTGCTTCTTCTGGCACTCGGAGCAGTTCTTTCATTCAGTGCGGGCTCGGCTTACGCATCCGAAGCATACGGCTCGGGATTCTACTTCGTTCTCAACCACTTAAAACACCTTGTTGCGGGCTTTGTAATTTCGGCTTTCTTCTACTTTGCATCTCAGCCGAGATTTATGAGAATCATTTCCGTCGGCTTTTACGGTGCTTCGATCCTCCTGCTCATCGCGGTTCTCTTTGTCGGTGTAACCGGAGGCGGCGCGCAGAGATGGCTGAATTTCGGATTCTTTACTCTCCAGCCCTCCGAACTTGCAAAAACGGGTATCATCCTCCTGATGTCGCTTTATCTGACAAGATTTGATAAGGCGGTCAATTCCAAAGGACTTAACAAATATTCATTCCTACACGGATTTCTTGTTCCGTCGCTGATTTTCCTCTTGGTCTGCGTGCTTGTCATGCTTGAGGATCACTTTTCCGGAACGATAATCATCGCCGCGATTGGATTCGTAATGCTCTTTCTTGGCGGAACATCGCTTGGGTGGTTCTTATCGATAATCCCAATCGGAATCGGAATCGGAGCAATGATTCTTAACACCGATTATGCTCGCCAGAGAGTAGAAAGCTTTTTTGACAAGGGCGGCGATTCGCTGACAAACAACTGGCAGTCAACTCAGGGCCTTTACGCTATCGGAACCGGCGGACTTTTCGGAGTCGGGCTCGGTGAATCGAGTCTTAAATACGGCTACGTTTCACAGCCGCAGAACGACTTCGTCTTCACCATTATTTGCGAAGAGCTCGGATTCTTCGGAGCTGCCGCAATACTTCTGCTTTTCTTCGCGCTGGTCGTCAGAGGTATAATCCTCGGAAGCCACGCACCCGATAAATTCATTTCGCTTGTAATCTACGGTCTTACCTTCAAGCTTGCGATCCACGTTATTCTGAACGTCGGAGTCGTAAGCGGAGTTCTCCCGAATACGGGAATATCGCTTCCGTTCTTCTCGAGCGGAGGAAGCGCAACTATCTCGCAGATGATAGATATGGGAATAGTTCTCGGTCTTTCAAGGTTCTGCACACAGAAAAAGTAATATGAAAGGAGCCCATCAATGCGGGTTCTTGTAACCGGCGGAGGTACGGGAGGCCACGTAAATCCCGCGCTCGCCATAGCTAATACTATAAAAGAGAATATTCCCGATGCGGAAATCGCGTTTGTCGGAACGGTTCGCGGACTTGAAAATACTCTTGTTCCCAAGGCGGGATATAAGCTTTATCACGTTGACGTACGCGGTATCAGACGTTCTCTTTCACTTTACAATATCCGTTCTCTCTGGCTTGCGGCGGTTTCTCCGATTAAGGCAAAGAAGGTAATAAAAGAATTCAGACCTGATATCGTAGTCGGTACGGGCGGATACGTAAGCTGGCCAATCCTCGTTGCGGCGTCGAGAATGAATATTCCGACGGCGGTTCACGAATCAAACGCAGTTCCAGGACTTGCGGTAAGAAAACTTGTTCCTTACGTGGACAGAATCTTCACAAACTTTGCCGTCAGTGCGGAGATGCTCGGTAAGAGCGGAAAGGTCATGCAGGTCGGATGTCCGATGCTCGGTCAGTTCGGCAATATCAGCCGAGCAGAGGCGAGAGCAAAGCTTGGCATCAAGGAAGACGAGAAATACATCGTATCCTTCGGCGGAAGTCTCGGTGCGGCGGCGATGAATGATATGGCGCTCGAGCTGATGCGTGATTACGTAAGCACTCGCAAGAATGTTCGCTACACGCATGCAACAGGCGGCGACCATTACGAATCTGTTCTTGCAAGATTCAATGAAGCTGAGCTTGGTAAATATGAAAATATCGAGCTTTTACAGTACATTTACGACATGCCATACCGAATGGCGGCTGCAGATATCATTATCAGCCGTGCGGGTGCGATAACGATATCAGAGCTTGCCCGTCAGGGTAAGGCGGCAATACTTATCCCATCCCCGAACGTCACAGACGATCAGCAGACGAAAAACGCAAAGGCACTTGCCGATATCGGCGGCGCCTGTATGATCCGCGAGCCCGAGCTCAAGGACGGAAGAATTTGCGCGGAGGTTGCGTCACTGCTTGAAGACGCAGACAGACGTAAGAAGATGGAGAAAGCCATTATGGGCTTCGCTCCTCTCGATTCAAATAAACTGATATTTGACGAGCTCGTAAGACTCGCAGATAATAAAAAATAATTCGTTAGAAGTAAAAAAGAAGGTGAGCGCCCGATGAACTTGGAAAAAGTTAATAAAGCCGAGATCGCAAAAGCTACGGTCGAGCGCGAAAAACCTTCGGGCGTTTCAACCTTTGTCAAAAAGGAAGAGAAGACCTACGTCAGAAGATACGCGATGACGCAGGGCCGCCGCCGAGTCTGGCTTGAAAATTTCAAGCCGGGCGACGAGATCGCTATAATGTTTCCTTCAACGCGAAAGTACAAACAAGAAGAGGAAGCAAACGATTCCGAAAGACGGCAGAAGGCAAAGATACTGATCGCCTGCCTTGTGATTGCGCTGGTGCTCCTGCTGCTTTATCCTTTGGCTCGATTTGCTATGTCACAGCTTGTGATAAGCGAAGTTATGATTGAAGGAAACAGCATCTATACCGCGGACGAGCTACTGATTGCAAGCGGACTCGGGCTTGGAGATCGGTTACCGATGTTCTCAACCGATGATGCTGAGGAAAAATTACTTTCCGGAATGCCTTACGTAAAGTCGTGCAGCATATCGGTAAAGCTTCCCAATGTTCTCACGCTTGAAGTCGAGGAGGAACGGGCGGTCGTTTGCACGGAGCTGTTCGGAGAATACTACGCGTTGTCGAATGACATGAAGGTTCTCGAGAGAGCCGATGCCCTCGAAAGCTTCGGAAATCTGCTCTATATCGAACTGCCATTCGCTAAACGTGCAGTGGTTGGAGAAAAGCTGGTATTCGAGGAAGGGGAGAATGGAAACTACATCAGAAATTTCCTTGAACTCCTTTCAAAATCCGAGCTTGACGGCAGAGTCGGTAAGGTTTATTTCGATAAGAAATTCGATATCGTCGCATCGGTTGACGGAAAGTTCCGGGTACTCTTTGGATCGCCTTCCGAAATGGACATGAAGATCGCGGCGACTGCGAAGATGATCGAAGAAAATGCAGACAGATGCGGTGAAAGCTCTATCATCGATGTAAGAGTCGTTGATATCGCGGGAATCGTGCTTGACGCGGGTATTGATCCGAACGTAAGGGAATAATTTCCCGAAAAGGAATAAATAACAGACGAGAGATTTAAAATATTTTTGCAAAAACACTTGAAAAAGAACTCAAAAAAGTATATTATATAATTGAGTAAATTTTAGCCCACAGGGCGTACCTATAAATCGGAGGAAGAAAAAATGGCATACGATTACGAACACGAGAACTTTAACACAAGCGACGAATTCCTTGAGAGCGGTGTCAGCATCAAGGTTGTAGGCGTTGGCGGCGGCGGAAACAATGCCGTAAACAGAATGATCGACACAAACATCAGAGGCGTTGAGTTTATTGCGGTCAATACCGACCGTCAGGCGCTCCGCAACTCCGTATCCCCCACACTCATCCCGATCGGTGAGAAGATCACCAAGGGTCACGGCGCAGGCGCTAACCCCGAGATCGGTCAGCGTGCAGCAGAAGAGAATGCAGAAGAGATCCGCGCGGCTCTCGCAGGCGCAGATATGGTATTCATCGCAACCGGTATGGGCGGCGGAACCGGTACAGGTGCTGCTCCCGTTGTTGCAAGAATCGCGCATGAGATGGATATACTTACGGTTGCGATCGTAACCAAGCCCTTCCTCTTTGAGGGACGCCGCCGTATGCTTCAGGCGGAAAAGGGTATTGAGGAGCTTCGCAATTACGTTGACTCCCTCGTTATCATCCCCAACGAGAGACTCAAGCAGGTCTCCGAGACCAGAATCACTCTCAAGAATGCTTTTGAAATCGCCGATGACGTTCTCCGCCGCGGTGTACAGAGCATTTCCGAACTTATCAACGTTCCCGGATTCATCAACCTTGACTTCGCAGACGTTCAGAGCGTAATGCGCGATGCAGGTTATGCACATATGGGTACCGGTTCCGCAACCGGTAAGGATAAGGCAGAGATCGCGGCAAAGGCTGCAATCTCCAGCCCGCTTCTCGAGACCTCCATCAAGGGTGCTACCGGTATCCTTGTAAGCATCACTATGTCTCCCGACGTAGGACTCGAGGACGCAGACCTCGCTTCCACCATGATCACCGCAGAGGCTCATCCCGATGCAAACGTAATCTGGGGAGCTGCATTCGATCCCGATCTCGAGGACGAGATGAAGATCACCATTATTGCAACCGGATTTGAGAATCCCGGACATCAGGAGCACGTAACACCCGTGCGTCCCACTCCCGCGAACAGAACCAATAACAATCAGAGACCCGCGCCCCAGCCGGTACCTCAGCCTGCTCCCCAGCCCGCGCCTCAGCCCGCACCCCAGCCGGCACCCCAGCCCGCGCCTCAGCCAGCACCTCAGCCCGCTCCCCAGCCCGCTCCTCAGCCGGCACCCCAGCCCAAGCCTCAGCAGAATAATCCCGGTGACAGCTTTGACGATATAATGTCCATTCTCCGTCAGAGAAAGCCGAGAAACGACTTTGGCAACGGTAGAAGATAAGTTTATAGCCGAAGAGAGTTGAGCTCATAAGCTCTTCGGCGATAAATTTCCGCGTCTTTCGGCGTGATATATCTCGCAAGGTTAATACCTTGCATCGCTACATCCCACCAAAATCCATCAAAAATTTATTCGCCGGAGAGTGCGAGGCAGTTTTCATCGAGCAAATATTCGGATAGACAAAGAAAAAATACGAAGTAATATGTCATCTTACGAGGATTTTTTCTGCAGTATATGCGTATATTTGCCGATGAAAACCTTATTAGTTCGACTCTTTTCGGCTATCACACAGGAGAGAAGAAATGACACTTTCGGAATTCAGAGCGCTTCTTGAAAGCGACAAGGTTATTGATATTATCCTTGATACGGACACTTACAATGAGATCGACGACCAGTTCGCCCTCGCATACGCTATGCTTTCGAAAAAGAAGGTCAATCTTCTTTCGGTAAACGCTGCACCCTTCTTTAATTCGCGTTCTTCCAGTCCCGCTGAGGGCATGGAGAAGAGTTATAATGAAATCTTTAACATCATGAAGCTGACTGATGCGGAGATGGCTGAGCAGGTACCCGTCTACCGCGGAAGCACACGCTTTATGATATCGAAGACCGATATCGTCGAGTCGGATGCTTGCGACAATATCATTAATACGGTAATGTCGCGCGAGACCCCCGTCGTTATCGTGGCAATCGGAGCCATTACTAACGTAGCGTCAGCGTTGGTAAAGGAACCCGAAATCGCCAAGAGAAGCGCGGTCATCTGGCTCGGCGGACACGCCCTAGAGCGCCCCGACACCAAGGAATTCAATTTGCGTCAGGATATTCCCGGTGCACAGGTGCTCTTTGACAGTAAGATCCCCTTCCTTCAGATCCCCTGCGGCGGAGTTTGTTCAGCATTTATAACAACCCCCGCGGAGCTTAATTATTACCTTAAGGGCAAGAATGATCTTTGCGATTATCTTTGCTCCATCACGGGTGATTACATTAAGTGGGGATACGGACGTTCGAAGGTCGTCTGGGATGTTACTGCCGTTGGCTGTATAACTCTTCCTTCCTCCATGGAGATAGTGGAGATACCGCGTCCTTACGTAACGAGCGATTGCCGTTACGCATTCAATAACGCGCGTCACCACTACCTCTATGTAAGAATGATACATAGAGATGCTCTCTACGCCGATCTTTTCAAGACCCTCAGCGAGAAATAATCAATAAAAAACGGCACTTTTGCAAAAAAGTGCCGTTTTTTTATTGCAGAAACGGAGAAAAAATGGTATAATATATGTGATTAATCTTTATGGAGGACTTGAATTTGAAGACCAAAAGATTTGGCGGCGCGTTTCCAACGGTAATGCATGCCGCACCAGAATACCTTATTGCCGATAATCCCTTTACCGCTATTGCCGCTTGCCGCGCTTTCGGTGAAAGTGCGCCCGAAAAGCTGATTCTCAGAATAGAGGGCGGAAAGGATTATTATCTCATTCCTTATGATAATTACGAACGCCGCGGCGTCGGATACACGGTTTACAGAGCGGATATTCCCGCTTCTGCAATCGTCGGTGACCGCATCGCGTACAGAATAGATATAGACGGAGAGAAAAACGACAGAGTTGCGCCCTATATTTGCAAAATCATTTCTGCCGATTCGCTTCCCAAGCTTCCTCCTCTCGTTATAACCGAAATCTTCGGCAGACCTAAGGGACGCGAGCATACGGTTTACGTTGAGTTCTTTAATCCCACTGAAACGCCCGTCGATCTTTACGATTATGAGCTTTGGGTTTACCCCGCGGCAAAAGAAGCGGCCGGCGAACCCAAGGGCAGAATACCGCTTGCAAGAGAGGCAGGCAATATGCTCGGTGCTGGTGAGAGTGTTGCGGTATGGCCTCTTACGCTAAAAAATTATCATCCGGATGTAAACTGTCTGACGGCAGAGGACTTCATCAAGTCGCTGAACGGCGCATATTTTTACAGCAAGGATCCGATAGATGAAGCGAAGGTACGTGTGCTTCCGCTTGATCTTACCGAGATCGATCCCGAAAAGGGCGTACGCAAGCATATTGCGGGTATCTGCACACTTCCGAACGGTCATGATACAACCACTCTTTTGATCGTTCCCCGCGGAGGCAACGCTTCGAGTGCTCTGTTCACTTTGGTTTACAGCGATTGCTACGCTGAGTGGGACACCCCCGTGTTGAGATCCTCCTATTGGACATTCGATCCGATGGAGCCTGCCAAGGCTATCAATATTTCACACGCAGAGCTTGCAACTCCGGGTTATCCCTCGCATCTTGAGACGGGAATGTTCGATCTGACAGCCCCGATGCCCGCGATCCTTCCGCTCTCTCCCGTAAAGGAAGCTTATCACGGCGATTATTGCGGAATTATCGAGTTCGCGGCAATTCCCGCCGATTCGGATCACGAAATCGGCAGAAGCTCGGTGATTGTAACTCTCCCCGACGGTGAAAAGGAAGAATATGAAGCTCTCGAGGAACACGACGGTGTCCGCCGCGCTCGTATCCCCGAGGAAGTGTTCGAGCATATGAATGAGCTCGAATTTGAGATCAGCGTTTCGGACGGTGCGAGAGATTTCAGACTCGGAAACGTGATTCCGCTGAGAGTTCCCGTTTACGACAACCGTGGTCCCCGCATAACCAAGATGGTTCCCACAAAGGGATACGCTTACGACGGTACAAAGCCGATCGTTATAAAAGCAAACTATACTGATCCTGCGGGTATCAGAATCAAGGATTGTTATCTGAGACTTGACGGCAAGGACGTTACTAACGACGCAACAATTACAGCAACATCTCTCGTTTACGAGCCTAAAAAGCCGCTCGACTTCGGTGAACACGTTCTCACGATCCGTCTCAAGGACGGCCTCGGCAACCGCACGACAAGAACGGTTGAATTCAGTGTTTCGGATATGAGCGAGCTTTCGGCGTATTTCGGTGAGATCCACGCTCATACGGGTGATTCGGATGGAAACGGCAGAGGCAGGGATGCTATCGAGTTCGCATATGATAACGGTGCTGATTTCTTCGCTGTTACCGAACATTCGCATTATTTTACTCAAAAGACCTACGATGAACAGAAGGCAGCCGCAAAGGAGCTTAACCGTCCGGGCAGATTCGCCGCTCTTTACGGCTGGGAGATGACCTGGAACAATACCTGCGGATACTGGGGACACATGAACGTCATCGGAAGCGAAAAGGTCGTGTCCGATATCCACGGTGTGAATATGCCTGATCTTTTCAAGTGGCTTGAGGGCGAGCCCGATGCCGTCGGTATGTTCAATCATCCCGGAAATGCCTGGGGCGATTTTGAAGATTACGGCTTCTGGAGCGAAAAAGCCGACAAACAGATGGCTCTTGCCGAGATCAAGGGGAGAGGATACGATCTGCAGTACGCGCTGCTTCTTTCGAGAGGCTGGCACGTAGCTCCTTCATTTAATGAAGATAACCACGCGCCCAACTGGACGGTTGCAAGTCCCTATATTACCGGCGTTCTTGCTCCCGCGCTGACACGCGAGAATATTATGGAAGCCTTCCGCTCCCGACGCGTATATTCGAGTGCCGATCCGACGATGAAGATTTTCTATAAGATCAACGGCGAGTGGATGGGTTCGAGACTCAACAATCCTTCTGAGCTGAACGTATCCGTCAAGATTACTACCGAAAACGAAAACGGAATCGGCAGAATCGAGATCATCGGCGAGGATAACATTCTCGTTGCGCAGAAATACGTCGGTGCGCGTCAGAGCTATGAATGGAATATCAAGCTTCCCGTAGAATTTGATTATTATTATGTCCGTATCTCAAACGGTATGCAGTATTCGGTAACCGCACCGATTTGGATTGAAAACAGAGGCGAGCCGAAGGTGCTGTCGATGACAAGATCGGCGTCCTATGATTCGCATGATAGCACTGCTGTTACGCTCAAATTTGAAAATCCCACCGATAAGATTATGGATGAAGTCAGAGTCGACTTCTATTTGACCGGTATTGAAGGATTTTCGCTTTCGGATGCCGTTCCCTATGCAAAGGTTTGTCTTGGAAAGCTCAAGCCCGGCAGAAGCGCGACCGTTATCCGTCAGCTTCCCGATATCTCAAAGAACCGCAGAATCAGCGCGGTCATCACAGCTGTTTCGGAAAAGAAGACGAAAAAGTCAACCGCTTATATCATTGCCTCGCCGGTTAGCATTACTGAGGTGCTTTGTAAGACAGCACCAATCGAGCGAGATGGTATTTCTATCGAAAATCCCTTCCCGTACGTTGCTCTTTGCAACAATTCGGGCAACGATATTCAGCTTAAGGATTCGAAGCTTGCTCTCTGGACTACTACAGGCAAGCCTCCGAAGGATGAAAATATCTGGTCCGCTGATTCTGTAAGAATTCCTGCGAGAAGCTCTGTTGTTATTTGGTACCGTAAACCCGAAAATGAGCTTTTGACGGTTGATGATTTCAACAAGAGATATGCGACTAACTTTATTGAAGGTGAGAATCTCTTTATCTGCGATAAGGCGATCGTATCCCGTTCTACTGCCGGCAGAAGACTAGATCTTATGATTGCGGGCGAAGTAGTTTCGCGCGTGACCTGGAATATGGGACTCCGACATGGCAAGACTGCCGAGGCTGATGAAGCTTATAAATATTGCTTCTCATGTGATATGTCTCCTCTCGGCACCTTCTGCGGTACGGGAATTCCTACTCCCGGAATGACTGATTACAAACAGCTCGGCGCTCGCAAGCAGGTTGAACCCACTCGCAAGGAAATTAAGTCTGCCAAGAAACAGACAAAAAAGGATATCAAACGCGCAAAGCATAAGGCGCAGATCAAGTATACGACCAAAGAGACCGCTGCAATTGCCGCGGGATCTGCTGCGCTTGCCGCTTTTGCTGCCGCAGGCATCACAAAACTTATATCGAAGAAAAAATGAACTATCCTCTGATTCTTTCTCATATTTATAAGGAGCGCATCTGGGGCGGAAACAGACTTGCTTCCGCCGAGCCTCCAATCGGTGAAGATTGGGTATTGTCCGTACGTGACGGTGATAACAGTGTTGCTGTGAACGGTGAGTTTGCAGGCAGGACGCTTGCTGAGATTATAAACTGCACCGGAAAATTCCCACTTCTTATTAAATTTATTGATTCAAAAGAAACTCTCTCGATTCAGGTTCATCCCGATGATGAAACCGCCGCCCTTATGGGCGGCGAGGGAGGGAAGAGCGAGATGTGGTATATCATTGACGCTCTGCCCGATTCCTATATTTATCTCGGTATGAAAGATGATGTAGATGCTGAAGAGTTTCGCAAAGTTGTGCTCAGCGGTGCTGATCCCACGCCGTATTTGAAAAAGATCTCCGTAAGTGCGGGTGAATGCTATTATATCCCCGCGGGAACGCCTCACGCTATCGGCGGCGGTAACTACATCTGCGAGGTTCAACAGAATTGCGACACGACCTTCCGTATGTACGACTACGGCAGACCGCGCGAGCTTCATCTCTGCGAAGCTGCTAAATCGCTTAAGAAAATTGACTTGCCCGAGCCGACTAAATCGGGTGTGCTTGCCGAATGCGAGTATTTTAAAGCGGAACTGGTTGAGTTTGAATGTTCAACTGAAGTTTCGGCAGAAAAAGATGGATTCGTCTCATTGACTTTGGTTTCGGGAGAAGCTTCAATTTCGCTGAACGGTCAAAAGCATCAGCTCGGCGATCGCGATTCCGTCTACATACAGGCGGGAGAAGAGAAGTATCTTCTCGAAGGCAATGCCAAGCTTATCAAAACAACAGTATAAAACAAAAAACCGATGCGTTTCCGCATCGGTTTTTTGCACAGCAAGGATTTTCGGATGTGCAAAAGATATGTGGGATTAAATTACTTAATCTCAACGGTAGCGCCAGCCTCGGTAAGAGCAGCCTTGATGGACTCAGCTTCTTCCTTAGCAACGCCTTCCTTAAGGGTCTTGGGAGCACCCTCAACGAGCTCCTTAGCTTCCTTAAGTCCGAGACCGGTGATCTCACGAACTGCCTTGATAACGCCAAGCTTGTTAGCGCCGAAGGATGCGAGAACTACGTCGAACTCGGTCTTCTCTTCAACTGCTGCTGCAGCGGGAGCTGCACCTGCAGCTGCACCTGCGGAAACGTTAGCAGCGGATACGCCGAACTCTTCCTCACATGCAGATACGAGCTCGGAGAGCTCAAGAACGGTAAGTGCCTTGATGGAATCAAGGATAGCGATAATCTTTTCGTTTGCCATTTTAAATGACCTCCTGGAATATTTAAATGTTATGCCGCGAGAGCATTACGCCTCTGCGGGAGCTTCTGCAGCCTCAGCGGGCTGCTCGTCCTTCTTGGCAACCTGGTCAAGAACATAGACGAATTTGGTAAGGGGAGACTGGATGCAAGCGAGCAACTGTGCAATGAGAGTTTCCTTCGAAGGAATGGTAGCAAGTCTTTCAACTGCTGCGGCGTCGATAACTTCGCCGTCACAGTAACCTGCAAGGAGAGTGAAGGACTCAATCTTGTCAGCATACTGCTTGAGGATCTTAGCGGGAGCTACTGCATCTTCGGGGCTGACTGCGATAGCGGTCATACCGGAGAGATACTGCTTGATATCACCGTAGCCGCACTCTTCGCATGCTCTGCCGGTGAGGGTGTTCTTAACTACCTGATAGGAAACGCCTGCTTCGCGGAGTTCCTTACGGAGCTTGGTATCATCCTCAACGGTGATTCCCTGGTAGTTTACAACTACACCGGAAACCGAGTTGCGAATCTTCTCGGAAAGCTCGGAGACAACCTGCTGCTTCTGCTCAAGTATAGCTTTGCTGGGCATGTGTTTAACCTCCTAATGGTTTGT
>JAGBYM010000067.1 GCA_017628755.1 Clostridia bacterium | reverse complement strand
GAAGGCATAAGTCCCTTAGGACCGAGAACCTTACCGAGACGGCCGATAACGCCCATCATATCAGGGGATGCGATTACAACGTCGAAGTCGAACCAGTTTTCCTTGGTGATCTTCTCAACAAGCTCTGCGCCGCCAACGTAGTCTGCGCCTGCAGCAGTAGCAGCCTCGATCTTAGCGGGATCCTTAACGAATACGAGAGTCTTAACGGTCTTACCGGTACCGTTAGGAAGAACTACGGCACCACGAACCTGCTGGTCAGCGTGACGGGAGTCAACGCCGAGGCGGATGTGGATCTCAACGGTCTCGTCGAACTTAGCCTTTGCGGTCTGGCAAACGAGAGCCATAGCCTCAGAGGGATCGTAAGCCTTCGAACGGTCGATGAGCTTAGCACTATCAGTATACTTCTTACCCATTTTAGCCATTTTAACTTACCTCCTCTTAGTCTTCTACGGTGACACCCATGGAACGAGCGGTTCCTGCGATCATGCTCATTGCAGCCTCGATGGAAGCAGCGTTGAGGTCGGGCATCTTGGTTTCTGCGATCTTTCTTACCTGTTCCTTGGTAAGATGTGCAACCTTGTTCTTGTTGGGCTTTGCGGAGCCGCTCTCAATGCCTGCAGCCTTGAGAATAAGAACGGGTGCGGGGGGAGTCTTGGTGATGAACGTGAAGGAACGGTCTGCATATACAGTAATAACTACGGGGATGATGAGACCGATGTCGTTCTTAGTTCTTTCGTTAAATTCCTTTGTGAAAACCGGAATTGCAACACCGTACTGACCGAGAGCGGGACCTACGGGGGGCTGAGGAGTTGCTTTACCGGCGGGCAGCTGAAGCTTAATGTAGCCCAATACTTTCTTTCCCATAAATAAATACCTCCATGTGGTTTTTGGCGGAAGAATTAGAAATTTTTCTTCCTCCCACTAAATTTAAACCGGAATTACGTTTGCGGCGTCAAACTCTACCGGCATATCACGGCGTCCTCTCTTAACGAGAACGGTGATCTTCTTAGCGTCATCCGAAATCGACTGGACTGTTCCCTGATATCCATCGAACAGACCGCCCTTGATGACGACCTCGTCTCCAACGCCGACGGTGAGACGGGGAGCTTTCTTTTCTTCGATATTGAGGTCTTCAACCTCTTTATCGCTAAGCGGGGTGGGCTTGGAGCCGGGACCTACGAAGCCTGTAACACCTGTGATGTTTCTGACAGCGTGCCAGGACTCGTCGTTCATGATCATTTTGACAAGAACGTAGCCGGGGAAGAGCTTGTACTCAACCTCAACCTCCTCGTCACCCTTCTTCTCCAGGACCTTTTCAACCGGAATCTTTGCTTCGAAGATGAGATCTCCGAGACCGCGGTTTTCAACGATCTTCTGGATGTTTGCCATTACCTTGTTTTCATAACCGGAGTACGTATGCACCACATACCAACGTACGCCAACGTTCATTTCATTGATATCGCTCATTTGGACTTCTGCTTAAATCAGATGGCTGAGAGCCTCAATGCCGCTTAAGAAGATGAAGTCGAGTAATGCAATTACGATTACAAGTACGAGAATTACTACGATAGTAGTAACGGTGTTTTTGCGAACATCCTCTTTAGAGGACCAAGTTACCTTTTTAAGCTCACTCTTATAGTCACTGAAGAACTTCTTTACTTTCTCACGGAACTTCGGAATTGCGAAGTAGCAGATAATGAAAGCAATAACACCGAGAACGATGATGGAAGCCGAAACGATGATGTCGACCCAGTTGATGTTGTGGTCGTGCTCATCCTCTTCGGTGGTTTCACCGTCGTGGTCGTGATCGTCGTGATCTTCAGCCTCGGTCTCCTCGGTGGGAGCCTCGGTTTCGTCTGCGGGAGCCTCGGTAGCCTCGCCGGTAACCTCTTCGGTCACGTCAGCAGCTTCACCGGTAGCTTCCTCAGCAAAGACGGTTGCAGTAAGGAGTGTGAGCATCAGGATTGCGGCAAGGATAACCGCAAGGATCTTTGATGTCTTCATAGCGACCCCCTTATTTGGTTTCTCTGTGAAGAGTGTGCTTACGGCAGAATTTGCAATACTTCTTCAGCTCAAGTCTGTCGGGCGTATTCTTCTTGTTCTTTTTTGTGTCGTAGTTTCTCTGCTTGCACTCGGTGCATGCGAGAGTTACCTTGACTCTGGAATCATTAGCCATATTGTCGGCACCTCCTATGATAGTTTATTTGACCGCTTAGGTGCGGTCGGTGTACCTCCCTCCGAAGGCGGGGACGCGGTTGTGGTGAGACCTTGTCCCTTTTCGCGCAAGCGCACGAAAAAAGAGCCTCTGCCAACAGAGGTAGAAATATTATACTACATCTTGCAAAAAAAGTCAATAGTTTTTTGAAATAATTTTTGATTTCCGGAATATTTTTTGCGCGGATACATAATTCTTTCGTGGCGTGGAAAAATATTACGGGATGAACCCCAAAATAGAGTGACAAGAATAATCCGAACTAGCCCGGGAGCGTTAATTTTTGGTGCTTTTCGGCTTGTCGTCCTTGTAAGGTTAATACCTTGCATCGTCCTCCGCACCAAAAATCACCTAAAAATTAAGGCTCGCGGGTCGGAGATTTTTCGGCTGACAAATATTTGTCAGCAGCAGGAAAACGCCGATGATAGTATATTAATACATTCAAGGCGTTTGACGAACTGATGGCGGATATTTGTCGCCAAAAAACTAGTTCGTATTATTCTTGTCACTCTAACGTATATATAAGGAAGGATTTTTGAAATGAAGGAAAATTCCAGAAGAATGCTGACGGTCTCGGGAGCTATAATTACTGCTCTTGCGATCGCGCTCTCGATGCTCGCGTTTCTCACTGTAACCACCCGCGCCGCGACAGGCACCGGCATGCCCGCGATGAGCGACGTTATCCCCGGTGAGGACGGCACCTCCGCGCTTACTCTGCCCGAGGCGGGCAACGTTGACACCGACGACGTTGTTACCCCAAAAGACACAACCCGCTCGCCCACGGTGACCACCTCGACTCCCGACGCGGGCTCGACACCGTCGGGTACAACTGCAGGTACCCCGGGAGCCGCGAGCGGTGACGGCACCGACACGGGTATGGCTGAAGATGACGGCGGAAGCATCCTCGGCGCGGTCATCGCGGTCATTGTCGTTGTTGCGATAATTCTTGTCGTGATCGCGCTTATACCGAGGAAAAAGAGATAAAAAGTGGACAGTGGTTAGTGGACAGTGGACAGAAAGACGCGGAGTTCGATCTGCAATTTTATTTGCTGCGTTTATATTTAAGTAAACCAAAAAGAAAAACAATTAAACTGTGCTAATAGAAAATCTCGGATATTTCGGGGCAAAAACTCCAAATATCCGAGATCTTTTCATTTGTTAAATCATCTGATTAATAATGGATCGATAATAATGGATTGAATTATCATCCGCATCTTTCTGTCCACTGTCCACTAACCACTGTCCACTTTTCCCTTGACAAACCGCATTTTTTAGGTTATAATATTAGCATAGACAGAAAACAAAACCCACCGGGCTTCGCCTTGTGGGGCGTTCTGCGTTGGAGTAGCGGAACGGAAGGAGATAAAATGGCAGATATTTTCGATCTTTTTGCAAAGATTTCAAAGGAGAGCTCGGTAAAGGTAAAGGCGCCGATCGAGTGGCTCGTTGTCGGTCTCGGCAATCCCGGCCGCGATTACGTAATTACCCGCCACAACGCGGGCTTTATGGCTATGGACGTTCTCGCGCGCAAGAAGGGCGTCGTTTGCGACCGCTCGCGCTTCAAGGCGCTGACCGCTGAATGCGAGATCGCGGGCAAGGGCGTGCTTCTGATGCTCCCGCAGACCTATATGAACCTTTCGGGCGAGGCTGTCCGCGAGGCGGTGCAGTTTTATAAGATCGCGCCCGAGCATATACTTGTAATATCCGACGATATTAACCTCGACGTCGGCAGAATGCGTCTGCGCACAAACGGCTCGGACGGCGGACAGAAGGGTCTCCGAAGCATCATCACTCTTATGGGGTTTGATAATTTCCCCCGCCTGCGCATCGGAGTCGGCAAGAAGCCGCATCCCGAGATGGAGCTTGCCGATTGGGTGCTCTCGCGCTTTACTGACGGGGAGCTGAAGCAGCTTGAGAAGCTTTCGGACATTGCCGCTGAGTGCGTCGAGCTTTATATCAGCGGAAAGACCGACGAGGCTGTGCGTCTTTGCAACGCAAAACACAACCAATTGTAAAACTGCGTTTTACAATTGAGAACGCGCGCTTATCGCCGTGAGCCAAAATCCACGATTTTGACTCACTCCCCTCGGCGCGCGGACTCGTCCGGCTCGTCTAAGAGGTGTTTTTTCGGCAGCAAAGCCACTGAAAAAACGAATTTTATAAAAAACTGACTTTTACAATTAGCTATTTGGGAGAATAAATGGAAACCAAAGCAAACAAAAGCTCGGCTCTTGTGCTTTCGGCGATAAGGAGCGATGCCGAGTACAAACAGCTCACGGATGCGGTCAATCTGCAGAGAAAGTCGCGCCCGAAGCCGGTTGTGGTCTCGGGACTCTGCGAGGGCGCGGGCGACGCGCTCAGCGCCGCGCTGATAAAGGATATGCCGGGCGGATGTCCCGTCCTTGTTCTCTGTCCCGACGAAAAGACGGCGCGGAGAATGCGCGAAAGCCTCACGGCATTCGGTCTGCGTGCGGCATATTTCCCGAACCGCGACCTTAACATGTATAATATTTCAGCCTCGCGTGAATTTGAGCAAGCGAGGCTCTCTCTGCTTGTCTCGCTCCGCCGCGGCGAGCTTGATGCCGTGGTTGCCGCGCCCGAAGCGGCGCTTTCATACACGGTCCCGCAGGGCGTTCTTGCCGAAAATCTGATAAATATCAGCCTTGACAGCGAAATTTCGCCCGCAGAGCTCGTAAACCGCCTCGTTTCGGCGGGATATACCCGTTCCTCGCTTGCCGAGGGCGCGGGACAGTTCGCGCAGCGCGGAGGTATCGTTGATATTTGTTACTTCAACGCGGGCGTGACGAGTGCTCTGCGAATCGAATTCTTCGGCGACGAGATCGACCGTATGGGATACTACGACATCGCCACCCAGCGCGTGACCGATAACGTAAAGAGCGTCCTTATCCCGCCCGCGCGCGAGATCGTGGCGGATGAGGAAGCGCTCCGCGCCATCAAAAAATCCATTGCAAATCTGCGCAAAAAGTCAAAGGACGCGCATCTTTCCGAGTCGCTTGAGAGCGAGGCGTCTGCCATCGAGCTTGCGCTTTCCTCGGGCACCGAGGTCAGATTCCTCGATAAATACATTTCGCTCGTTTACCCCGAAAAAACAACTCTTCTCGACTATTTTTCGCCGATGTCGCTCTGCCTGATGCGCTCGGCGGCGTCCGCAGAGGATGCCTTCAAGGCGGCGGTCTGGCATGCCGAGGAGCAGGTCAAGTCGATCATAGAGTCGGGTTCGCTTGAAGCAAAATATGCGGAATTTTCGGCTCCGCTTGAGAGATGGAATGCTTTTACGGCATCCCACACCACGATAATGATAGATTCGCTCGTTCAGGGACTTTCGGGCAAGGCGCTCGGCGGTCTTTTCGGATTCAGAACCAAGCATGCGCTTGCCACCTCGGATAACGACGAGCTTCTCCGCGAGGAGCTTGAAGGTCTTTCAAAGGGCGGTTACCGTATGATCCTCATGGCGGGTGATGAAACCCGCGCGAAGAATTATGCGGGACTTCTCAGCGAAAGCTGGGGCATCAAGGCGTACTATATCTCCGCGGATGAGCTCCCCGAGCTCGGTAAAATGCCGCGCGGCGAAGCCTTTGTCATCGCGGGTACACCGACCTCTCCCTTTGAGCTTCCGTCGCCGAGATGCGCGATCATCTCGCTTACAATGGCGGAAGGCTCGAGAATGGAGAAGAAAAAGCGCGCGGCAAGGTCGAAGCGCGACTCGAATGCGCAGGCTATCCTCTCCTATGCCGATCTTTCCGAGGGCGATTATGTCGTTCACGAGGCGCACGGTATCGGTCAGTATATGGGACTGACGACCATGACGGTCGACGGCGTCACACGCGATTATATCACGATCCAGTACGCGGGCAGCGACAAGCTCTTCATGCCCGTTGAAAAGCTCGATAAGGTTTCAAAATACATCGGTGCGCATTCGGATGACGGAACTCTCCGCCTATCGAAGTTCGGAAGCACCGAGTGGGGCAAGACCAAGGCGCGCGCGAAATCGACTCTCCGCGACATTGCAAAGGAGCTTATCGCGCTCTATGCCGAGCGTCAGCGCAGACCCGGATTTGCATTCTTCGCCGACGATGATTTTCAGCGCGATTTCGAGGCGGCTTTCGAATTTGATGAGACAGACGCACAGCTTGACGCAACCGAGGATATCAAGGCGGATATGCAAAAGGCTGTGCCGATGGACCGTCTGCTTTGCGGCGACGTAGGCTACGGCAAGACCGAGGTTGCGTTCCGCGCGATATATAAGGCGATCCTTTCGGGCAAGCAGGTCGCGCTTCTCGTGCCGACAACGATTCTAGCACTCCAGCATTATCAGTCGGCGCAGAGCCGTATGCGCGCATTCCCCGTCAATATCGAAATGCTCTCGCGCTTCCGCAAGCCAAAGGAGCAGAGAAAGATCATAGACGATCTCGAAAAAGGAGACATCGACCTCATCATCGGTACGCACAGTCTCCTCTCGCAGAACGTAAAATTTAAGGATCTCGGACTTCTGGTCGTTGATGAGGAACAGCGTTTCGGCGTCGCGCAGAAGGAGAAGATCAAGCAGAGAGTAGGAAACATCGACGTTCTCTCGCTCTCGGCAACTCCTATTCCGCGAACGCTGAATATGGCTATGTCGGGCATACGCGATATCTCGCTTCTCGACGAAGCTCCCGGCGACCGCCAGCCTGTGCAGAGCTATGTTCTCGAGCATGACGAGCTCATCATCAATGACGCTATCCGACGCGAGCTGTCGCGCGGAGGTCAGGTCTTCTACCTCTATAATTTCGTCGAAACTATCAGCTACACCGCCGATAAGATCAGAAGCGCGTTCCCAGAAGCGAACGTCGTTGTCGCGCACGGAAAGATGGAAAAGGAACAGCTTGAGGATATCTGGCGCGATATGATTACGGGCGAGATCGACGTTCTCGTTTCGACCACCATCATCGAGACGGGCGTTGACGTGCCCAATGCGAACACGCTGATCGTCGAAAACGCGCACAGAATGGGACTTTCACAGCTCCATCAGCTCCGCGGACGAGTAGGACGCTCCCCGAGAAGAGCTTATGCATATTTCACATTCCCGCGCGGACGCGCACTTACCGAGATCGCGGAAAAGCGACTCGAAGCCATCCGCGAATATACCGAATTCGGTGCGGGCTTCCAGATCGCTCTGCGTGACCTTGAGATCCGCGGCGCGGGCAACGTTCTCGGTGCGGAACAGCACGGACACCTCGACGCCATCGGTTACGACCTCTATATCAAGCTCCTCAATGAGGCTGTGCTTGAGGAAAAGGGCGAGAAGGTCGAGGAGAAGGTCGATACCACAGTCAGCATCAACGTCAACGCATATCTGCCCGATTCCTACGTTCCGAACGCGGCGCAGAGAATGTCGCTCTATAAAAAGATCGCGCACGTGCGAAACGAGAGGGATACCGAGGACCTTTACGAGGAGCTTTCCGACCGCTACGGCGAACCGCCCGAGCCCGTCCTCTTCCTGCTTGACGTTGCGCTTCTCCGCGCTCTTGCCGAAAAATGCAAGATCGTGTCGCTGACGCAGGAGGGAAGACAGGTAAGCATCCGTCCGAAGGAATTTGACCTTGATATCTGGCAGGAAATTTCCGAGATGCCTGGCGTGAAACTCCGCGTCGTTATTGCGGAAGAACCCTATCTTGTGCTCACAATGCGCCAAAATGACGATCCCCTTGCGATTCTTTGCGAAATATTCAAAAAATATCTCAAAATATCGGGAAATAAGGGATAGACAAATTCTCCAAAATAGTGTATAATAATAAAAAGCAATTGTAAAACTGCGTTTTACAATTGATGCGCGCACTTATCGCCGTCGCCAAAATTTAAGATTTTGTCGCCTCCCCTCGGTGCGCGGACTCGCCCGGCTCGTCTATAAGGTGTTTTTTCATCGGCAAAGCCGCCGAAAAAACGGATTTTATTATAATTGCCGGCTTGCCAAAATGCTGTGTAACTATTAAAAATTATTGTAAGGATATTAAAAATGAAAAAAATCGTTAGGATCGCCGCGCTCCTTCTTGCGGCAGTTATGATGACGCTTTCGCTTGCTTCCTGCGGCGGTATGGGCAATACCGTTATGGAGCTCGGCGGAACCGTGATAACAGAAAATATGATCGAGTTCTGGCTCTCACGCTACAAGGCGCAGTTCGTATATTACTACGGCGACCCCATCTGCCAGCAGTACGACCTCGACAACATCGAGCAGTTCTGGCATATCAAGGATGAGAGCGGATCGGGCAAGACATATGATGAGATCATGTCCGAGTTCATCTATGAGAATGCGGAGACTTATCTTTGCGCGCTCTATCTCTTCGATCAGTACGGACTCGCGCTTCCCACAGAGACCGTGACCGAGATTGACGAATACATCGATGAGCTTTGCGAGAAGAACGCATCGGGCTCGAAATCCGAGTTCAACGCCATTCTTGAATCCTACGGTATCAACCGCAAGCAGCTCCGCGAGCTCTATCTCATCGACGCAAAGGTTGATTACCTTCAGGAATACCTCTTTGGCGCAAACGGAACTCTCGGAGTTACCAAGGTCGATAAGGAAGAGTACTATCAGGCGAATTACGTACGCATGAGACAGATCTGCTTCTTCATCAACGAGCGTCCCGAGCTCGATTCAAACGGCGATCCCGTGCTTGACAGCAAGGGCAATGTCAAATATGTTGATATGACCGCATCCGAGACTCAGGATGCACGCGCCCGCGCATCCGAAGCGCTCAAAAAGATCCAGATGGGCACAGAGTTCCCGAGCGTCCATAACGAATTTGATGAGAACAAGCAGGATAACCAGTATTCAAGCATCTATATCAGCCGCGATTCGGCTATGGGAAGCGATCCCGCACTCGAAAAGATCTATACCGAGCTTCAGGATATGAAGGTCGGCGAGATCAGACTCATCGAGACCGAAAACAACCTCCATATCGTTGAAAAGCTCGAGCTTGTCGAGGGCGCATACGACGATTCCGCAAACATTGATTTCTTCAGCTTCTACGATCCCGAAACCGACGCGCTTATGACCTTTGAGGGATACCTTGTAGAGCCTCTCTTCCTCGAATACATCGCAGAAAGCCTCGAAAAATTCTCCGCTGACGTCAAGATCGATACCGACGCGCTTAATAAAAAGAAGCTCAGCAACGTAAAGGCGAACTATAGTTATTGATCGCGCAGTTATCGCCTACGGCGAATGGTTATCTGCCTGCGGCAGAATGAGTTATCGGCTGCGCCGAATGGTTATCGCCTACGGCGAATGAAAATGGGGGGCGAATATGTCTTCTAATGTTTTGAGAGAGAAGTCTGCGTCTTTCGGTGACAGAGTAATTACATGTTGCCGTGTTTTAAAAACGCGACAGGCTCCGCAATCGGCTTTGGATCAACTGTTCAGAGCAGGTACCTCTGTCGGTGCAAATATTGCTGAAGCTCAATTTGCACACGGCAAAAAAGACTTCGTTGCCAGACTTGAGATCGCGCTTAAAGAGATAAACGAAACCGGGTTCTGGCTTGAACGCTTATTTAATAGCGGCTATCTCACAGAGCGTGAGTTTAAATCTATGCGAAGCGACGGCATTGCAATCAAGAAAATGCTGTTGGCATCAGTTACTACGGTTAAAACCAAACTCGATTCAGAAAAGACCAAATAATGAATTTTGCTTCGTTTCGCGCAGCGAATAACCATTTCGCTTTAGCGAATAACCATTTTTGCGAAGCAAAACAACCATTTCCGCCGAAGGCGGAATAGAACCAGCTTCACCAAGAAAACAGAATATCCCATACGGGGGTGCCGTGCGGCTGAGATGACCATTTGGTCAAACCCTTTGAACCTGATACGGGTAATACCGGCGAAGGAAGTTTAAGATCTACCGATTATTATCGGGGGTGCCGCACATTCACTGCAGAGGATGTGCGGCGCCTTCTTTTTTGGGAAAATTGATCACTTTTTCAAGAAAGTCCGAGAAAAATCGGTTGATAATAAAAAACCGAAAGGAAAAAGAAAATGAAAACAAAAAACACAAGAAAAAATGTTCTCGCACTTGTCGAGACGGCAATGATGGTCGCGCTTGCGGTGGGACTTGAGCTGCTTTGCAAGTTTTTGCCGCAGCCCTGGGCGTACGGGGGCTCAATAAGCCTCGGCGCAATACCTATAATATACCTCTCCTACCGACGCGGATGGAAGTGGGGTATCTCAGCGGGATTCGTTTACGCAAGTGTGCAGATGCTTCTCGGACTCTCTCTGCCTCCCGCGAACACTTTTGCTGCCGTCGCGCTCTGTATTCTGCTTGACTACGTTATAGCCTTCAGCGTACTCGGTCTTGCGGGAATCTTTGCTGCGCCGTTTGAGAGATCGGGCAAGCCCGCGACGCGTATTGCGGGATACATCACCGGAGCTGTCGGTGCATCCCTCCTGCGATTTATTTGCAGTTTTATTTCGGGTATCATCCTTTGGGAAAGCTACACTCCCGAGGGCATGAACGTCTGGGTCTATTCGCTTGTTTATAACGGAAGCTACATGCTCGGAAACGCCGCGATCGCCGCGGTCGTTCTTGCTCTGCTTTGCTCCGCTGTAGATCCGAAAACCTTAAAGCCTATGAAAAAGGTATAAATGCTTTGCGCCCCGCTTTTGCGGGGCGCTTTTTTTCTCCGCAGGCGCAAAATTCATAAAATTTCCCTTGACTTTTACTGTAAAAAAAGATATACTAATATAATGAGAAAATTTATCCGAAGCAGGTGAAGGTTATGAACATTCCCGAATATTTTGGCTGTATGGTATTTGACGACAGAGAGATGAAGGCGCGGCTTCCCATCGAGGCTTACGAGCGCATGCGCAAGACTATCGAGGACGGACGTTCTCTCGATATCAGCCTTGCAAATCTCGTCGCGGAAGCAATGAAGGACTGGGCTGTCGAGCGCGGCGCAACGCATTTTACGCATTGGTTCCAGCCGATGACGGGCGTTACCGCAGAAAAGCACGACGCCTTTATAAGCCCCAATCCCGACGGCAGCGTTCTGCTCGAATTTTCGGGTAAGGAGCTCGTTTCGGGCGAATCCGATGCTTCGTCCTTCCCCTCGGGCGGACTTCGCGCAACCTTTGAGGCGCGCGGATATACCGCGTGGGATCCCACGTCATATGCATTTATAAAGGAAAAAACTCTTTGCATTCCCACGGCGTTCTGCTCCTACGGCGGAGAGGCTCTCGATAAAAAGACCCCTCTTCTGCGCTCGATGGAGGCACTAAACCGCCAGACCATGCGTGTGCTCAAGCTCTTCGGCAACGAGGACGTTACATCGACCAAGGCTTGCGTCGGTCCCGAGCAGGAGTATTTCCTCATCGACCGCGCTATGTTCGAGAAGAGATGCGACCTTATCTACACGGGACGCACCCTTTTCGGCGCAAAGCCGCCGAAGCGTCAGGAGCTTTCCGACCACTATTACGGAATCATCAAGCCCCGCGTCGCCGCCTTCATGGAGGAGGTTGACCGCGAGCTCTGGAAGCTCGGCGTCAGTGCCAAGACCGAGCATAATGAGGCGGCTCCCGCACAGCACGAGCTCGCTCCCATCTTTACCAAGGCGAATATCGCCTGCGACCACAACCAGCTGACAATGGAGGTCATGCAGAGAGTTGCCAAAAAGCACGGCATGATCTGTCTGCTTCATGAAAAGCCCTTCGCGAACGTTTCGGGTTCGGGTAAGCATAACAACTGGTCGATCCAGACCAACACGGGTGTAAACCTCTTCAAGCCCGGTGACACTCCCGCCGAGAACGCGCAGTTCCTTCTTTTCCTCTGCGCCGTTATTCAGGCTGTTGATGATTATGCCGATCTGCTCCGTCTTTCGGTAGCAAGTCCCTCGAACGACCACCGTCTCGGCTCGCACGAGGCACCTCCCGCGGTCGTTTCAATCTTCCTCGGCACAGAGCTTGAGGAGATCCTTGACGCGATCGAGAAGGATATCCCCTATAACGCAACCGAGCAGGCTCCGCTCCGTCTCGGTGTACATACTCTTCCGAAGCTCCCCCGCGACAATACCGACCGCAACCGTACCTCGCCCTTTGCTTTTACGGGTAACAAGTTCGAGTTCCGTATGCTCGGCTCGTCGGACAGTATCGCGTGCACGAATATCATGCTCAATACCGCGGTTGCCGAGTCGCTTCGTCTCTTTGCCGATGAGCTTGAGGCTGCAGAGGACTTCAAGACCGCACTCCACGCCCTCATTCGCCGCACCGTATCCGAGCACAAGCGCATAATCTTCAGCGGAAACGGATACGACGAGGCATGGATCCGCGAGGCTACCGAGGTTCGCGGACTCCCGAATTTCCCCTCGACTCCCGATTGCGTGCCCCAGCTTACGGCAGAGAAGAACCTTAAGCTTTTCGCGCAGCATAAGATATACACCCCCGTCGAGGCGGCATCGAGACGCGACGTCATCCTTGACAACTACTGTAAGGTAATTCACATCGAGGCTCTGACCATGATCGATATGGTTCGCCGCGATATTCTGCCCGCGATCTCGAAGTTTACTGGCAAGCTTGCCGAATCGGGCAGAGCAAAGCGCGAATTCTGTGTCGGTATCGACACGGATTACGAATTTGACACCATCGCGCGCCTTTCCGAGCTGACAACCGTGATCATGACGCATACCGTCACGCTCGAAAACAACCTCGAAATGCTTCAGAAGGAGACTGACATCATCGCTCTTGCAAACGGCTACCGCAATTTCGTCTTTGAGACTATGGAGCTTCTGCGCCATGCGGTTGACGAAGCCGAAACGCTGACCGGATCGGACTACTGGCCCTACCCCACTTACGGCGACCTTATGTTCAGCGTAAAATGACCCAAATGAAAAACGCACGCTTAGCTCGCCTTAAAGGTGTTTTTTCGGTCGGCAAAGCCGCCGAAAAAACGGATTTTATAAAATAAAAGTGGAGATTAATATGATGTATACCCGTATCATCTGCCTGTGTATGGCATTTTTCGCTCTCTTCGCTCTTGTCGGATGCAATTCCGAAATCCCCGAAGAAACTACCGACCTCATTGCTGATACCACCGTTGTTCTCGAAACCCCTCCCGCAGAAACCGAACCCGTTGAAACAGAACCTTCGTTCCCCGTATACGAGGGCCCCTCGGCTGATTTCAAGTTCACGCTTGAAAACGTGCTCGAAAAAACTTCCTATATAGCTTATAGGGATTTTACCGCATCGGCAGAGAAGAGCTTCCTCATTCCCGCGCTTGCGGGCAAAATGATCCCGCAGGGTATGGATATCTGGGAGGAGCGCGGATGGCTTCTCATCTCGGGCTATTTCCCGAGCACCGATATTCTCGATTGCTCTATCATAGTCGCGATCGACATGAATACCGGCGCGTATGTCGGTGAGTATTACATTACAAATACCGACGGCACTCCCCATACCTCGCATGCAGGCGGTGTTGCCGTTACAGAAAAGAATATCTTCATCGCAAACGGCTCAACTCTTTACAGAATTCCGCTTACCGAGATTTTGAATGTCGGTCAGTGCGGTAAGATCAAAATTGCGGACGCGATAAGCGTTCCCGCGCGTGCTTCCTTCTGTAACTATTCGGGCGGCTATCTCTGGGTCGGCGATTTCCAGTACGGTACAAGCTACCCCACGGATGAATACCGTCATATGACCAACAGAGAGGGTAAGACATACAAGGCTTGGAGCGTTGGTTATGAGCTGACCGATGCGACCGAAAACGAGATCAAGGCGGAGGCTATGGTCAAGGATTCATATGCCACCCCCGACGTTATCCTTTCGATCACAGAACGTATTCAGGGTATGGCAATGAGCGAAAACAAGATCGTTCTCAGCCAGTCTTACGGAAGAACAAATACTTCGACTCTCTATATTTATGATAATCCCATCGGCAGCCAGCCTCATACCTCGGTAAAGCTTAACGGAAAAATGATTCCGGTATTCTTCCTTGACGGCAAGCTCCCCTGCGAAACCGTTCAGGCACCGCCTATGACCGAGGGCCTTGCTTATGCGGACGGCAAGCTCTATATTCTTTTTGAATCGGGCGCGGATAAATACGCGAACGACGGCGGTAAAGATCCCACCGAAAACGTATGGACAATGAAAATCGACTAACGGTGAATAAATGACTTTTGTTGAATTAATAAACAGTCTGCGAGGCGCAAGCCTCGCAGCGCTTGTTGTAAAGCTTACCTTTGCCGTGATATTCGGCGGAATTATCGGACTCGAGAGAGGGCGCAAGCGACGTCCTGCGGGTTTCAGAACTCATATACTTGTCTGCGTTGGCGCAACGATGGCAATGTGCATCAGCCGCTATTGCGTTGAAGTCCTCGGTATAACAGTTGACGTCTCGCGTCTCGGCGCGCAGGTCATCAACGGCATCGGCTTTCTCGGCGCGGGTACTATCATAGTTACACGCCGCCAAGAGGTCAAGGGACTCACCACGGCGGCGGGGCTCTGGGCGTGCGCATGCATGGGACTTGCCGTCGGCGCGGGATTTTTCGAGTGCGCGCTCATGGCGTTTGCCGCGATCATTATGTCAACGACCCTGCTCGATAAGGTCGAAAAGCTGATCACCTCGCGCTCGCTTAATATGAATATCAACGTTATTGTTACCGAGACCTCGGTAATACACGACGTTCACGACGTTTTGCGCGGAATGAATCTCAAAATATTTGATTCCGAGATCACAAACGTCCGTGATCTTGCTAACGAATCGCCCAACGTCGTTATTGAAACACAGCTCGCGCGCCGCCGCCCGCACGTTGAGATAATTGCGGCACTCGCCGCGATCGAGGGCGTAATATCTGTAGAAGAACTATAAAAAACACTTGTAAAACTGCGTTTTACAAGTGATTATCGCGCGCTTATCGCCGCTCGCCAAAATCGCGGATTTTGGCAGCTCCCCTCGGCGCGCGTCAGCGGTGTTTTTTCGGCAGCAAAGCCACCGAAAAAACGGATTTTATTTAAAACACTCAATTATTTAATGAGTTGAGAACTCTAAGGAGTGAAAAATGACTTTTAATGAAATAGTAGAAATGCTCCGCGGTGTCAATGCCGTCGGCGTGGCACTCAGATTTGCGCTAGCCCTCATCTGCGGCGGAATTATCGGACTTGAACGCGAAAGCAAGCGCAGAAGCGCGGGCTTCCGTACGCATACTCTCGTTTGCATCGGTGCAACCTTGACGACACTTGTCGGTCTCTTCCTTTACAAATCGGGTCTTTCGACCGACCCCACCCGTCTCGGAGCGCAGGTCATCTCAGGCATGGGCTTCCTCGGCGCGGGAACGATCATCGTAACCTCTCGCCGTCAGGTAAAGGGACTCACGACCGCAGCGGGACTCTGGACCTCGGCTATCATCGGACTTGCCATCGGTGCGGGATATTATGAAGCGGCACTCATCGGTGTTGCCATCGTGATCCTTGCCGCAGTTGTTCTCTCAAAGGTCGAGTATTTTGTTATTGCGACTGCAAAGAGAATGAATATCTACGTTGAGTTTGATTCGCCCGATATGCTTGACAGACTTGTTGAGCGTCTCGAGCGCCGCAATATCCGCGTCACGGATATTGAATTCACAAAACAGCGAACGACATCGGGCGTACGCTTCAGCGCGGTGCTGACCCTCAAATTCAAGAAGCGACAGAAGCACGATAACGTGCTCAGCGAAATGTCGCAGTTTGACGGAGTATATTCGGTAGAAGAACTGTGACGGCAGAGCCGTAGCATAGAGTGCAAAGTGAAAAGTTAAGGGGCTGATTCATTAATCAAACAATGAATCAGCCCTTTAAATGTGCAAAAATATAAACAAACGATTGATTTAGCAAGAAATATACGGGGATCGTATATCAAAATACGGCTCTTGATTACTTTTGTGCGAACAGGGTGTGTCTGTCTCTTCCCCTCATCCCCCGCTTCCGCGGTCCCCCTTCCCCGCCGGGGAAGGTAAAAGGGTTATACCGAAATTCTTCGCATTTCAGCGAACATCGTTTCATTTTAACCTATACAAGGCAAAAAGAAATATTTTATTTGAATCAATTTGCACTCACAATATAGTCTTTGCAAACTTTTATTCCTTTTTGCTGATCAAAATTATATATCAAAATGATTTTCGCTGTACAAACGTAAACAAATCGCTATCCACTTTACCTTCCCCGGCGGGGAAGGGGGACCGCGGAAGCGGTGGATGAGGGGAAGAGACGGAGATACTATGTTTGTGCATTTTCAGGTCGAGCTGTTTTTTGCGCAAATATTATTATTCAAACGATAGTTAAATGAAACAACCCCTTTTCGTTTTTTACAGAAAACCAATAGAGGGAACGTTAAAGTTGCTCATCCGCAATAATAATTTCAAACGATACGTGATATTTTTTGCATCTTGAAATAACCGTTGATGCTTTTGCGTGCTTTATGTCGCAGATCACGGTGACCCAGTCGGCGTCTTTGATTAATTCGTCTTTGTCCTTGCAGTACGTTATCGGTATGCCTTGAATACTGTCTGCGAGATTCGGTATGTTCGTTCTGATTTCTTTGCAGTTTTTGCTGATATACTTTTCAAAATTCAAGTTTTTAAGTGACGATATCAAAGCAATTTTCATAATTTTCTCCTTGTTTTTTAAAATATAGTATACTTAATTCAAGTATACTTATAACATTATACCACAAAAATATCTTAAAATATACTTAAATTAAGATAATTTTGGAGGAGATTATGAGAAATAAAAATAACAAGCACCTCGGACTTGAAATTGATCCCGAGCTGCATTATAAATTGCATTATATCTCGAAATATGAAGGCCGTTCGGCGAACGGTCAGGTGCTCTTTCTGATCAGAAATTGTATCAAGGATTTTGAGCGCCGCGAGGGAGAAATCGAACTTCCGGAAGAGATAAAACAAAAATAAAAAACAAAAAGGGCGCAAAACTGCCCTTTTTGTCCTTGTTAAAGAAAAATTTACAAAATAAATCCCTATATTATAATAGATATTAAAGGCAAAATGTGCTATAATATATTGAATTTGCGGATGTAGCAAATTCGAACCAAACTGATAAAAATTTTATTTTCCATATAGGAGGAATTACAAATGGCAAAGAAGTATTGCTATCTCTTCTCCGAGGGTAACGCTAGCATGCGTGAGATCCTTGGCGGTAAGGGCGCTAACCTCGCGGAAATGACCAACATCGGTCTTCCCGTTCCCCAGGGCTTCACTATCTCTACTG